>NZ_JANRKZ010000001.1:0-4588 GCF_033763155.1 Microcella sp.
CCTCGCGGGCCCCGATGGCGGCAACGGGGGAGACGGCGGCGACATTGTGCTCGTCGCGGCCGCCCACGAGACCACGTTGCTCGGCTATCACCGGCGCCCCCACCGCTCGAGCGACAACGGCGGCCCCGGCATGGGCGACAATCGCTCGGGCTTCACGGGCGCCGACCTCGAACTTCCGGTTCCGATCGGCACGGTCGTTCGCGATGCCGACGGCACCGAGCTCGCCGACCTCACTGAACCGGGCATGCGCATCGTCGTCGCCCCGGGTGGCCAGGGCGGCCTCGGCAATGCGGCGCTCGCGACCACGAAGCGTAAAGCGCCTGGCTTTGCGCTGCTCGGCACCGCGGGCTGGGAGGGCGACATCGTCCTCGAACTCAAGACGGTGGCCGACGTCGCCCTCGTGGGCTACCCGAGCGCCGGCAAGTCGAGCCTCATTGCCGCGATCTCAGCAGCGAAGCCCAAAATCGCTGACTACCCCTTCACGACGTTGCACCCCAACCTCGGGGTCGTCGAGTCGGGCGAATCGCGCTTCACGGTCGCCGATGTTCCTGGCCTTATCGAGGGCGCGAGCGAGGGCAAGGGTCTCGGCCTCGAATTCTTGCGTCACGTCGAGCGATGCAGCGCTCTTTTGCACGTGCTCGACTGCGCCACGCTCGAGCCGGGTCGCGATCCCCTGAGCGACCTCGACATCATCCTGACCGAACTCGCCGCCTACCCGGTTCCTGACGGCCAAGTGCCCCTGCTCGAGCGCCCACAGTTGATCGCGCTCAACAAGGTCGACGTGCCCGAGGGGCGTGAGCTCGCCGAGTTCGTGCGGCCCGAGCTCGAGGCCCGCGGCTACCGCGTGTTCGAGATCAGCGCCGTGAGCCGTGAGGGCCTTCGCGCGCTCACCTTCGCTCTCGCCGAGCTCGTTGACGCCGACCGTGCGGCGAAGGCCGCTGAGGCCGTTGTGCGCGAGCGCATCGTGCTGCGCCCCCGCGCCGTCAACACCGAAGAGTTCCGCATCGTTGTCGAGGGCGGCTCTGACGGCAATCTCTACCGCATTCTCGGAGCCAAGCCCGAGCGATGGGTGCAACAGACCGACTTCCGCAACGATGAAGCCGTGGGCTATCTCGCCGACCGCCTCGCAAAGATTGGTATCGAAGACCAGCTCTTCGCGGCGGGAGCCGTTGCGGGTGCGACTGTCGTCATCGGCCCCGGCGATGGTGTGGTCTTCGACTGGGAGCCCACCCTCACGAGCGCTGCCGAGCTCATGACCGCTCCGCGAGGCACTGACCCTCGACTCGATGCCCTCAACCGGCCGTCGACGAGCCAGCGCCGTCAGAGCTACTACGAGCGAATGGATGCGAAGGCCGCGGCGCGGGCCGAGCTTGAAGCCGAGCGCATCGCCGAGCGCGATGCCAGTCGATACAACGACGAGGAGGGCGATGACTGAGGTCGAGGCCGCCACCGGTCACGAAGCCGGGCTGCGTGAGGCCGTCGTGGCCGCGCGGCGCATCGTGGTCAAGGTGGGATCATCGTCGATCAGCGGCGCCAATGCCGGGCAAATTGCTCCCCTCGTGGATGCCCTTGCCGAGGCGCACGCGCGTGGCGTGCAGGTCGTGCTCGTGTCGTCGGGTGCCATCGCCACGGGCATCCCGTATCTCAAACTCGATGAGCGCCCCACCGACCTGGCTACCCAGCAGGCGGCTGCCGCTGTGGGACAAAATGTGCTCATCCATCGTTACCAAGAGAGCCTTGACCGCTACGGCATCGTGGCGGGGCAAGTGTTGCTCACCGCGGGTGACCTAGAGAATGCCACTCCGCGCAGCAACGCGCAGCGCGCGATGGAACGACTGCTGGGCTTGCGCATCCTCATCATCGTCAATGAGAACGACACCGTCGCGACGCAAGAGATTCGTTTTGGTGACAACGACCGCCTCGCGGCCCTGGTGAGCGAGCTCGTGCATGCTGACTTGCTCGTGCTGCTCAGTGATGTCGATGCTCTGTACACGCGGCCGCCGCACGAGCCCGGGGCCGAACGTATCTCGGTGGTCGCCCACGACGACGACCTTGAGTCCGTTGAGATCGGAACAATCGGCGCCGCCGGCGTCGGAACGGGCGGAGCGAGCACCAAGATCGCCGCCGCGAAGCTCGCGTCGGGTCAGGGTATTCCGGTCGTGTTGACCTCGACCGACCAGGTGGCTCAGGCCCTCTCGGGTGCTGTCGTCGGCACGTGGTTTGAGGCCGCGCCGGTAGGCTGACGCCATGTCGTCGACCGTCGAAGCTACTGTTCACCACGGCGCCGAGGGCGGTCTGCCCGGGCACATCGAGTCTGCGGGCATCATCGACACCGAGTTGCGCGCCGCGCAGATCGCATCGCGAGCTCTCGCCACCCTCACCACCTCCCGCAAGCACGCCGCTCTTGCCGCGATTGCCAACGGTCTTGAGGCGGCGGTGGCCTCGATTGTCGCGGCGAACGCCGACGACCTTGAGCGGGGCCGAGCAACAGGGCTCAGCGAGGGGCTCCTCGACCGCTTGCGCCTCGACGACGCACGCGTTCGGGCCCTCGCGTCTGCCGTTCGCGACGTCATGGCCTTGCCCGATCCCGTGGGCACGGTCGTTCGCGGCTCGCGCCTGCCCAATGGCATTCACCTCAGCGAAGTGCGGGTTCCGTTCGGCGTCGTCGGCGCGATTTACGAGGCACGGCCCAATGTCACCGTCGACATTGCCGCGCTCGCGATCATGAGTGGCAACGCTGTGCTGTTGCGCGGGGGCAGTGCGGCCGAGAGCTCGAATCGTGTTCTCGTGGCAACCCTGCAAGACGCGATTGCCTCCGTTGGCCTTCCGCGTGCCGCGGTTCAGACGATCGATCAGCACGGTCGCCCGGGCGCCACTGCCCTCATGCGCGCTCGCGGATTCGTCGATGTGCTGATTCCCCGCGGCAGTGCCGACCTCATTCAGACGGTCGTGCGTGAGTCGACGGTTCCCGTGATCGAAACGGGCGCGGGCGTCGTGCACATCGTGCTCGACGAGACGGCCGACGAGCAGCTTGCCGTCGACATCGTGCACAACGCCAAAGTGCAGCGCCCGAGCGTGTGCAACGCGGTCGAGACCGTGCTCATTCACCGGGCTGCGGCAGAGACACTGCTTCCGCCGCTGGTTGCCGCTCTGCGGGCATCGAGTGTGATTGTTCGCGGCGACGAGCGTGCTCGCGCCATCGACCCCACCCTGCCCCTTGCCACTGACGACGACTTCGCGACCGAGCACATGGCTCTTGAGTTGAGCGTCGGCATCGTCGATGACCTGGATGCTGCGCTCGAGCACATTCGTCGGTTCTCGACCCAGCACACCGAGTCGATCATCACGCGCGACATGGCCAACGCCGAGCGTTTTCTCGCCGAGGTCGACTCGGCTGTCGTCATGGTCAACGCCTCGACCCGCTTTAGCGACGGGGGCGAGTTTGGGTTCGGTGCCGAGGTCGGCATTTCGACCCAGAAGTTACACGCGCGGGGCCCAATGGGCTTGCCCGAGCTGACGAGCACGAAGTGGATCGTGCGGGGTGCCGGGCAAGTTCGCGGATGACCTTCGCTAGAGTGGACCTGCTGTCACCGCCCATCAACCCGGGGAGCCCCGAATGCTGACCACGCTGGCCACCGTGATTCTCGCCTCTGAAGAAGAGCTCGCGCCGCTGATTGCGCCTGCCGAGGTCATCGCGGGCGTTGCCGCTCTTGTGTTCCTCATGCTCGGTCTCGTGACGTTTGCGTATCGCGATGTTGCCAACCGGCACAGCAACAAGACCGCTAACAAGCCGAACGGGCACGACGCCGGCCACTGAGCCGGGCTGACGCCACCGCGATACCCATCGCCACTACAGCCACCTCTCGGCCCGCTGCGCACCGCGCGCGGGTGGGAATCATGGGCGGAACATTTGACCCGATCCACCATGGTCACCTCGTGGCGGCAAGTGAAGTGGCGCATGCGTTCGACCTCGATGAGGTGGTTTTTGTTCCGACCGGGCAGCCGTATCAGAAGCACGGTGTGACCGACAGCGAGCACCGCTATCTCATGACGGTGATCGCGACGGCGGCGAACCCGCGCTTTCGAGTGAGTCGCGTCGACATCGATCGCGACGGGCTGACCTACACGATCGATACCCTCCGCGATCTGCGAGCACAGCATCCCGACGCCGATTTGTACTTCATCTCGGGCGCCGATGCGATCGCTCAGATTCTTGATTGGAAAGACGCTGCCGAGCTCTGGAACCTCGCGCATTTCATCGCCGTGAGCCGCCCAGGCCACGACCTCACTGTTCGCGGATTACCCGAGGGCGACGTAAGCTTGCTCGAGATTCCTGCGCTGGCCATCTCGTCAACAGACTGTCGTGAGCGTGTCGAGCACGGCTCGCCGGTCTGGTACCTGGTGCCCGATGGTGTTGTGCAGTACATCTCGAAACACCAGCTCTACCGAAGCACACCCTTATGAGCACACCCATCGACCCGCCTCAGAGCCGCCGTGCCGCGCGGCAGGCTGAGGTGACGGCTCAGGATGCTCACCCCGAGGTCGCCGCCCCGCCACTGACGCGACGCGCGCGCGGCGGTGCCCCCGC
>NZ_JANRKZ010000002.1:0-32283 GCF_033763155.1 Microcella sp.
TTCACCCAGTTCATACGACCCCGGTGCGCCGGTCACCTCGATGCGCACGATGCGGTTGTCGCGGGCAGCCGTGAAGTAGGCGTAGAGGTAGGGCGTGCCGGTGTCGCGCGCGGCAATGCCGAGAAGCCCCCCTTCGCCGCCAGGTCTGACTCCCGGAACGGTGCCGACAAGGCGCCGTTCGCCATCGGCCGTCACTTCGAACACGCGCGCGGTGTCGCGTTCGCTGATGAGCATCGAGCCGGTCGCGAGGGGGATGACCGACCACGGTGTGGTCATGCCGTCGGTGAGAGTGGAGAACTCGCCGGTGGGCGCCAGCGGAACAACCGGGGGCTCGGTCAGCTCGGGCGCGGGGGTACTCGCCGGCGGGTCGATGGGGTCGACTGCGTCGTCCGGCGCGGCGCACCCCGCCAGGGCCACCGCAACGGCCACCACGAGAACGGCACAACGACCTCGAACCATAACCTCATCCTCCCCATGAGAGTGGTGTCACGAGCATGATGCTGCTCGCTGAAAACCGCATGGGCGCAATCCGCATGTGCTTAGCGCGATCCGGGGCCGCTGCGGGTGAACACGCTCGTCGCGGGTGCTGGCGACGCAATGGCGGTCTGATCGGTGACGACCGAGGCGCCCGCGATCCAGTTGACCATGTCGGCTCCTGCCACGACCGCGGCGGGGTGTGGACCGCGGGCCATGAGCCGAGGCATCCAGTCAAGCGGCAACGGTGAGCCTGAGGCGATGAGGACCACGTTTCCGAACCGGCGTCCCTTGAGCACGCTCGTCTCGGCGAGGGCGGCAACGTCGTCGAGCACGAGCCGCAGGGTTGCAGCCTGCCCGCGGGCGAACGCGAGTCCCGGTCCGTCAGCGACGTTGACGGCCACGATTCCCCCGGGAGCGAGAAAGGCGGCGACCTCGCGGTAGAACTCGACGCTGGTCACATGAGCCGGGATGCGCGCTCCACTAAACACGTCAACGACGACGAAGTCGACCGCTCCGCGCAGAGCTGCGGGCAGGCGGTCGAGCATGGCGCGAGCATCCCCGTAGCGAACCCTGATGCCCGACTGGCGGGGGAGCGGAAGGTGCTCACGCACAAACGCCACGAGCTCTTCGTCGAGCTCGATGACTTGCTGGCGCGAGTCGGGACGCGTCGCGTGGATGTAGCGCGGCAGAGTGAGGGCCCCCGCACCCAAGTGCAGCGCGGTCATCGGCTGGCCGGGGTCACCCCACTCGTCGATGACGTGGCCGATGCGCTGCACGTATTCGAAGAACAACCGGCTGGGGTCATCGAGATCGACGTGTGATTGAGGGGTTCCGTCGACGATGAGCGTGTAGCTGCCGGCGGCCCAGCGATCGGGTTCGATGACGGCGCGTTGCCCGCTGGGAAGTCGCAGCTCGACCGTTTCGCTCATGATCGCCAGAGTGCCACATTGCTCGAACGGGTGCCGCTCTGACGCCCATCGGCGGGCGAGCGCGCGCGGTTATAGCGCAGTGACCGTGATTGGTCAAGAATCGGACTAGACATTGCATGGCGAGCGCGCCTAGTATTGAGGTTTGCGCTCCCATGTCTGATCTGCCGCCATATGGCGGGCGGCGATCGTGCCCCGAGTATAGCGGCGGGGTGGATTTCGATTGCACGAAATCCCCGCGGGTTCGGCGCGTCCATTCGACCGCACTCATCTGTCTGTTGACGACAGTATTCGGGCTTGACCGCCCACGGAGGTTAGATCCTTGGCTGCTGCGCGCACCGCTAAGAACCAGTCCCCCAAGAACGGCCGCACCGCATCGCGGCTCTCTTTCGCCAAGATCAGCGACACGCTGACGGTTCCCGATCTGCTCGCTCTGCAGACCGAGAGCTTCGACTGGCTCGTCGGCAACGACGCCTGGAAGGCCCGCCTCGATGAGGCGCAGGCTGCCGGTCGTACCGATGTTCCGACCCACAGTGGTCTGGAAGAGATCTTCGAAGAGATCTCGCCCATCGAAGACCTGGGCGAGACCATGCAGCTCTCGTTCACCAACCCCTACCTCGAAGAGCAGAAGTACTCGATCGACGAGTGCAAAGAGCGTGGCAAGACCTACGCCGCGCCGCTCTACGTCGAGGCCGAGTTCATGAACCACATGACCGGTGAGATCAAGACCCAGACGGTATTCATGGGCGACTTCCCGCTCATGACCGAAAAGGGCACCTTCATCATCAACGGCACCGAGCGTGTCGTCGTGTCGCAGCTGGTTCGCTCGCCCGGTGTCTACTTCGAG
This sequence comes from Microcella sp., assembly GCF_033763155.1. Lineage (GTDB taxonomy): Bacteria > Actinomycetota > Actinomycetes > Actinomycetales > Microbacteriaceae > Microcella. Next base: position 2,251 of record NZ_JANRKZ010000002.1, read on the forward strand.
CGTCAGCTCGAGAAGACCACCGACAAAGACATCTATACCGCGCGCATCATCCCCAGCCGCGGTGCCTGGCTCGAGTTCGAGGTTGACAAGCGCGACCAGGTCGGCGTGCGCATCGACCGCAAGCGCAAGCAGTCGGTCACGGTGTTCCTCAAGGCCCTCGGACTGACGACTGAAGAGATTCGCGAGAAGTTCGCGGGCTTCGACTCGATCGAGCAGACCCTCGAGAAAGACGCCATCCTCACGAAAGAAGAGGCGCTCAAAGACATCTACCGCAAGCTGCGTCCGGGCGAGCAGGTTGCTGCCGAGGCCGCGCGTGCGCTGCTCGACAACTTCTACTTCAACCCGAAGCGCTACGACCTGGCGAAGGTTGGTCGCTACAAGATCAACCGCAAGCTCGGCGTGGATGCCCCGCTCGCCGACTCGGTGCTGAGCGTTGACGACATCGTCGCGACGATCCGCTACATGGTCTCGCTGCACGAGGGTCGCACCACGCTGCCCGGTGTGCGCGACGGCAAGCCCGTTGACCTGCGCCTCGACGTCGACGACATCGACCACTTCGGCAACCGTCGCATCCGCGCCGTGGGTGAACTCATCCAGAACCAGGTGCGCACGGGCCTCAGCCGCATGGAGCGCGTCGTGCGTGAGCGCATGACGACGCAAGACATCGAGGCGATCACGCCTCAGACCCTGATCAACGTGCGCCCCGTCGTCGCCGCGATCAAGGAGTTCTTCGGCACCTCGCAGCTCTCGCAGTTCATGGACCAGAACAACCCGCTCGCGGGTCTCACCCACAAGCGCCGCCTGTCGGCGCTCGGCCCGGGTGGTCTGAGCCGTGAGCGCGCCGGCGTTGAGGTGCGCGACGTGCACCCCTCGCACTACGGCCGCATGTGCCCGATCGAGACGCCGGAAGGCCCGAACATCGGTCTCATTGGCTCGCTCGCTTCGTTCGCGCGCATCAATGCCTTCGGCTTCATCGAGACCCCGTACCGCCGCGTCACCAAGGGCAAGGTCACGGGAACGATCGACTACCTGACCGCGAGCGAAGAAGACGACCACGTCGTCGCCCAGGCTGGTGCGCCGCTCAACAAAGACGGCTCGTTCGCTGAAGAGCGCGTGCTCGTTCGCCGTAAGGGTGGCGAGGTCGAGCTCGTTCCGTCGGAGCAGGTTGACTACATGGACGTCTCGCCGCGCCAGATGGTGTCGGTCGCGACCTCGCTCATCCCGTTCCTCGAGCACGACGACGCGAACCGCGCCCTCATGGGTGCCAACATGCAGCGTCAGGCCGTGCCGCTTCTGCGTTCCGAGTCGCCGCTCGTCGGCACCGGTATGGAGAGCTACGCGGCCGTCGACGCCGGAGACGTCATCACGGCGACTGCCGCGGGCGTCGTGACGTCGGTCTCGGCCGACTCGGTCACGGTTCAGCTCGACGAGGGCGGCACGCAAGATTACGTGCTGCGCAAGTTCGACCGCTCGAACCAGGGCACGAACTACAACCACCGCGTTGTCGTGAGCGCGGGCGACCGCGTTGAGGTGGGCGAGGTCATCGCTGATGGCCCCGCCACCGAGAACGGCGAGCTCGCTCTCGGCAAGAACCTGCTAGTCGCGTTCATGTCGTGGGAGGGCCACAACTTCGAAGACGCCATCATCCTCAGCCAGAACCTCGTGAAAGACGACACGCTGTCGTCGATTCACATCGAGGAGTACGAGGTTGATGCGCGCGACACGAAGCTCGGTAAAGAAGAGATCACTCGTGACCTTCCGAACGTGAGCCCCGAGTTGCTCGCCGACCTTGACGAGCGCGGCATCATCCGCATCGGCGCCGAGGTTCGCCCCGGCGACATCCTCGTCGGCAAGGTCACGCCCAAGGGTGAGACCGAGCTCTCGGCCGAAGAGCGCCTGCTGCGCGCCATCTTCAACGAGAAGTCGCGCGAAGTGCGTGACACGTCGCTCAAGGTTCCCCACGGTGAGCAGGGCACGATCATCGGCGTCAAGGTGTTCGACGCGCAAGACGGTGACGACGAGCTCGGCTCGGGCGTCAACCAGCGTGTGGTCGTCTACATCGCCCAGAAGCGCAAGATCTCTGAGGGTGACAAGCTCGCTGGCCGCCACGGCAACAAGGGTGTCATCTCGAAGATCCTGCCGGTCGAAGACATGCCCTTCCTCGAAGACGGCACGCCGGTCGACATCGTGCTGAACCCGCTCGGTGTTCCCGGCCGCATGAACTTCGGCCAGGTGCTCGAGATTCACATGGGCTGGGCCGCGTCGCGTGGCTGGAAGATCGACGGCAACCCCGAGTGGGCTGAAGGCATCCCCGCCAACGCTCGCGAGGCGGCGCCCGGCACCAAGATCGCCACGCCGGTGTTCGACGGTGCTCGTGAAGACGAGATCGCTGGTCTCCTCGACTCGACGCTGCCGAACCGTGATGGCGTGCGCATGATCGACTCCACCGGAAAGGCGCGTCTCTTCGACGGCCGCTCGGGCGAGCCGTTCCCTGACCCGATCTCGGTCGGCTACATGTACATCCTCAAGCTCCACCACCTCGTCGACGACAAGATTCACGCTCGCTCGACGGGTCCCTACTCGATGATCACGCAGCAACCCCTGGGCGGTAAGGCCCAGTTCGGTGGCCAGCGATTCGGTGAGATGGAGGTGTGGGCACTCGAGGCGTACGGCGCTGCGTATGCACTGCAAGAGCTGCTGACGATCAAGTCCGACGACATCCTCGGCCGCGTCAAGGTCTACGAGGCGATCGTCAAGGGCGAGAACATCCAAGAGCCCGGTATTCCCGAGAGCTTCAAGGTGCTCATCAAAGAGATGCAGTCGTTGTGCTTGAACGTCGAGGTGCTTTCGGCCGATGGCACCGTGCTGAGCCTGAAAGACACGGATGACGAGGTCTTCCGTGCCGCTGAAGAGCTCGGCATCAACATCTCCACCCGCTTCGAGTCATCGTCGATCGACGAGATCTAAGCCGGGCTCCGCACCTTTCGCTTAACGCAGACGACTGTAAGAGAAGAGATAACACGTGCTCGACGCAAAAACTTTCGATGAGCTCCGCATCGGCCTCGCGACCGCTGACGACATCCGTCGCTGGTCGCACGGTGAGGTCAAGAAGCCGGAGACGATCAACTACCGCACCCTCAAGCCCGAGAAAGATGGTCTGTTCGGCGAGCAGATCTTCGGCCCGTCGCGCGACTGGGAGTGCTCGTGTGGCAAGTACAAGCGCGTGCGCTTCAAGGGCATCGTGTGTGAGCGCTGTGGCGTTGAGGTCACGAAGTCCTCGGTGCGCCGTGAGCGCATGGGACACATTGAGCTTGCCGCTCCCGTGACGCACATCTGGTACTGCAAGGGTGTGCCGAGCCGCCTCGGCTACTTGCTCGACATGGCGCCGAAAGACCTCGAGAAGGTCATTTACTTCGCCGCCTACATGGTCATCTCGATCGACGAAGAAGGCCGCCACGCTGACCTCCCGGGTCTCGAGAACGAGCTGCGCCTCGAGATCAAGACTCTCGAGGGCCAGCGCGACAGCGCGATCGCGGCGCGTATGCAGCGCCTCGAAACCGAGCTCGCCGAGCTCGAGGCCGAGGGTGCCAAGGCCGACCAGAAGCGCAAGGTCAAAGACCTGGGCGAGAAAGAGATGGGTCAGGCCCGCAAGTCGTTCGACGAGCAGATCGGTCAGCTCGAGCGCGTCTGGGAAGACTTCCGCACGCTCAAGGTGGGCGACCTGAAGCCGGAAGACGCTGTCTTCCAAGAGCTGCAAGACCGCTACGGCCTGTACTTCGAAGCACACATGGGCGCCGAGGCGATCAAGAAGCGCCTCGAGGCCTTCGACCTGGCTGCCGAGAGCGAGCTGCTCCACGAGCAGATCGCCACGGGCAAGGGCCAGAAGAAGATCCGTGCCATCAAGCGCCTGAAGGTCGTCAACTCGTTCCTGCAGACCGGCAACTCGCCGGCCGCGATGGTTCTCGATGTCGTGCCGGTCATTCCGCCGGAGCTTCGCCCGATGGTGCAGCTCGACGGTGGCCGCTTCGCGACCTCTGACCTCAACGACCTCTACCGTCGTGTGATCAACCGCAACAACCGTCTGCGTCGTCTGCTTGACCTCGGTGCGCCCGAGATCATCGTCAACAACGAGAAGCGCATGCTTCAAGAGGCGGTTGACGCGCTGTTCGACAACGGTCGCCGCGGTCGTCCGGTGACGGGCACGGGCAACCGCGCGCTGAAGTCACTGAGCGACATGCTCAAGGGCAAGCAGGGCCGGTTCCGTCAGAACCTGCTCGGCAAGCGCGTTGACTACTCGGGCCGTTCGGTCATCGTCGTTGGTCCGCAGCTCAAGCTGCACCAGTGCGGCCTGCCGAAGCTCATGGCACTCGAGCTGTTCAAGCCGTTCGTCATCAAGCGCCTCATCGACCTGGGCCACGCTCAGAACATCAAGAGCGCCAAGCGCATGGTCGAGCGTTCGCGTCCGCAGGTGTGGGATGTTCTCGAAGAGATCATCCGCGAGCGCCCCGTGCTGCTCAACCGCGCACCCACGCTGCACCGCTTGGGCATCCAGGCCTTCGAGCCTCAGCTCGTCGAGGGCAAGGCCATCCAGCTGCACCCGCTCGTCTGCGCGGCGTTCAACGCCGACTTCGACGGTGACCAGATGGCTGTGCACCTGCCGCTCTCGGTCGAGGCGCAGGCTGAAGCCCGCATTCTCATGCTCGCGTCGAACAACATCCTCAAGCCGTCTGACGGCCGCCCGGTGACGGTTCCCACGCAAGACATGATCATCGGTCTGCACCACCTCACGACCGTACGCGAGGGCGCTGCCGGCGAAGGCCGCGCGTTCTCGTCGGTCGCCGAGGCGATCATGGCCATGGACCAGGGTTCGCTGCACCTCAACGCGCCCATTCGCATCCGTCTCTATGGCGAGAAGTTCGCCGACGGTCGCGAACTGCGTGAGACCACGCTGGGTCGCGCGCTCTTCAACGAGCAGCTGCCGGCCGACTACCCGTTTGTGGATGCTGTGGCTGATAAGGGCACGATCTCGCAGATCGTGAACGACCTCGCCGAGCGCTACCCCAAGACGATCGTGGCCGCCACGCTCGACAAGGTGAAAGACGCTGGCTTCTACTGGGCAACCCGTTCGGGAGTCACCGTCGCGCTCAGCGACGTGCTCACGCCGCCGAAGAAGAAGCAGATCGTTGCCGAGTACGAGAAGAAGGCCGCGAAGATCCAAGGTCAGTTCGACAAGGGTCTGACGACCGACGACGAGCGTCGTCGCGAGCTCGTTGAGTTGTGGACGGAAGGCACCAAGGCCGTCAACGACGAGATGCGCGCCAACTTCCCGGTCGACAACACCATCAACCGCATGGTCACCTCGGGTGCTCGTGGTAACTGGCTGCAGGTCGGCAACATCGCCGGTATGCGTGGTCTGGTGTCGAACCCGCGCGGTGAGATCATCGCTCGCCCGATCATCAACTCGTACCGCGAGGGCCTGTCGGTGGCCGAGTACTTCATCGCCACGCACGGTGCCCGCAAGGGTCTCGCCGACACCGCTCTGCGCACGGCCGACTCGGGTTACCTCACGCGTCGTCTCGTCGACGTGGCGCAAGACGTCATCATTCGCGAAGAAGACTGTGGCACCGGTAAGGGCCTCGACTTCACGATCGCGCACGAGGTCGACGGCAGCTGGGTTCGCGACGACAACGTCGAAAACCTCGTGTTCGCTCGCACCTTGGCGACGGATGCCGTCAGCGCCTCGGGCGAGATCGTCGCTGAGGCGGGCGCCGACGTCGGAGACGTGCTCATCGACAGCCTCGTGGCGTCGGGCGTTGCCGAGATCAAAGTTCGCTCGGTGCTCACGTGTGAGTCGGCAGTCGGCGTCTGCGCCGCGTGCTACGGCCGCTCGCTTGCCACGGGTACGCGCGTTGACCTCGGTGAAGCAGTCGGTATCATCGCGGCCCAGTCGATCGGTGAGCCCGGTACCCAGTTGACGATGCGTACCTTCCACACGGGTGGTTCGGCATCGGCCGCTGACATCACGCAGGGTCTGCCCCGCGTGACCGAGCTGTTCGAAGCGCGCACCCCCAAGGGTGCGAGCCCGATCGCCGAGAGCGCTGGCCGCATCAGCATCGACGACAACGGCAGCCTGCTCAAGATCGTGCTCACGCCCGACAACGGTGACGAAGAGGTCGTGTACTCGGTCTCGAAGCGCGCCACGCTGCTCGTCGAAGACGGTCAGCACGTCGAGCTGGGCCACCAGATCTTCGCCGGAACCGTTGACCCGAAAGAGGTCTTGCGCGTCAAGGGCGTTCGCGCCGTGCAGCAGCACCTCGTCGAGGGCGTGCAGGGCGTGTACCGCTCGCAGGGTGTGCCGATTCACGACAAGCACCTCGAGGTCATCGTGCGCCAGATGCTGCGCAAGGTCACCGTCGTCGACCACGGCGAGACCGACCTGCTGCCGGGTGAGCTCGTCGACCGCTCGAAGTACAACCAGATCAACCGCGCGGCACTTGCCGAGGGCAAGAAGACCGCCTCGGCGCGCCAAGAGGTCATGGGCATCACCAAGGCCTCGCTCGCGACCGAGTCGTGGTTGTCGGCGGCGTCGTTCCAAGAGACGACTCGCGTGCTGACGCAGGCGGCGATGGAGGGCAAGAGCGACCCGTTGCTCGGCCTGAAAGAGAACGTCATCATCGGCAAGCTGATCCCTGCCGGTACCGGGCTTCCCGCGTACCGCAACGTGACGGTCGAGGCAACGGAGGAGGCGAAGGCCGAGCGGTACCCCAACCGCATCTTCGCTGACGACACCGCCCTGACCGAGGCTGACCTGTCGTTCGTCGACTTCGATACCTTCTCGAGCGACGACTTCACGCCGGGCACCTACAGCTAGCGACGAATCACTCGCATCGACTGCGGGGCCCGCACCGACCACGGTGAGGGCCCCGCAGCCGTTGTGGGGCACATGTTAACAATGTGACTGGTGTGGACTCCCCCCGAAAACGGGACTATCGTCAGCAGTACGGCGTGTCGTACCGTGAGGGTCCGGCAGTCCGTGCAAGCGACCCATTGTCGGGCCGTGTGCATCCAAGGGGGGAGGGGTCTGCTGTGGTTTCCGTAAGCGAAGTGCTCATCATTCGTGGGCTGTTGCCGATCGAGACCCTCGACAAGCTTCGTGAAGAAGGTGACGAGGTCGTCGTCGGCGACTTCGTTGAGCGCGGCCTCGTGTCGCCCTCCCAAGTCGCGTCGGCCAAGGCCGAAGTAGCCGGGCTCTCGTTCGTCGAGCTAGCCGAGTACCCGATCGACCGCGCTGCGGTGGCTCTCGTTCCGGCGCAGCTGTGCCGTCGGCACAACATCCTGCCCATCCATGCCACGGCGACGACGATCACGCTTGCCATGGTCGAGCCCGGTGATGTGCTGGCGATGGACGACGTGCGCGCCCTGACGCGCATGCACGTCGTGGCCGTTGTTGCCGAGCGCAATGACCTCACGGCCGCGATCAACCGCCTGCACCGTGCCGACAACGAACTGAGCGACCTCTCGACGGCGATTCAAGAAGAGGTCACGCCGAGCCAGAGCGACGAGATCGCCCTGCGTGAAGCCGACGCTGATGACGCGCCGATCGTGCGCTTCGTCAACCTCATCATCGGCCAGGCGATTCAAGACCTTGCGTCCGACATCCACATCGAACCCGGTGAGTTCGAGATGCGCGTGCGCTACCGCATCGACGGTGTGTTGCACGACGTGCAGCAGGCCCCCAAGAACATTCAGAACGGCGTGATCTCGCGCCTCAAGATCATGAGCGACATCAACATCGCCGAACGACGTCGCCCGCAAGACGGCCGCATGTCGGTGCAGCACGGCGGCGAGGTGATCGACCTGCGCGTGGCAACCCTGCCGACCGTGTGGGGCGAAAAGGTCGTCATGCGTATTCTCGACAACAACGCCACGCGTCGCGATATCGGCGATCTCGGCATGCTCGACCGCAACCTCACGGTGTACCGCAACTCGTACACCAAGCCCTACGGCATGATCCTCGTGACCGGGCCGACCGGTTCAGGAAAGTCGACGACGCTTTACACGACCCTGCACGCGGTCGCTCGCCCCGAGATCAACGTCATCACGGTCGAAGACCCGGTCGAATACCGCATGCCCGGGATCAACCAGGTGCAGGTGAACCCGAAGGCGGGCCTCACGTTCGCGAGCGCTTTGCGCAGCATTCTTCGATCTGACCCGGATGTTGTGCTCATCGGTGAGATTCGTGACCAAGAGACCGCCCAGATCGCCATCGAAGCATCACTGACCGGCCACCTCGTGCTGTCGACCTTGCACACCAACGATGCGCCGAGTGCGATCACTCGACTCATTGAGATGGACATCGAGCCGTTCCTCGTGGGCTCAGCTCTCGACTGCGTGGTCGCTCAGCGCCTTGCCCGCAAACTCTGCGATCGCTGCAAGCAGCTGCAAGAGTACGACGTGACGCACCTCGACCACCTCGGGTTCGGCCGGCGTGAAGACGAATTCAGCCCGCGGTTCTACCACGCCGTCGGCTGCTCGGCGTGCTCGGGCACGGGCTACCGCGGCCGCCTCGCCCTGCACGAAGTCATGATGGTGAGCGAAGAGATCGAACGCCTCGCGGTGGCACGGGCCTCGAGCGTCGAGATCATGCACACCGCAACGGCCCAGGGCATGCTGACTTTGCGGCAAGACGGTTGGGCGAAAGTGCGCGCGGGCCTGACGTCAATCGAAGAGGTCTTGCGCGTGGTTGCCTGACGACACGCGGCAACCGTCGCGGTGGTCGTGGGGGTCACCTGCACGCGACAATCGCATGACACAGTTGTAGGCAACGTCACTCGCATTACGCGTCAACGAGGGGAACACCATGACCGACTCGCTCGGACTCGGAACGCCGACAGGCGGCGAATCACCGACCGCACGCCGCGTGTGGTCAGTGACCGGAGACGAGAGTGCGGGCATCGCTGCCGCCCAGGCTGTGCCGTCGTCGTCGACGATGGCCGTCCCCCCGCTTCCGAGCCCGGCTGTGCCCTTTCCCGACCTTTCCGCCGACATGACACACCTGGCACCCCCTCCGCCGGTCGGCCAACAGCCCATCGCGGCTCCTGACCCCACTGCGCCCCCCGCGGGCCTTGCTCCCGTCATCGCACCCCCGCCGCCCCCCGTTGCTGGCGGGGCGTTGGCGGGCATTCACCCGGCGCTGCTCGCGGCGCTCGACGACGTGATCGCGCGCGGAGCATCCGACCTCCATGTTGCGGGCGACGCCCCGCCCATGGTGCGCATCGACGGCGAACTGCGGCCCGCGTCGAACTCGACTGTCTGGAGTCGCGCCGAGGTCACGGCGATTCTGCAGAGCATCATGACGCCGCATCAGCGAGAGAACTTCTTGACCGAGTGGGAGCTTGACCTCGCCATTAGCCCCCGGGGCGGCGATCGGTTCCGCGTCAACATCTATAAGGATCGCGAAGCGATGGCCGGCGCCTTTCGCTTGATTCCGACCGAGATCAAGTCGCTCAAGCAACTCGGCGTGCCCAACGTGGTGTCGAAGTTCGCGACGTTGCCCCGTGGTCTCGTGCTCGTCACGGGCCCGACCGGTTCGGGAAAGTCGACGACCCTCGCGGCCCTCATTGACCTGGTCAACAAGACCCGCGCCGATCACATTGTCACGATCGAAGACCCCATCGAATTCGTGCACCAAAACCAGCGAGCGCTTGTCAACCAACGTGAGGTAGGCAGCGACACGCACTCGTTTGCCGACGCCCTCAAGCGCGTTCTGCGACAAGACCCCGACGTCATCCTCATTGGTGAGCTTCGTGACCTTGAGACCATCTCCACCGCGTTGACCGCCGCAGAGACGGGTCACCTCGTGTTTGCCACCTTGCACACCCAATCGGCGGCGCAAACCATTGACCGCATCATCGATGTGTTCCCTCCGCACCAACAAACCCAGGTGCGATCGCAGCTCGCCCTCACCCTGCAGGGTGTGGTGTGTCAGACCTTGCTGCCCCGAGCATCCGGCCAAGGTCGAATCATCGCGACGGAGATCATGATGGCGACGAGCGCCATCGCAAACCTCATTCGCGAGGGCAAGACCTACCAAATTCCTTCGGCACTTCAGGCCGGTCGCGAGGCAGGCATGCACACGATGGACCAGCACCTGGCCGACCTCGTCAACAGTCACATGGTGACGTACGACGCTGCCCAGTCGAAGGTGCAAGAGGCGGAGAACTTCAACCGGCTCGTGCACCGCACAGAAGCGCCTTCGGGTGCTGCCCCCACCCCCTTTGCTGACGGATTCGGAGGAGCCCGATAGTGGCCGCCACGCTCACCTACGAGTACACCGGTCGAGACGCCAGCGGCAAGCTCGTCAAGGGCCGTGTGGATGCTGCGGGCGAGCCGTCTGTTGTGGCGCGATTGCGCACCATGGGCATCGCGCCGGTGTCAATCAAGCAGGTCACGGGCGGCACGGGACTCAACCGCGATATCTCACTCGGCGGACTCTTCGACAAGAAGGTCTCGATCAAAGATCTCTCGGTCATGAGCCGGCAGCTGGCCACCATGATCGGCGCGGGTCTTCCGTTGCTCAAGGCTTTGACGATTCTTGCCGATCAGTCAGAGAACCCGAAGCTCGCATCGACTCTCGATGATGTGCGCGGCGGGGTCGAGAGCGGAAGCACGTTCTCTGACTCTCTGGCGAAGCATCCTCGCGTCTTTCCGCCGATCTTTCTCAACCTTGTTCGCGCGGGCGAGGTGGGCGGCTTCCTCGAAACCTCGCTCGACTCGGTCGCGAAGAACTACGAGAAAGAGGTCGAGCTCAAGGCGACGATCAAGTCGGCGTTGACCTATCCCGTGGTCGTGCTCATCATGGCCCTGTTGGCGGTCGTGGGCATGATCGTGTTCATCGTGCCTATCTTCGAAGATCTCTTCTCCGATCTCGGCGGTGAGCTGCCCCTGCCGACGCGCATCCTCGTCGTGATTTCACAGAACATGGTGTGGCTCGGGCCTCTGGTGGTGATCGGCGGCGTTGTCGGCGCGATCTGGTGGCGAGCAAACCGTCACACACCCAAGTTCCGCTCGGTGTGGGAGCCTTTGCTCCTGAAGATGCCGGTGTTCGGTGACCTCTTCAAGAAGATCGCGATCGCGCGCTTCACTCGTAACTTCGGCACCATGATCGGCTCGGGTGTGCCCATTCTGCAGGCGCTGTCGATCGTGGGCTCGACCTCGGGCAACTGGCAGATCGAGCAATCCGTTCAGGCCGTGCAAGAGTCAGTGCGACAAGGGCGAACGATTGCCGCCCCCCTCGCCCTCCAGCCGATCTTCCCGAGCATGGTGACGCAAATGATCGCCGTGGGTGAAGACTCGGGAGCTCTCGAGACGATGCTCGAGAAGATCGCTGACTTTTATGACAGCGAAGTGCAAAGCACCACCGAAGCGTTGACGTCGCTCATTGAACCGCTCATGATCGCGTTTCTCGGTGTCGTGCTTGGCGGCATGATCGTGGCGCTCTACCTGCCCATTTTCGACATCTTCAACCAGATTTAGGCGACACGCCGGGTGACCCCCGCAATGGGGATGCCGGGGCATTAGGCGGGGATACAGAATAAGCCAGTGGGGGGCCGGTTTCATGTTCCGTGGGGGGCCCACCTATCAACCTTCATTTGATGGGAAAGGAAACGGACACATGTCCATTCGTACCGCTCTTGAGAACCGCCTCAACCGCATCGAGAACAACGAAAAGGGCTTCACCCTGATCGAGCTCCTCGTTGTCGTTATCATCATCGGCATCCTCGCCGCCATCGCCGTGCCGGTCTTCTTGGGCCAGCAGCAGCAGGCGCAAAACTCGGCCGCGATCTCGAACCTCGCCACCGCCAAGGTCGCCGTGGTCAGCTCGTTCGTCGAGGCTCCGGCCGGCCCGGCCGCGGGCGACGGTGCGGGTCTCGCCAACCTCGGCTTCCCGGTGGGCCTCGTGACCATCGTCACGGGCGGACAGACCTTCTGCCTCCAGGCGACCAGCGACAGCGGCGACGTGTTCAGCGTCACCAGCGGAAACGCTGGCCCCGCTGCCGGCGCTTGCCCCGCTGGTCCGTAATCGACACCGGACGTAAGCAAGACTGACAGTGGGGCCGTCGGTATCGACGGCCCCACTGTACGGTGTTCGCAGGAACTCGCCTCGCGAGTAGCGCCAGACTGACGTGCAGGATCGATCGGGGGGATCATGACGATTGAGCGATTCCGCTCTCGCCGTGAAGCCGCGCGCCGTGATCGCACCGACGCTGGCATCGGTCTCATTGAGATCGTGATCTCAATGTTCCTTATCTCGCTTCTCGCGATTGCCTTCATTCCCGTCATCATCTCGGCCATTCGGGCATCTGAGCTCAACTCCACCTCGGCTACAGCGACCCGGTTGGTTTCGCAGGCCATCGACAACGCACGGTCGCAAGGAGCAACCGACTGCGCGGCGGCTCAACTGCTCAACGCCACAACACAAGAGGTCGACGCGCAGGGTGTGACCATCTCAGTCACGACTTCGGTACCGACCGTGGCGAACTGCGTTGCGGGCAGCGCCATCACCGTCACCGTGATCGCGATCAACGATGCCGACGAGTCCGTTCTTGCGGATGCTCGCACGCAGATTTTCTTGGCGGGCACCCCGTGACCTCCGCCCGAACTGCCGACAGCGGCTTCTCTCTCATCGAGTTACTCATCTCGATGCTGCTTTTCGCGGTGGTCATCACCATCGTTGGCAGCATCATTCTCAGCGCGCTAAGCGCCGATCGTACGGTTCGCGACGTCACCGGCTCCACGACCGACGGTCAGCTCGTCGTGAACGTCATCGAAGAGACCGTTCGCAACTCGACCGCCGTGTTTGTGGACCCCGACGCTGACGGAGCGTCGGTGTTTGCGGTTGCACGAACGACCGCGGGCGGCGCCGCCCGCTGTCAGGCCTGGTTCTATGACAACGAGGTCGGGGTGATCTACGAGCAATCGAGCGGAGCAATGATCGTTCCCCCCACGCCGGGTGCGGTGGGGGCAGATTGGACTCAACTGAGCGCTGGAGTCGCGCCTATCGACAACGGTGCCGGAACGGTGCTTCCGGTCATTGCGCTAGATGGCACACGGGGTCTGGCCCTAAACTTCTCCGTTGACGGAGGAGCAGGGGTGAGTTCGCTCTTCATTACGTCCGCAACGGGCCGAGCGCCGCAATCGAATGTGAGTCCAGCATGTTTCTGACGCGAATGACGCGCAGCACCACGGGCTTTTCTGCCGCGCGCAATGACGACCGAGGCAACGCCATGATTGCCGTTGTTGGCTTACTCGCGGTCACCTCGATGGTGACCATGACGGTCACCGGAGCCACGATCGACGCGCTGGGCTACACCTCTCTCACTCGCGCGGGCGTGCAGTCGAACGCGGCGGCAGAAGCGGGCGTCGACGCGATGCTCGCGGAGCTCTTCGCCGATGACTGCCCCGCCACCGGCCAGCTCACGGTGACGCAAGGCGCCGTGGACCCTGCCCTCACGGGCACAGCCGCCACGCAACCGTTCTTTGTTGCCACGATCGCGCAGCGCGTCAGCAATCAAGCAGCGTGGACCCCTGGCTGCCCGAACGGCGCGACAACGCAGATTCGCATTCAGTCCACCGGATTCGCCTCAGACACCGGTGTCGCCGAGTCGGCATCGGCCGGTGATGCTTCGGCCGTTCAGGCGGTCTATGCCTGGACGCCGGGTGCCAATACGGCAGCGGTAACGGGCGCGGCGGTCTTCAGCTACGGAACTCCCGGTTTGGCAAACAGCCTTGAGCTGTTGTCGTTCAACGGCAACTCGGCGAACGTGATTGTCGCCGAGGGCAACATTCTGTGCAGCAACAGCGTTTACGTTCAGGGCGACATCGTCGCGGCAAACGGCAACATTCAGCTCGACAACACCTGTAGCGCTGGTGGCCGAGTGTGGGCGTCGGGCACCGTAACGCTGCAAGGAAACAAGACCATCGGTGGCGATGTGATCGCAGCCGGAACCGGCCTGACCCGCATCGACCCCAGCACCGACATCGGGGGCGGCATTTTCGCCCGCGGCGAAATCGATAGCTGGGGCCAGCGCTGCAGTACCGGGGCGACGGGGTGGGACGCTGCGGGCGACGCGTGCTCGGCGGCCCTCACGACGGGCGCCGACCCCGTCTTCTACAACCGTCTCGACGTGGCTGCTCCGACCCGGCCGACGTGGGTCGATGTCAACTTTGTGTCTGCGAACTGGGTCGCTCAGGGCTGGAACGTTCTGACGTACACCGGACCTTGCACGATCGACAACCGGACGAAGGACAACTCCCAGGTGAGGGCCTTCAGCAATTACACGACACCAACGGTGATCGACATGCGCGGCTGTTCGACGGTCACGTTCTCGTCGAGTGCCAACCTCAACATCGATATGCGCACCGACTTGACCTTCATCATGCCGCGCACGGTGTTGCTCGAAGACTTCACGGCCGCGTCAAACACGAACGTTGACCGCGCTTTGCGGTTCATCACGCCTGACACGGTGGCCGACGGCGTCCCCACCAACACGGGCTGTGGCCGATTCGACCTCAACAACCAGAACGAGCTCGCGGCACCGATCGCCGTGATGGTCTACACCCCGTGCCCGGTGACCAACGCCAACCAGTTGACCTGGCGCGGCCAGTACTACGCCCGCAACGTGAGCTTTTCGAACAACAGTGAACTCACCTACGTGCCGATCGGCATTCCGGGCTTCGACCTCGGTAACGGTGCCGGTGGCCCTGGTGGTTCAGGCGCGGTCGGCGGCCCCGCCATGCCGGGTCACCCGGGCGCCCTCGTCGAATACATCGACATCGACCCGCCTGCGTAGCGGGCGCACGTGACGATCATTGTGCCGGCGATGGTCGGCGTCTTTGGCGCCGCCATTGGCTCATTCTTGAACGTGGTGATCCATCGCGTGCCCCTGGGCGTGTCGATTGTGCGACCGCCCAGCGCGTGCGCCGCGTGTTCGGCTCCTGTGCGGCCCTACGACAACATCCCGATCATTTCGTGGCTCGTTTTGCGTGGCCGCTGTCGTGACTGTGCGTCTCCGTTCTCCATCCGCTACCCACTCATCGAACTCGCTACGGCGCTCGCCTTTGCGGCGATCGCGGCACTGCAACTGCCCGCGCTTTTGGCGACGACATCGTCGATGGATGCTTTCGCGGTGGTTCTCGTCACGATCGCCGTGCTCTACTTCGCGGCAATCTCGATTGCGCTCGCGGCGATCGACTTCGACACGCACCGCTTGCCCGACGCCATAGTTCTTCCCTCCTATCCGGTGCTCGCCCTCCTGTTGACGGCGGCGGCTGTTGTGACGGGCGATGTCGAATCGGCGGCTCGCGCTGCGGCCGGCGCGGGCATCCTCTTTGCCATCTACTTTGCTCTCGCACTCATCTCGCCACGCGGTATGGGAATGGGAGACGTTAAGCTGGCCGGCGTCATCGGGATGATGCTCGGATGGTTCGGCTGGCCAGCACTCGCTGTGGGTGCTTTGGCGGCGTTCATTCTCGGAGGGGTGGTCGGTATCGGCCTGATCGTGGCGCGGAGGGCGAGTCGCAACACTGGAATTCCCTTCGGGCCGTGGATGCTGGGAGGGGCCTGGGTAGGAATTCTTCTGGGCGAACCGATCACGCGAGGGTACCTCGCCCTTTTCGGACTGAACTAAGGGGATACACATGGCTGGCGGAGTGGTAGGTGTCGACATCGGCAGTTCGTATCTGCGCGCTGTTGAGATCGACGACGCGGCGAAGGCGCGGCCAACCGTGCTTCGCGCCCACGAGGTGCCGTTGCCCGACGGTTCTGTGAAGCGGGGCGAAATTCTCGAGGTTCACACCGTCGCGTCTGCTTTCAAGCGGCTGTGGTCGGCTGGCGGATTCCGGTCGAAAGACGTGGCGATGGGGATCGGCGGCCAAAGCGTCATCGTGCGTGACCTCTCGGTGCCCCGCATCCCTCTCGCGCAGATCCGAGAGTCGCTTCCGTATCAGGTGCAAGAGCTGCTGCCGGTACCCGTGAGCGAAGCGGTGCTCGACTACTACCCGATCAACGAGGGTCAAAACGAGTCGGGTCCCGTGGTGAACGGACTTCTGGTTGCGGCCTTCAAGCAAGCGGTGAGTGTCAATGTCACCGCGGCCACTCTTGCCGGACTCACTCCGGTCAGCATGGACCTCTTGCCATTCGCGATGACGCGCATGCACACGCAGTCGAGCCCCACGAACGGCTATGCCGTTCACATGAACATCGGAGCCAACGCAACCTCGATCGTCATCGTTCAGGGCGGTGTTCCCTTGTTCGTCCGCATTGTTCCCGCCGGAGGCGACGACGCGACGCGTGCGATCATGACGCGCCTGTCGGTGCCGCGAGAACGAGCCGAGGGCCTCAAGCGTGAGCTCGGTTTGACGGGAGCCGGTAGCACTGATGAAGAGCGGCTCGCGGCCGAGGTGATCCACGAGTCGACGAGCGAACTGCTCACCGCCGTGCGCAACACCCTCGCGTACTTTGCCGGCGTGCGCACGGGAGTGGTCTTTGACCACCTCTCAGTGGCGGGAGGAGCGACGCGATTGCGGGGTCTCGCCAGCGCCCTCGCCGAGTCGACTCGCATTTCGGTCGTTCCCGTGAATCCCGTTGCGAGTGTCTCGCTTGCTCGGTCGATGCGTGGCCATGACAGCAATGAGCAGATGCAGACCTGGATCACCGCACTCGGCCTCGCGATCGGGAGTGCAGCATGAGTCGCCGCGACAGCCGCGACGCCGGGGCACTCGTGTTGGGCGGCGTGCCACGCGCCAACCTCATGCCACCCGAAGTGGCCTTGCAAAAGAAAGAGCGGGGCCGTCGCCGCGGGCTCATCACGGCGGTGATTGCCGTGGTTGTGTTGACGGTTGCCGGAATCGTCGGATCAACGTTCATCGCCGCCACGGCAGAACTTCGACTGACCGACGAGCGCCGAACGACGGAAGAGCTTCTCGCGACGCAACTGGAGTTCAGTCAAGTCACTCAAGTGCGCGGCCAGTTGGAGTCGATTACCGAGGTTCGCAATCAGCTCGGCTCAGTCGAGGTTTTGTGGCAAGACACCATTTCGCCGTACCTTGCCGTGCTGACTCCTGCCGAGACCGTCGCGTCGCTGGCATTCGAGGCAGAAACACCTGCCGAGCCCGCCTTTACGTTGACCGGGCCGTTGCGCTCGCCTCGCGTTGCGACGATCCGTATGGTCATTGTGACCGCAGAGCTCCCTACTCCGTACTCGTGGTACCGAGCGTGGGAGAAGCTCGAGACGTTCGGAGACGCGAGCATCGACTCCATCACGCTGTTGGAAAGCGGATACGAGACGGCCGTGACGATCAACCTCAATGATCTCGCTCGTTCTCAGCGTTTTGGTGACACGGAGGAGACAGAGTGACCACCGCAGCCTCCCGAATCTGGAGTTTTGCCGCCGTACTCATCATGATCGCGGTCGTCGCGCTCGGTTGGTTTTTGGGCATCTCGCCTCGCCTTGCCGATGCAGCGCGCTTCGAGATCGAGCGGCAAAACGTCGAGGCACAAAACACCGTCGCGCGTGCAGCCATTGCGCAACTGCAAGCCGATTTCGACAACATCGACGAGCTCTTGGATGAACTTGAAGGCTTGCGCGAAGAGTTTCCGACAGACGCGCACTACGACGTCGCCATTCAAGAACTGCTCACGCGTTTGCTCTCTGCCGGGCTTGGGCTACAGAACATTGCCATCAACGAGCCGGCCCCGACTACGCCGCTGGTCTTGCAAGAGGGCGAAGAACCCCCGGCGGCCGAGATCGATGGCGGCGGAATCCTGCCCGCCGGTTCACTGCTGAGCGTGCCGGTCACGGTGACGGTGACGGGATCGCTGTCGTCGATCCTCAACTACATCCAGGCACTTCAAGAGTCACCTCGCTTCTCCATCGTCAGTCGTGGCGACTACGCGGCGGCGACGGACGTGGGCACGGTCACCTTCTCGATGATCATGTACGTCGTGAGCGGCGACGATCTCGTCAACGTCGAGCCAGAACCGGAGCCGGAACCCGAGCCGACGCCCACTCCGACCCCGGTGCCAACGGACTCAGTGTCGCCGACACCCACACCCACACCCACGCCGTAGTGATGGGTTTCGGGATGCTCGCGCCGGGCATCCCGAAACCCCACCTTGGTAGGGTGGCGCGTTCGCATTCCCCGTGAAAGGACGCGTCATGGCTACTTCTTCTGCAGAATCCGCACCGGAATCCACGCCCGAGGTCGAGCCTGGTGAATCCGCGAGCGGCGACGCCGCGACCGGTGACACGACGGCGGGCGGCACGACGAGCCCCGCCGGTGCGTCCGCCGAGTCATCGACACCCGACGCCGAGCACGCGACCGCACCGCAGCCGGCGGTCGTCTTCGTGACGGCACCGCAGCCCCCGAAGAAACGCGGCGCTCGCGGGGTCGGGGCTCTCGTTGCACTGCTCAGCGCTGGTGTTTTCGCCGTGGTGTACGCCGTGCTTGTCGCACTGTTCGCCATGACCGTTCGCGGCAATTCGCTGCAGGAGGTCGTGTCGTCGCTGTCGGCGCCGGCCTACTGGCTTCCGGTCATCGTGTTCTTCTTGGCCTATCTCTTGCTCGTCATCATCGTGAATCGCGCGGGATGGTGGGCGCACGTTCTCGGTGGCTTCTTCGTCGCCGTGATCGTGTGGATCAGCTTCGTGGGCGCCGAGATCATCGCGGTCGGCGCATTCGGTGGGTCGACCGCTGATGTCACGGCCATTGTCGTGCAGCAACTCACCAACCCGCTGGGCTTCGCCGCCGCCATCGCCGCGCGCGAGGTTCCGATCTGGGTCGGGGGCATCGTTGCGAAGCGAGGCCGCACGGCCCGAGCTCGCAACGTCGAGGCGCGCGCGAGCTATGAGCGTGAGCTCGCCGAGCACCGCGCGACCGTGAACGACACAACTGCCGTTTGACGTCGGGCGTCAGCGCGCAGAGCTCGGGCTCGGAGAAACCAAAGCGCGTTCGGCCGACAGACACCAAACCTCGGGTCACTCGCCGCCATCGCGACGGAGACCGGCAGAACTTTTTGGCCTACATGACTCACTTTGCGCCCACCACGCTCGCCGTAATCGCGAACCCAAGGGGGGATTCCGCGATCGATCACTTGCGGTGCGATCGTGTTCCTCATCTCCATGACCTCTTTGTTCACAACACTGAGGCCGAGGTCTGCGGCGCAACGCAGAACTTTGCCGTTCATCGGCGTCGGCTACCACGTGGGGGCACGTCGTTCACGGCAGCGAGGTTTGCTTTCTCTCCAGTCAGGGCGCAAGCGTCGGTGTCTTCGTTCTCCGCGCCTGCCTGAAATTCGCGGAGGTTGCGGAGCCCGCGTTCTAGCCGCTGCCACTGCGGGCTCACCTCAAGTCCACTCGATGGCGCTCGCCGAGTCGGAGGGGCACCGACTGGTCGTGAAATTACCTATTGGATCGCTGTGCGATCCGTGCGAGGTATCGTGGTCTTGCCACTTTTCTCTGGTATGCCCGAGATCAAGCCCGCGCTCATGGAGCCGTTCCACGCGATCGTGGGCGGCATCCTGTGGACGTCGGGCGAGCCCGTCCCCGCGGGCGCCGACGAGCATCTCGCAGACTGAGACCGGCCATCAGGCCGCTCCTCTTTCTAAAGCAACCGACATGACCACCGTTGCCTCCCGTCCGACGCCGTACGCGATCATCGCCCTCGCCGGTGGGCTCTTCGGACTGTTGGCCGTTCAGATCGTTGGCATCCTTCTGTCAGTCGTCGGACTCGCGACGGGCACCGATTCGAGTGTGCTCCTGGTGCCCATGATCCTCGTGGCCGGGTGGAGCGTCGCGGCAGGGGCACTCATCGCACTCGCCGTGATCGCGGTTCGAGAGGGAATGCCGCGATCGCTTCCTCGCGCTGCGCTCGTGGTCCTCATCCCCATGGTCTCCTTGCTCACGACACTGCCCTGGGCGTTTACGGCGCAACTCGGAGCCCTGCCAGTCGTGGGCGTGGGTCTCATTGTCGTGCTCGCCGTGGTGGCGTGCCTGACCAGTTCGACTCGAGCGCCGGCGGGTGCCGGCCACGCCGTACAAGGCAGCCCTGTGTTGGGCGGCCTCCTCTGGGGTTTCTACGGGCTCATGGTCGCCGCGGCCGTGGGGATCGTGCTGGTGACCCTCGTCCGGATTGTGCTCGAGCCGGAGGAGTGGGCCATCGCATCCCGCCAGATCGTCGATGGCAGCGAGCTCGGCTTTTTCCGCGGTCGGGGCGGAAGCTTGGGTGCTTACGTTCTCCTCACCCCCCTGTTCCTTGCGGCGATCGCCTGGCTTGTATTCTGGCCGGCGCTCACCGTCACGTCTTCGCGGCACCGCACGATGAAGCTCGCCGAACTACAGGGCTACGGTCGCGTGCGCCTAACGGTGCTCTCGATCTGGAGCGGCGGGTTGTTCATCCTCCAGATCGCGATCGCGCTGACGTGGCAGGGCGATCCGGGATCGTGGCTGCCCGCAGAGCTCACAGGACTGTTCTTGCTGCATCAGATCATCGCTATGCCACTACTCGCCCTCACCCTTGCCCGGGTGTCGATGACGGCGCGGAGCGGTATCGAGGCGCCCTTGGGTGCCGGTCGGGTGATCGGGATGCTCGCGCTTGGCGTGGTCGGCGCCGCAGTCCTCGTGCCTGTGCTCGCCTCGCCGCTGCTCGTCTGGTAGCGGCTTTGGGCCGGCGGAATCGTCTCGCGACAGGGTCGCACGGCTCGCACACACAACCTCGAGCCTCGCGCCAGTTATGAACGTGAGTTCGCCAATTACCACTTGAGAATAAGCGGCAGAGTTGCCGCTTGACGGCACTCACCAGCGAGGGGAGCCTGAACTTGGTCAACCAGCCCCGCGCTCTGTGCCCAGACGCAGAAGTGATGTTCTATGCACAGGAGATCCCGGAAGGGGCGCCAACGCCGGTGAGTCTCACGCCATTGCGCCCGGATATCGAGCTCGACGTCAGGGTGGCGTCCCAGCCCGAGCGAAACCTCCCGCTCCTCGAGGGTGCACTGAAGCGTGTTGAGCGTTCGGCAGATGACCAACGCTGGCGAGCAATTCTGTCGCAGCGAGCAGCGATCGTGCGTTCAGTGCGCACCACCCGCGAGCACCATGATCGTCGACTACTCGGCAGTGGCCTCCGGCTCGATCGGCCGGATTGCATTGTCGTTCTCGTCGTCGATGCCACAGCTGGCAGACTCGCCCATCGAACTCTTCGACGCGATCATTGAATCGATTTCGCGGCCGGCGATGGCCGACGGCATAGAGGCTTCTCTGGATGACGAAAGCGCACGCGCAGGAGATTCCCGGAGCTAGATTCGACCTGCGGGTCAAGACTCGCCGACCCGACACGCTAAACCCCCTGGAGCCGCAATGACGACCCCTGCCCGACGAACCGATGCAGCACGAACCTGGTTCCTCGCCGGGGCGCTCTCCGCACTCGCTGCTCAGGTGCTCGCGCTTGTCGCCTCCCGCACGATCCTTGCCTTCGGCGATGAGCAGTTCGCGCTCATCGGGGCGATCGCCGGAGGTGCGGCTCTGGTCGCCGGCATCGTCGCGGTCGTCGGCGGATCCTTCGCTTCGCGGCGCAGTCATACCTCTCGAGTCGCATTGCTGCCGTTGATCGCTTTCGTGACCGCGGCGTCGCTTCTCCCCGCTCTCCTCTGGGGCGCGGCCGGGTCGGTCGTCGTCATCGTCTTGGTCACGTTGCTCATCATCAGCGCGGTCGCGGCGGTGATCGTCGTGCTTGTCATTCCGCGACGGTCGCCGTTGCCAACCGACACGCCGGATGAGGCGACGGGCAGCACCATCCTCCCGGCCCTCCTGTGGGGCGTATACGGTGCGCTGGTGGCATTGCTCGCCGCAGTCGAGGTCGCTGTTGTGCTCCAAGCCGTCGCTGATCCCGTCGCATGGGCCCAACAGGTGACGACCGAGTTCGATGGCCCCACCGGTGTGGTGCTCGGGCGCCAACTGTCCACGCTGTCCGGCGTTATTAGCGCTCCTCTCGTCGTGGCGCTGCTCGCCTGGGTTCTCTATTGGGCGGCAGCCGCCTACTCGCGCCCTCGCGCCGTCTGGGCTGAGGCGGTGGACCCGTTCCCCGCACGCGGCCCGGTGCGCCTCACGCTCATGACGGTGTGGGCGTTCGGGATGCTCGTACTGCAGTTCCTCGCAGTCACCGCGTGGGATTCCGCCAGCGGTGGGGCAGCCCTTCCGCAGCCCGTCCAACTCTTTTTCGTGCTGCAGCAGCTATTCATCGCGCCGATCCTCGGAGTCGTCGTCATGGTGGCCGCCCGCGGCGCGCAGCGACAGCGCCCCCTCGCACTCGGTGTGCTGGCGGGCGCGATCGTCGCGATTGTCGTGCTCGCGGCATCCATCACACTCGCGGCGTGACCCCCGGAGTGGGGAGCGCTCCCCATGGTCATTGACGGCCGCTCAGATTAGGGTCTAATCAATCGGCCCACCAGATTGAGTGGCCACACTAAGAAAGGGCCAGCTACTGGCGAACCATGTCGTCACCTACTACGACATGAACTCGGTGGCCCAGCGCCTGCGGATTGGCAACGAAGTCTGATACTGCATCCGGTGCCATGGTTGCTTTAATCCTCAGTTCTTCGGCAGGAGGGGCGGCACGGTCTTCACTGTCGACGAGCTTCTCGCGGAGGTGCCGACCTCGGGCATCGAGGGGGTGACCCTGCTCGGTGGCGAGCCGTTTGAACAGGCTCCGGCCTTGGCCCACTTCGCACGCGCGGTGCGCGATCGAGGCCTCAGCGTCATGTCGTTCAGCGGCGTCACGCTCGACGAGTTGTCTGAGGGCGCCCGCCAGGGCGAGCCGGGTGCCGGCGCGCTGCTCGATCAGACCGATTTGCTCGTCGACGGCCCGTTTCTTCAGGATCAGGTCGAAGGTGATCGGCCGTGGGTCGGGTCGCGCAATCAGGGGGTTCGCGCACTGGCCGATCGGTACCGCGACTTCGAGCGCGCGGGATGGCCGATCGCCGATCGGCTCGAAATGCGCATTGCTGCAAACGGCACGACGGCGATCGACGGTTGGGCGAGGTCGGCCGACCTCGAAACCCTGTTGGAAGGACTCGCGCCTACCGCGCGATCGTGAACGGCACAACTGCCGTTTGACCGCATAGCGCGCGAGGTCTATTCTTGGGCAGGTGTGTGCTTAGGCACGCGTCTGTGGTGTGCCGCGAAAGCGGAGACACGGTCACAGCCCGAGTTCACACAGAGGGTCCCTGGGCTTTCTCCCGCTTCGGTGGGGGAGTCCACACCCCCACGGCATATTCGTCGTCGTCGAGCCTGCTCGGCGAAATCGTCGGATTCGCGTGAGCCCGGTCGAGGCGCAAGCGTCGAGTGGGGACATCCAACCGCAACCGCTGTCACCGTGCAGCATTCACAAGGAGCACTTTTGCCCACTATTCAGCAGCTGGTCCGCAAGGGCCGCACGCCGAAGGTCTCGAAGACCAAGGCGCCGGCCCTCAAGGCCAACCCGCAACAGCGCGGCGTGTGCACGCGTGTGTACACCACGACCCCCAAGAAGCCGAACTCGGCTCTGCGCAAGGTCGCTCGCGTCAAGCTCAGCAACGGCACTGAGGTCACCGCCTACATTCCCGGCGAGGGCCACAACCTGCAAGAGCACTCGATGGTTCTCGTGCGTGGCGGTCGTGTGAAAGACCTGCCCGGCGTGCGCTACAAGATCGTGCGCGGCGCGCTCGACACCCAGGCGGTCAAGAACCGGAAGCAAGCGCGTAGCCGCTACGGAGCGAAGATGGACAAGAAGTAATGCCTCGCAAAGGACCAGCAACCAAGCGCCCCGTCGTCGCAGACCCGGTTTACGGCGCCCCGATCGTCAGCCAGCTCGTCAACAAGATCCTGCTCGATGGCAAGAAGGGCCTCGCCGAGCGCATCGTCTACGGTGCACTCGAGGGCGTCTCTGCCAAGAACGGTCAGGATGCTGTTGCCACGTTGAAGAAGGCCCTCGACAACGTGCGCCCCACCCTTGAGGTGCGGTCGCGTCGTGTCGGTGGCTCGACCTACCAGGTTCCCGTCGAGGTCAAGCCGCACCGTGCGAACACGCTCGCGCTGCGCTGGCTCACGAGCTACGCCAAGGCGCGTCGCGAGAAGACCATGACCGAGCGCCTCATGAACGAGATTCTCGACGCATCCAACGGCCTCGGTGCCGCGGTGAAGCGCCGTGAAGACACGCACAAGATGGCCGAGTCGAACAAGGCCTTCGCGCACTACCGCTGGTAAACCGCAGGTTTAGCAGCTGGGTAGGGCGCCGAGGTTCGCTGAAGGCGGGGGCCATTTCTGGCCCCCGCTGCGAACCTCGGGTGGCGGCCCGTCCCGGGCCGACACCATCCGGCAGCCAAGACACATCAACTACTTAACGTAAGGACACCGCTGTGGCACAGGACGTGCTCACCGACCTCAACAAGGTCCGCAACATCGGCATCATGGCGCACATCGACGCCGGCAAGACCACTACGACCGAGCGCATCCTGTTCTACACGGGCATCACGCACAAGATCGGTGAGGTGCACGACGGTGCCGCCACGATGGACTGGATGGCGCAAGAGCAAGAGCGCGGCATCACGATCACGTCGGCTGCCACCACCTGCTTCTGGAACAAGCACCAGATCAACATCATCGACACCCCCGGCCACGTTGACTTCACGGTCGAGGTCGAGCGCTCGCTGCGCGTGCTCGATGGCGCGGTTGCCGTCTTCGACGGCAAGGAGGGCGTTGAGCCCCAGTCCGAGACCGTGTGGCGTCAGGCCGACAAGTACGACGTGCCCCGCATTTGCTTCGTCAACAAGATGGACAAGCTCGGCGCTGACTTCTACTTCACCGTCGACACGATCGTGAAGCGCCTCGGCGCCAGGCCGCTCGTCATTCAGCTGCCCATTGGTTTCGAAAACACCTTCGAGGGTGTTGTCGACCTCGTCGAGATGCGCGCCCTCACGTGGCGTGGCGACGCCAAGGGTGACGTTGAGATGGGCGCCAAGTACGACATTGAGCCCATTCCGGCCGACCTCGTCGACAAGGCCAACGAGTACCGCACCATCCTGCTCGAGACCGTCGCCGAGACCGACGACGTGCTCATGGAGAAGTACTTCGGTGGCGAAGAGCTGACCGTGGCTGAGATCAAGGCCGCGATTCGCAAGCTCACCGTCAACAGCGAGATCTATCCGGTGCTCTGCGGCTCGGCCTTTAAGAACCGCGGCGTGCAGCCCATGCTCGACGCGGTCGTTGACTACCTGCCGAGCCCGCTCGATGTTCCGGCGACCGTCGCGCACGACCCGCGCGACGAAGAGAAAGAGATCATTCGCAAGCCCGACGCGAAAGAGCCCTTCGCGGCACTCGCGTTCAAGGTTGCGGTGCACCCCTTCTTCGGCCGCTTGACCTATGTGCGCGTCTACTCGGGCGCCATTGACTCGGGTGCCCAGATCGTCAACTCGACGAAGGGCAAGAAAGAGCGCATCGGCAAGATCTTCCAGATGCACGCCAACAAAGAGAACCCTGTTGACGCGGTCACCGCTGGACACATCTACGCCGTCATCGGTCTGAAAGACACGACGACGGGCGACACGCTGTGCGACCCGAACAACCCGGTTGTTCTCGAGTCGATGACCTTCCCCGAGCCCGTGATCGAGGTGGCCATCGAGCCGAAGACCAAGGCCGACCAGGAGAAGCTCGGCACGGCCATCCAGAAGCTCGCTGAAGAAGACCCGACGTTCCGCACCGAGCAGAACATCGAGACCGGCCAGACCGTCATTAAGGGCATGGGCGAGTTGCACCTCGACATCTTGGTTGACCGCATGAAGCGCGAGTTCAACGTCGAGGCCAACGTCGGCAAGCCCCAGGTGGCCTACCGCGAGACGATCAAGAAGACGATCGAGAAGTACGACTACACCCACAAGAAGCAGACGGGTGGTTCGGGTCAGTTCGCAAAGATCCAGATCACCCTCGAGCCGCTTGAGGTGACGCCCGAGACGAGCTACGAGTTCGTCAACGCTGTCACGGGTGGTCGCGTCCCGCGCGAGTACATCCCGTCAGTCGATGCGGGCATCCAAGATGCCATGCAGGTCGGCGTGCTCGCGGGCTTCCCGACGGTGGGCGTCAAGGCGACGCTCATCGATGGCGCCTCGCACGACGTTGACTCGTCAGAAATGGCGTTCAAGATCGCTGGCTCGATGGCCTTCAAGGAGGCCGCGCGCAAGGCGAACCCCGTGCTCCTCGAGCCGCTCATGGCGGTCGAGGTGCGCACCCCCGAGGAGTACATGGGCGACGTCATCGGCGACCTGAACTCTCGTCGTGGTCAGATCCAGTCGATGGATGACGCGACGGGCGTAAAGGTTGTTCGCGCCCTCGTGCCGCTGTCTGAAATGTTCGGATACGTCGGAGACCTTCGGTCGAAGACCTCCGGGCGCGCCGTCTACTCGATGTCGTTCGACAGCTACGCGGAGGTCCCGAAGGCCGTCGCCGACGAGATCGTCCAGAAGAACAAGGGCGAGTAATCGCCCGACCTGCGAGGGCTCGCCGAGCCTGAGTACGATACATACACACCAAAACGCGCGGCGTCTTACCGGATGCTGAGCACCAAGTCCTGAGGAGGACCCACAGTGGCTAAGGCCAAGTTCGAGCGGAGCAAGCCGCACGTCAACATCGGAACCATCGGTCACGTCGACCACGGCAAGACCACGCTCACCGCTGCCATCTCGAAGGTGCTTGCCGACAAGTTCCCGTCGGCGACCAACGTTCAGCGCGACTTCGCGTCGATCGACTCGGCTCCCGAAGAGCGTCAGCGCGGTATCACCATCAACATCTCGCACGTTGAGTACGAGACGCCGAAGCGCCACTACGCGCACGTCGACGCCCCGGGCCACGCTGACTACATCAAGAACATGATCACCGGTGCTGCTCAGATGGACGGCGCAATCCTCGTGGTTGCGGCGACCGACGGCCCGATGGCTCAGACGCGTGAGCACGTGCTCCTCGCCAAGCAGGTCGGCGTGCCCTACCTGCTCGTCGCCCTCAACAAGAGCGACATGGTCGACGACGAGGAGATCCTCGAGCTCGTCGAGATCGAGGTTCGCGAGCTGCTCTCGAGCCAGGGCTTCGACGGCGACAACGCTCCCGTCGTGCGCGTCTCGGGCCTCAAGGCTCTCGAGGGCGACGAGAAGTGGACCCAGTCGATCCTCGACCTCATGGACGCTGTTGACGCGTCGGTGCCCGACCCGGTGCGCGACAAGGACAAGCCGTTCCTCATGCCCATCGAAGACGTCTTCACCATCACCGGCCGTGGCACGGTCGTGACGGGTCGCGCCGAGCGCGGCACCCTCGCGATCAACTCCGAGGTCGAGATCGTCGGCATCCGCCCGACGCAGAAGACGATCGTCACGGGTATCGAGATGTTCCACAAGCAGCTCGACGAGGCCTGGGCCGGCGAGAACTGTGGTCTGCTCCTCCGCGGCACCAAGCGCGAAGACGTCGAGCGTGGCCAGGTTGTCGTCAAGCCGGGTTCGGTTACCCCTCACACCAACTTCGAGGGCACCGCGTACATCCTCTCGAAGGACGAGGGTGGCCGTCACAACCCGTTCTACACGAACTACCGTCCGCAGTTCTACTTCCGCACCACCGACGTCACCGGCGTCATCTCGCTGCCCGAGGGCACCGAGATGGTCATGCCCGGCGCCACCACGGACATGGTCGTTGAGCTGATCCAGCCCATCGCCATGGAAGAGGGCCTCGGCTTCGCCATCCGTGAGGGTGGCCGCACCGTTGGCGCCGGCACGGTCACGAAGATCCTCAAGTAGTCTTCTGACTCACTGTCAAGCGGGGTCGCACCTTCGGGTGCGGCCCCGCTTTGCTGTTGCTGGGTGTCGCGCGCGGCCCCTTCTGCAATCGACCGTCATTCGCCACAATGGGGCGAGCGTCGGGATGCTCCCGACCGTCAGGAAGGACCGACCGTGGGTATCGAAGACATCGTCGACAAGGCCAAAGACATCGCGGGCGACGTAGCCGAGAAGGCGAAGGATGTCGCGGGTGACGTGGCCGACAACGCCAAAGAGTTCGCGGGCGACGTGAAAGAGTTCGCGGGCGACGCCGCCGAGAAGGCCAAGGAGTTCGCCGGTGACGCGGCCGAGAAGGCCAAAGACGTCGCGGGCGACATCAAAGACCGCTTCGACGGCGACGAGCCCGAGGCGACTACGCCCGACCCTGCAGCCGCGCCGTAAGGGCAGCTGCCGCTTCACGCACAGCGCCGGCCAGGGACATGACCTGGTCGGCGCTGACTGCTTCGGCGCGATAGGTGAGCCCGAGGGCAGCGGCCGGGTAGCCTGTGCGGTCGATTCCCGTCGCCGCCACAGAGGCGTAGCCCGCGGTGATGTCGCCGTCTTCCGTCGCGATGCCGGCGTCGCGAGCCATGGCGAGAATTCGATCGAGTTCGGGCAGCGTGCGCGGCCCCACCCCGCGGCGCGTGATGAGGGCGTCGCGGTGGGGAAAGAGCGCGCGCACCTGGCTCGCCGGCAGGGCAGCCAGCATCGCGCGCCCCGTGGCTGTGAGGTGGGCGGGCAAGCGCACACCGACGCGCACGACGGTCGTCGGAGCGCGCGGCGCCGAGGTTTGGCCGACATACGAGACGTCGCTACCGGCGAGCACCGCCAACTGCGCGACGACCGGAACGGGAGCCGCACGAACGAGGCGCTCGAGCAGCGGCCCGCCGAGCCGCGCGAGGCGGCTCGCGCTCAACACCGAGCCGCCGATCTCGGCGACGAGAGCGCCCAAGCCATAGGCACGCGCCTCGGGGTAGTGCACGACGAAACCCTCGTCTTGCAGCACGCGGAGCAATTGGTAGACGGTCGACCGTGGAAGATCCAACTCGCGCGCGAGAGTCGAAGCAGGCACCGGGTCGTTGTGGTGCGCGAGGTGCGTGACGATGCGCAGGGCGGCGCGGGCGGCGGGAACGTCGGGCACGAGCATCCACCCCTTTGTCTGTGATTTCAGACAGATTATCGCGCCGGGCCGATGCGGTCGAGGCGAGCGGCGCGTTCACTAGGGTCATGCAGATCACGCTCGGCACTCGCCCCCTCACGATCGACGAGGTCGTCGCTGTCGCCCGGCACGACGCGCGCGTCGTGATTGACCCCGATGCGCTCGCGGCAATGGCCGAGACGCGCGCGATCATCGACGGGCTCGCGGACGACGTCGAGCCGCACTACGGCGTCTCGACCGGATTCGGCGCGCTCGCGACGACCCACATTCCGCCGGCGAAGCGGGCCGAGCTGCAGCGATCGCTCGTGCGCTCGCACGCCGCGAGTAGCGGCCCCGAGGTCGAGCGAGAGGTCGTGCGCGGCACCATGCTCTTGCGCCTGCAGACCCTGACGACGGCGCGCACGGGTGCGCGCCCGGTTGTCGCCGAGACTTATGCGGCCGTGCTTAACGCAAGGCTCACGCCTGTTGTCGGTGAGTACGGCAGCCTCGGCTGCTCGGGTGACCTCGCCCCTCTCGCGCACTGCGCGCTCGCGATCATGGGCGAGGGCACCGTGCGCGACGCGAGCGGCACCCTCATGCCCGCGGCCCAGGCGCTTGCCGCCGCCGGCATCGAGCCGGTTGAGCTTCGCGAGAAAGAGGGCCTCGCCCTCATCAATGGCACCGACGGCATGCTCGGGATGCTCGCTCTGGCGCTGACCGATCTCGACCGCCTCGTCGCCACGGCCGACCTCGCCGCGGCGATGAGCGTCGAGGCACTGCTGGGTTCCGATCGCCCGTTCGCTGAGGATCTGCAGAACCTGCGCCCCCACCCCGGCATTGCGACCAGCGCCGGAAACCTGCGCCGCGTGCTGAGTGGCTCGCCCATCATCGCGAGCCACCGCACGGTGACCGACGGCCACGACGATTGCCAGCGCGTGCAAGATGCCTACTCGCTGCGCTGCGCCCCACAGGTGCACGGGGCCGTGCGCGACACGATGGCGCACGCGGCGTCGGTCGC
>NZ_JANRKZ010000003.1:0-3079 GCF_033763155.1 Microcella sp.
AGCAGCAGGCCGGCGAGCAGCGAGATCCACTCAGCGCTCACGGTGGCCACCGATCATCGGCGAGGGTCTATGGCTGGGTTCGTCAGGGGCGGGCGATCGGCCCGTACTAGGAGGCTCCATAACAGCCCCACTATACGGTGCCGCCAGGAGCAACCGCCTGCGAGGTCACCACGAAACCGGTAGCGCCTTGCCCTCGTCGTACCCCGCGGCCGACTGCGTGCCGACGACGGCACGCTCGTGGAATTCGGGCAACGTGGATGCCCCCGCATACGTCATCGACGACCGCAGCCCCGATGTGATCATGTCGAGCAGGTCATCGAGCGAGGGTCGCTCGGGGTCGAGATAGATGCGCGAGCTCGAGATGCCTTCGGCAAACAGGCGTTTGCGCGCGCGCTCGAAGGCATCGAGCCGCTGAAACCGCTGCTCGACGGCCTTCGTGGATGCCATGCCCCAGCTGCTCTTGAACCAGCGCCCGTGCTCATCGCTTTCGAGTTCGCCGGGCGCTTCGAGCGTGCCGGCAAACCACGAGCCGACCATGACGGCCGAGGCGCCCGCGGCGAGCGCGAGCGCGACGTCGCGGGGGTAGCGCACTCCCCCATCGGCCCAGACGTGGGCGCCGAGCTCGCGTGCGGCCACCGCGGTGTCGAGCACGGCCGAAAACTGCGGACGCCCCACGGCCGTCATCATGCGCGTCGTGCACATGGCTCCCGGGCCGACCCCCACCTTGAGCACGTGCGCGCCCGCCTCGACGAGATCGCGCACACCCTCGGCCGTCACAACGTTGCCCGCGACGATCGGCACCCCGAGCCCCGCGGCGGCAACCGCGCGCACGGCGGCGATGGCGTGGTCCTGATGTCCGTGGGCGGTGTCGATGACGATGACGTCGGCACCGGCAGCAACGAGCGCCGATGCCCGCGCGGCCGCGTCACCCCTGACGCCGACGGCTGCGGCGACGCGGAGGCGGCCATGGGCATCCACCGCGGGCGGATAAATCGTGGCCCGCACGGCGCTGCGCGCGCTCAACGACCCGACGATGCGGCCCGCGTGGCGCACGGCCACGGCGTCGACACCCGCTGACTCGATGAGGTCAAAGGCTGCGCGGGCATCGGTGAGGTCATCGTCAATCGTCGGCACGCTCGGCACGACGAGGTCTCCGATGATCGAGTCGGGCAGCGCGTGGCGCAGGGCGCTCGCCGGGATGCTGCGCTCGGGCACCCCGTCAGCGTCAACAATCGTCAACAGAGCGCCCGGCACCTCGGCCACGAGAGCCCGCGCGGCGGCGATCGTGTGCCCCGGCCCCACGAGCACGAGAGGGTCGAGCAGCGTCGATGCGCTTTTCACGGCCGCGATGTCGGCAGCGAGTTGCTCGGCCGAACCGTCTTGCGGCAGCACGGCAAGACCGCCCCGGCGAGCGAGCGCGGCGGCGAGCCGCGGCCCGGTCACCGACGTCATGTTCGCGGCGACGATCGGGATGCGGAGCCCGGTGGGGTCGTCAGCACTCAGGTCGACACCGAGCCGACTGCCGACCGCCGAATGCTGCGGCATGAGGAAGACGTCACTGTAAGTGAGGTCATGAGTCGGACGCTCGCGGAAGAATCGCACGAAATAACGCTAGTCGTGCCGTTCGCAGGTGAAACCCGCGCGCGGGAACAGTTAAGCTTGTGCGGGCGGTGCCAGCGAAGGCTCCGCCGGTGCCAACCCAATCGATGTGAAGCGAAAGTGGGCGGTCGGCTGTGTCAAGCCAAGTGACCGGAGTCGGCCCTGACGGCAACGCCGCGGGCGAATTCGGAGCCAACGAGTGGCTCGTTGACGAACTGTACGAGCAGTACAAGAACGACAAGAACGCGGTCGACCCCTCGTGGTGGCCCATTCTCGAGAAGTACCACCAGTCGACGATGGCTGGCGCGGCGCCCGAGGCTGGTCCTGCCGCCCCCGCCGCACCAGCTGCGCCCGAAGCGGCACCGGTCGCTGCGGCGCCCACCACCGGCAGCCATCCCGTCGCGCGCACCACCTCGATGGCGCCTCAGCCCACGCCCATTCCCGCGCAGGCACCTGCCTCCGTCGCTCCCCCGACGCACGTCGACGCCGACGGCGATGGCCAGCTCGATGACATCGTCACGCCCCTCAAGGGCATGGCCAAGACGCTGGCCACGAACATGGATGCGAGCCTCACGGTTCCGACCGCCACGAGTGTGCGCACCATTCCCGCGAAGTTGATGATCGATAACCGCATCGTCATCAACAACCACCTCAAGCGCGCGCGCGGCGGCAAGGTCAGCTTCACGCACCTCATCGCGTGGGCCATGGTGCGCGCACTGCGTGAGTTCCCGAGCCAAAACGTCTTCTACGATGAGGTCGACGGCAAGCCCGTTGTGGTCACCCCGGCGCACATCAACCTCGGTATCGCCATCGACCTGCCGAAGCCCGATGGCACGCGGTCGCTCATGGTTCCCGGAATCAAGAAGTGCGAGACCCTGGGCTTCGGCGACTTCATCACGGCCTACGAAGACGTCGTCAAGCGCGCGCGGGACAACAAGCTCACGGCCGCCGACTTCCAGGGCAACACCATTTCGCTCACGAACCCGGGCGGCATTGGCACGGTGCACTCCGTGCCGCGCCTCATGAAGGGCCAGGGCGCCATCATCGGTGCCGGTGCACTCGAATACCCGGCCGAGTTCCAGGGAATGTCGCAAGCGACTCTCGCTGACCTCGGCATCGGCAAGACCATCACGCTCACGAGCACCTACGACCACCGCGTCATTCAAGGTGCTGGCTCGGGTGAGTTCTTGAAGAAGGTGCACGAGCTGCTCATCGGCGAGCGCCGCTTCTACGAAGACATCTTCGCTGACCTGCGTATCCCTTACGACCCCATTCACTGGGCGCAAGACATTCATGTTGACCTGGCCGACCAGATCAACAAGACCGCGCGCGTGCAAGACCTCATTAACGCCTACCGCGTTCGCGGCCACCTCATGGCCGACGTTGACCCGCTCGAATACCGGCAACGTACGCACCCCGACCTTGACATCTCGAGCCACGGGCTCACGTTCTGGGATCTCGACCGTGAGTTCGTCACGGG
>NZ_JANRKZ010000004.1:0-9818 GCF_033763155.1 Microcella sp.
GATGCGCTGGTGGCGCTCACGACGCGACGAGGTCGCCGAGAAAGAATATTTTCCTCATGTTGTCGATTCGCCCTGAGCAATTCGTCATCTGAGTGAGAGCAAGCAGATCGCTGGCCCGAGAGAGAAAGATACGACTATGGAATTCATGATCCTCATCCACGGCGACGAGTCCAGCCCGCGCCTCGCCCCCGGTGACCCTGGCTTCGACGAGTTCATGGGCTCGTGGTTCGCCTACAACCAGATGCTCATCGACCGCGGTCACTGGGTCAGCGGCGCGAACCTCGCCCCGACGAGCTCGGCCACGACCCTGCGCCACACGCCGGGGCAGGCTCCCGAGATCGTCGACGGACCCTTCGCCGAGACAAAGGAGCAGTTCGGCGGTTTCTACCTGATCTCGGCCGAGAACCTCGACGAGGCCATCGAGCTGGCGAAGAAGCTGCCGGTTGATTCGGGCTCGCTCGAGATTCGCCCGGTCGCGTTCCGACCCGACGCGGCATAAGCAGAGCGTGACACCTTCGGCGCAGATCGCCGACGCCGTCACCCGGCTAGCGCGTGAGGAGAGCGGGCGAGTGCTCGCTCTCCTCACGCGTCGTTTCGGCGACCTCGATGCTGCCGACGATGCGGTTCAGGATGCCCTCATCACCGCCCTGACGGCGTGGCAGTCGGGCATTCCTGAAAGCCCCGCCGCGTGGCTCTACACCGTGGCCCGCAACACGTTGATCGACCAGCTGCGGCGAGACCGAGCATCCCGTCGCCGCCTCGAGGCGGCCGCGCCCGAACTGACCGCGCACCACACGACGACTGACGCAGGGGAGGAGGACGACCTGATCATGGATGCTTCTTCTCTCGGCGACGAGCGCCTCAGGCTGCTCTTGCTCTGCTGCCATCCGGCGCTCGACCGTGACACGCAGGTGGCACTGACCCTGCGCCTGGCGGGGGGATTGACCGCCGCCGAAGTCGCGGCCGCCTACCTGTTGCCCGAGGCCACGCTCACGCAGCGCGTCGTGCGGGCGAAGCGCAAGATTCGTGAGGCAGGCATGCCGCTCACGATTCCAGCGAATCTCGACGAGCGCGTGGACGCGCTGCTGCGGGTGCTCTACCTGATCTTCAACGAGGGTTACCTGTCGCGCGGCGCTGCGCATGTGACGCGGGTCGACCTCATGCTCGAGGCCATTCGGCTGACGCGCCAGGTGGTCGACGAGGTGCCCGCGAGCGCCGAAGCCGAGGGGCTACTCGCCCTCGAGCTCTATCACCACGCGCGCTCGGGCACTCGGGTTGACGGGCTCGGCGAACTCGTGCTGCTCGAACACCAAGACCGCACCGGCTGGAACCTCGACGTCATTACCGAAGCCAACGCCCGACTGCACAGTGCCATGACGCGCATGGTCCCCGGCCCCTACCAAGTGCAAGCCATCATCGCGGGGCATCACGCCAACGCGCGCACGGCCGCCGACACCGATTGGTCGGCGATCGCTGAGCTGTATGCGCAACTGGGGCGCATGGCCCCCAACCCCGTCGTTGAGCTCAACCGCGCCGTCGCGATTGCGATGGCCGACGGCCCCCTCGCCGGCCTTGCCGTGCTTGACCGCCTCACCGGGCTCGACGACTACCACTTGTTCCACGCGACGCGCGGCGAGTTGCTCGCCCGGGCCGGCCGCCCCGCGGCGGCGAGCTTCGAGCGTGCGCGCGAGCTCGCCAGCAACGAGGCCGAGCGCCGGCACCTGGCACGCCGGGCCGCAGACGTCGCAGGCTAGCGCCCGCCCCCGCCGCCACCTCCACCGCCACCACCGGAGAAGCCGCCGCCGAACGAGCCGCCCGAAAAGCTGCTGCCGGAGCTACTGCCCGACCACGACGAACTCGACACCGGCGCGGTCGTTGTTGTGATGACACCGCGCACGGCGCTGCTGAACAGTGAGACCTCGAAGCCGTTCGTGCCGACGAACCAGTCGGGTGTGGTGTTGGTCGCGGCGGCGCGAACGGCGAGCTCGCGCATCCACCGGTCTTCAACGCCCCACAACACGGCCCACGGCAGCAGCTTTTCATAGAGCTTCACGAGCTCGAGGTTGTTGCCCACGTCGATGCGTTCTGCGCCCTGCGGGCTTTGCAGCATGCGCAGCCGCTCTTCTTCGGCCACGGTGAGATAGAGGTTCATGCCCTCGAGATAGTCGCGGGCTTCGCGACCTTTCTCGGTGAACTGCTTCGGGCGAATAGCGAGACCGAAGGCGACGAAGCCGGCGATGAATGCGCCGATGAGTGCGAGAAGGATGAGCGGACTCACATTGAGAAAGAGCACGAACGAGATCGCCAGCACGCCAAAGCCCACAGCGAAGAGCATCCATTGAGCCACCAGCATGAGCCAGCCGAATCTCTTGCCGGTTGCTGCGCGCTTGAAGCCCTCGTCGACGATCGAGCTGCCGGCACGCGCTTGCAATTGAGTGAGTTTGGCGCCGAGCGTCGCGTCGTACTTTCCGTAGGGCGTGAGGTCACCCGGGGTTCGGTCGGTGCCGAAGATCGCCTCGAGCAACGACAGGTCGAGCACGTCGGTGTGATCGTCGCTGAGGTATTGCAGGGTGTAGGGCGCCGTCGAGTTCTCGACCGCATAGGCGAGGATGCGCAGGTTCTTGCGCACCGCCAGCCGAACAATAGCGGCGGGGATGCCCGAGGCGGGTCGCCCGATCAGGTAGCCGGCCTGCACGATGTCGAAGCCCTCGGGCTCGGAGTACTGCGGAATGATCGCCCCACGGCTCTTCGCGCCCGAGCCGGAGCGCACGCGCGAGATGACCGACGCGCCGAGGGCGGCGAAACTCGCGAGGCCGATGCCGCCGGAGAGCAGGTGCATCCACAGCGGAATCTCCTGCGGCTCGGGTGGGGGTGTCGGCTCGGGAGTGAGAAAGGTGCCGGGCGCGAAGCCGATTGCCACGGTGAGCGTCTCGGCCGGAGCGAGATCAGTGGCGGCGGCGGTGAACGTGCCGCCCGCATCCTGAATCGTGCACTGCTCGGTATCACCAAAGGCGCCGACGTAGCACGCCGTGTTGCCCGAGAGCGCCGCGGCCACGTCGGGCGCGAGGGTCACGGTTGCACTCACGCGGCCGAAGGGCTGTTGCCAGCCGGTGCCGTTGACGTCCCAATAGAACTCGTCAGACGACGTGTCGTCGAACGAACGCACGACGTTCTGCTGTGTGTAGCTGATGACGTAGGTCTGCACGCCGCGCACGAACTCGTCGGTGCCCAGGTAGAGCTCGACGAAACCGCCCGAGTAGGCCGACTCGTAGTAGACGTCGGTGCCGTTCTGGTCGGTCACGCTGATGACGCTCGTGTTGAGCGGCACGCCGTCGTAGTCGTCGGGGATGGCGCGGATGATGCCGCGGTTCTGATCGAAGTCAGGAAAGCGGGCGACGATTGTCTCGACGACAAGCAGGGTCGACGTGCCGTCGGCTTCTCGGCTGAGCGTGTAGTCGGCGTCGAACGAGTCGAACGTAAAGTCGCTCGTGTCAGCATTGGCCGCCGTGGGGGCCAGCGTCAGGGCGAACCCGGCCGCGAGGGTCAGAGCGAGGGCGAGTCGTGCGGGCGTGCGCATGCGGGCAACCCTAGCGATTACCGTCGGCTACGACTCGGGGTCGTACATGAACTCGCGCAGCTCTTGCGGGCAGCGGCACGCGACGGCGACGCGCCTAGCCCACTCGACCGCTTCGTCGCGCGTCGGCACCTCGATGACCGTGTGCCCGCCGTCGAGTTTGTCGAACGCGGCGTAGAGCGGGCGACTCACCGTGCCATCACCGGCAACCGCGACCGTCTCGACCTCTTCGTTGATGCCGCCGCCGAACACGTAAACGCCTGCGGCTTTCATGTCGCGGATGACCTGGTGCGACTCTTCGACGACGTTGTCCCAATCGCCATCGGCAACCTGCATGACGCCACTCGGAAACGAGATGAGGTACTTGGTCATGGGGCGACGCTAGTGCACGGGGTCGAGCCGCGGCCAGCACGATCGTGGGGCATCCGTCGCTGCGCGCCCCTACGATGAAGTCAGACACGGTCGTGGCGACCGCGGTCACCAACCGTGGGAGGTGACGTTCGCGATATGCAGATGCTCTTTGTCGGTGCACACCCCGACGACATCGAGATCGGCGCGGCGGCGCTCGTGCAAAGCGCTCTCGCCGTGGCCGAGGTGTCGGTGCTCATTCTCACCGACGACCCGGTCGACGCCGAGGTTCGGCGGGTTGAAGCCACGGCCGCTGCCGTGGCGCTCGGGGTCGATGCGTCTCGCGTGCACTTTGCGGCGCAGCGTGACGGAGAACTGCAGGTCAATCGGCCAACGGTGTCGCGCGTGCGCGAGATTCTGAAAGACCACGCCATCACGCCGCAAATCGTTGTCGTGACGACACCCCACGACAGCCATAACGACCACGTTGCGAGTGCCGCCGTCATGCGGGCGGCAGTGCGGCACGCGGTGTTCATGCACTATTCGGTGCACATCTCGGCCGAAGCGGCGTTCGCTCCGAGGCTGTTCGTCGAACTCACTCCCGAGCGCGCCGCCAAGAAAGCGGCGGCGCTGGGGGCACACGCGTCGCAGCAGCACCGCATCACCAAGCAGAGTCTGATCGACGTTGACCGAGCGTTCGGGGCGCGAGCAGGATTCGCCGCTGCCGAAGGCTTCGAGATCGACCACCAGGTGGGTGCGCCAGCCGCGGCATTCGCACTCGCTCGTGCACTCAGCGAGTCGCCTTTTCACCGCTATTGGGAACCCCAACTTGCCGGTGGCGGGTTGCTCTTGCTGTATCCCGCCTGGCAAAAAGCGGGAGCCGAAATCGATTGGCCCTCGGCCGACAAAAACATCGGACGCGACGCTCTGCGTGAAGCGTTTCGGGCGGCCTGGCAGCCACGCAGTCCCCTGGTCGAAAAAGCGTCGCTCGAAGTGGATGCTGATGCCGTGCTCGCTGCGGGCGACACCGTATTGCTCGTCGGCGGTCCTATCGGCAATCGTGTCGTGCGTGAGGTGTACAACCGGCTCTCGCCGGTGCGCTGGATCATCGACTACGAGGTGCCTCGCCTCGCACCCCCGTTTGTCGTCGATCGCAGCACAGGCGCTCGAGTGGCGCCGTCGTCAGCGTCAGCCCGTCACGTCGTCATCGCATCACTGCCCAACCCCTTCACCCCCGAACGGCAGTTGCTCTTCGTTGGGGGCACATCGGGGGTCGCCACTCGCCGCGGTCTCGAGCACATTGCGGCTCCGGCTTGGTTGCTCGATCAGTGCGATTGGCCGGCAGGCGAACACCGCGAGGTGTTGCTCGAGGTCGACGACGACGGAAAGACTCGAGTCGTCGGCGAGCACCGCTGAAGGTCGATCCCTACCGCAGCCGCCAGGGCAGCACGACGTGCAGGAGGGGCAACGCTGACGCTCCG
Organism: Microcella sp.; assembly: GCF_033763155.1. Lineage (GTDB taxonomy): Bacteria > Actinomycetota > Actinomycetes > Actinomycetales > Microbacteriaceae > Microcella. The sequence goes on from NZ_JANRKZ010000004.1 coordinate 5,404, forward strand.
AGCAGCACCCAGCTGAGCACCTCATCACTCGAGCGCAGCACAATGCCGCCGATGAGCAACGCCGCGAAGAGTACCGCCGAGGTCGCGCGGCGCACACTGCCATCGAGCAGGCGCAAGCGCTGTTCGACTTCGGGGCTGCGCACGGCGAGCTCGCCGCGGTCGAGGCGCGTGGCGAGAGCATCCACTCGCTGGGGCAATCGCGCGAGCGCCGAGAGAATCGCGATGCCTTCGCGGCCGACCGATCGCAAGGTCGAAGCCCCGCCGCCGTTGAGGAGCGTGCGCGCGAAGGGGTCAACGGCGTCCCACATGTTGAAGTCGCGGTTGAGCGCACTCGTGACGCCCGAGATGAGCGAGATGGTGCGCACGAGCAGCAGGTAGTTCTCGGGCAGCTGGAACGGCAGGGTGCGCACGAGCTCGCTGAACTGCAGGGCGAACTGCTCGAGCTCGCGCGGGTCGATGCGCGTGAGCTCGGCGACGCCCATGCCGCCGAAGCGATCGAAGAGCGCCGTGATGGCGCGCTCGAGTTCGACGGTGTCGGCGCTCGGCAGCAGCACGCCCAGGCGCTGCGTAGCGACGACCCAGCCGCGGGCATCGCGGGCGGCGACGGCGAAGATGAACTGCTGCAGCCCGCTGCGCAGGTCGTCGGGAATCTCGCCCATCATGCCGAAGTCGATGTAGGTGAGCGAGAAGCCGCCCTCGCCACCGGGGGTCACGAAGATGTTGCCCGGGTGCGGGTCGGCGTGAAAGAAGCCCGCGACGAAAATCTGCTCGAACGTGGCGCGGGCGAGTTCGCCGGCGACCGCGTTGGGGTCGATGCCCGCCGCCAGCAAGGCGGCGACGTCGGTGATCTTGATCGCGGTCACATCGCTCAGCGTGAGCACGCGGCGCGCACTGCGCTCAAACACCACGGTCGGGGTGCCGACGCGCGGATCGTTCGCGAAGTCGTTGGCGAAACGCTCGACGTTGCCGGCTTCGGTGCGGTAGTCGATCTCGGCGAGGCTTGTGGCGGCGAACTCTTCCACGAGCGCCGGGGCATCGGCTCGTCGGTTCACGAGCCGCACGCGTGACAACCACCGACCCACGCGCCGCAGCGCGGCGAGGTCAACCTCGACGATCTGCTCGATGCCGGGCCGCAGCACCTTCACGACGACGTTCTCAAACCCGAGGTCAGCCGCGATGCCGGGCGACAGTCGCGCACGGTGCGCTTGGCCGAGCGAGGCGGCCGCGATCGGCTCACTCTCGAACGACGAAAACGCACGATCGAGCGGGATGCCCAGCTCGCGCTCAACCTGCGCCACGATCGCGGCGAGCGACTCGGGCGCCACTTCGTCTTGCAGCCCCTCGAGCTCGCTCGTGATCTCGGGCGGCAGAATGTCGAGGCGCGACGACAAAAACTGCCCCACCTTGATCATGAGCCCGCCAAGGTCAGCCGCCAGGTCGTGGAACCTGCGCGCGAGCTTCTGCAGGCGACGGATGCGCCCGCGCGCCGCAAGACGCGCCATGCCGAACCGCGGAAGCACGAGCTCGAACCACCACGCTTGCACGAGAGCGCGCGCGGCAAAGCGCATGATGCGGCGGTAGCGCGCCGTCAGTGCGGGATCATTCGTGGGAGCGCGGTTCGCGCTCTCGCTCGGCACGACCTAGTCTTCGGCGAGGATGGCGTAGAGCGCTTTGCGCGTCTGGTCGAGCAGCGCCGCCGCACGCTCTTGCTGCTCGCGTGTGCCCGACTGCGTCACCTGCGCCGCCGCCTGCGCGAGCTTGGCGCCGGCGCGCGGCACGGCCGAGGTGCGCTCGCTCCAGTGATCGTTCATGCGTCCGCTCACGCGATCGGCCATGTCACTCATGCGGTCAGTGATGTCGCTGACGTTCCAGCTGGAGCGGCTCGAGCTCTCGCCGGCAGGCTCGTGCGCGTGCGCGTGCGCGGCAGCGGCCTCGCGGCCCGACTCGGTGAGCGCGTAGACACTGCGTTCGCCGTCGTGCTGAACACTGAGCAGACCCTCGTCGGTGAGCTGCTGAAGCATCGGATACACCTGGCTCGCGGAGGGCATCCACATGCCGCCGCTGGCCGCGCCGATGGCCTGCATGACCTGGTGGCCGTTCTTCGCGTCGTGCTGCAGCGCCGAGAGGATCGCCGCGCGCAGGTCACCGTGCGATGCCCCCGCTGAGCGTCCCGAACCACGCGGGGTGAACGCGTCACGCAGGTTCTCGACCGCCTCTCGAATGTCAAAGCTGGACGAGGAGGATGAGCTGCGCATTGCGGGGTCCCTTCACGCGATGGCGGGGGAGCGTCGAACGGCGTCCCTCACACCGCTCTCAGGCTACGCACGCCACCTGGATGCCCGCCGACGGCCGCATCGGTGCGCGCTGTGCGCGCCCTGCGTGCGCTGGCCGGCTACTTCGCCGCGCCGCCCGACTTCGGGTCGGCGAGCTTGCCGCGCAAGAAGAGCAGCGGCAGCAGCCAGCCGCCGAGCGCCGTGATGAGCCACACAATCAGGCTCGCGAGCACCCAGGTGTCGATTCCGCTGAGGGTGATGCCCCCGGGAAAGAGGCTCGCGAGCAGCAGCGCCACGAAGGTCGACACGAGCCCGATGCCGCCGAGCACGGCGGGCGCATACTTGCGCGCCATGTTGACGATGAACGGAGTCAGGATGCTCTGCGCGAGCGCAAAGACCCCGACCGCCACGAGAAAGCCCGAGAGGCTCAGGCCGAAACCGGGCAGGATCCACGAGGTGACGAGCAGCGCCAGTGCTGCCGTGCCGAGGTAGATCGCGAGGCGAATGAAGAACCGAAGCATGGGTGGGCCTTTCGTCGAGCCGAGGCGATGGCCAACACGCTATACCCGCGCGGCGTGGCCGGGGGCCTTAGCCGCCGAACGCTGCGTCGTAGACGGCGCGGAGGTCGGCACTGTCGGTGCCGCTGAGTCCGCATCCCGCAATCTGGCCGTCGGTGGCAGCGACGAGGTAGCTCTCGCCGACCTCGAACGGCACGCCCGAGAAGTCGCCGTCAGCGGCGTCAACCTGCGGAACCTCGACGCGGTCAGCAACCTCGCCCGTGAAGCGCTCGGTCACCTCGAGAGTGACGACGTCACCCTCGACGGTGAGCACGCGCGCGGCAAAGGCCTGCTCGTTCATGAGCAAGCCCTCGGGGCTCACGATCATGCAACTGCCGCTCGCGAGATCGCCGCCCGTCGGTTGAGCGAGCTGCTCGACGGTGGGCGTGCCGCCCAGCGCGAGCGGCACGGCAACGGCGGCCGCGATCGCGAGCGCTGCGGCAACGCCCACGACGGGAATCCACGTGCGGCGAGCGCTGCGCGCGGGCACGGCAGGGGCTGCGGTGGTCTGTTCGGTCATGATCTGCTCCATCCTGTGGTCGAGCCACGTTGGCGGGAGGGGAGCCAGGTTGTGCGCCGGGTCGGCGCCGCGCAGGTGCTCGCGCAACTGCCGGTCATCGTCGTGCATCGGTGCTCCCTTCCTCTGCCTCGACATGTCCGGCCGGGCGGGGCGATTTCATCAGCTCGTCTTTGAGGCGCGCTTTCGCACGATGCAAGCGAATCGCGGCGGCATTTGCGCTGATGCCGAGCACGGTGGCCAGCTGCGGACTCTCGAGGCCATCCCACGCCCAGAGGCGCAGCAGTTCGGCGTCGTCTCGGCGCAACCGCGTGAGGGCATCCCGCACGGCGATCGCGTCGGCGTCGCTCTCGCCGCTCGCGTATTCGATGACGGATGCGGGCGGGTCGAGCGCGATGATCTTGGCCGTCAGCCGGCCCCGGCGCCGCTCGGCCCGCTTGGCGTTCGCGAGCAGATTGCGCGCAACGACAATGGCCCACGGCACCGCTTCGTCGGCCGTCGGCACCTCGTCGAGTCGCCGCCAGCACACGATGAGCGTCTCGTTGAGTAGGTCATCGGCGGTCGCAACGTCGGTGCGCCGCGCGAGGTAGCGCCGCACCGGCTCGACAACGAGCTCGGCGACGGCGCGAAAACGCAGCTCGCGCTCGGCATCGGTCACGGCTCTCACACTGCACTATGTCCGGCAGCGGGGCATGCATTTCGCCATTTGTCGATGAGCCTCAGCGGTCGAGACTCGCGTCGATTTCGGCGCGGCGGGTGAGCACGAGGGCATCGAAGGCTGCGGGCGGCAGCGGGCGGGCATCCGTGAATTGCACAGCGCCCTTCGACCGAGCGATGTCGCCAGGTTCGGGGGCGAGCGCTGCGATTACCTGGCCGCTAAACGGGTAGAGCGAGTAGCCGGCCTTGGTCACGGCGACCGCGACGAGCCCCTTGCCGCGATAGAGCAGGGCGGGCATGCCGTACGAGACGCCTTCGACGGCCTCGGGTACGAGCTCGAGCGCACGCACTCGACAGCCGTCGAGCACCGCGCGGGCGGGGTCGTCGAGACTCGCGATGAGCGCGGTTACG
>NZ_JANRKZ010000005.1:0-2211 GCF_033763155.1 Microcella sp.
CCCAGCGACACCCGACGGACCTCGAGGTCGTCAATCGTGACAAGGTCTCCCGGGGTGAGGAGCCGTGGTGCGACGAGCACATCCTCTCCGGAGTCCGTCGCCGTGACGATCCCCACGACGGCGGCGATTGATGTCGCTACCAACACGAGGCCGACGAACAGTCGGGCGTCCACGGCGCGACGGGGCCGAGAGGGGGCTGAAGAGGGTAGGGCCGTGGTCATTGAACCTCCTGGACTCTGGGCACTCGAGCGCGTCCGATCTTGACGATTCATCGCTGAACGGCGAACCAGTTATCCACACGCAAGGTAGGAGCCGACATCGGGGCGGATAATCGAGCCATGACCGATTCGGCTGGACTTCCTCTCGGCAGGTTTCTCACCGTCGCCGACGTGGCCGACGTGCTCAACGTCACTGCGACGGAGGTCTTGTCTCTTGTTCGCGCGGGCGAGCTGCCGGCGATTCACCTCGGGAGCATCGGCCAATGGCGCATCGACCCCGCCGTGCTCGAGTCGTTTATCGCCGACAAGTACGACGAGAGTCGTCGCATGGGCCTCTGGCATGAGGCGCAGCTTGCCGACGTCGCCGATCTCTTCGGTGAGCGGCGCCGAAGCTCACGCGGCGCCTAGACGTTCTCGCCTCGCGCGACAGCGGGCTGTCGACGCGCCGCATGACTCGAGCGGCGGCGGCTGTCGACGGGCCGCATGCCCTAAGTCACGAGAGCGAGACAAGCAGCACGTTGTCGATGGGAACGATACGAATCTGATGCACGTCATTGGCCCGACGGGCGACGTCACGATCGTGTTCGGCGAGGTCGAAATGGTCACGGCCGACGCGATCGATTGTTCCCGACGTCTCGGCAGATGCGGTTCGCACGGTGATCGTCGCGCGACGCCGACACAGGTCGCGGAGCAAGAAGCCCATGCCCAGGCGCGCCGCTAGCTCAGACCGCTCGACCGCGGGAGCAAGCGATTCAATCGCGTGCGTGGGGGTCACGAGAAGTGCATCAATGGCCGAGAACGGAATGATGCCTTGCTCACGACGAAGAGAGTCGTCAAGGTCTCCGGCGACCCAGTCGCGACCGACCGTGAGTACCCGAAGAGCAATCGTGTCTCCAGAACGCAGTCGGCACCGGATCCGCAGAGCCATCGGGTCAGACGAACTCCGAAGAGCCACGAGGCGTTCCCTCAACGGGAGCCTGCCAACACGGAGCCTCTCTTCCTCGTGATGCAGATCGACCCGCTCCGATTCCAACTCATGCTCGAGTTGACCGGCGAGGTCATCGAAGAGGCTTTCCCAGCGCATGCCGAGACGGTAGCGAGAGCCCCCGACGCTCACGAAGAAGTTCTCCACAGTTCGAGGATTCCTCTTTACGACTGAGGAATGTTTTGGTTGAGTAGTGCCACCCCAATTGGGGTGTACTCATCGGTCTACCGCCCCGGGGGAAGGCGAACGACCACCACGTCTGCCTCAGGGGAGAAGGAGCCGATCGTGACCGCCACCCACTTCGCCGTATCTGCCGCAATTACCGATGAGGTGAGCCTCGGTTCCACCGTGGCGACGCGCGCACTCCAAGCCCCGAGCGGCCGAGGGTCGCGCGCCCGCATCGCCCACGAAGAGTTTTTTGACTTTCAACCGACGTCAACGGCCGACTTGCCCGACCCCCGCCCCCTCGTTGAGAACCTCACGCGGTGTGTGATCGAAATCTTGGCGGGGGCGCGCGACCTTGAGCAGATAGCTCGCTGGGTTACCGACGATGTGTACCGGACGCTGCTTGCGCGTGCCGCGATCAGTGCTCGTGCGCGTGCCGCGCGCGGCGCACCGGTTGTGCGTCCGACATTCTCGGTGGGTGCTCCCCGGCTCACGGAGCCTCGCGACGGGGTCATAGAAGCCGTCGTGATTGTGACGAGCCGCGCGCGCGCTCGCGCGGTCGCCATCCGGCTCGAAGGCCTTGACCGCCGGTGGCGCGCGAGCGCGATCAGCGTTCTCTGATCACGCGATTGTCGTAGCGCCCCTCGCGCGGGTCCCCGCGCCGCACCCTGAAAGCTGGGCGCGAGCAGGCCACAAGTGAGCCCTAGCTGTAACGACCCGGGACGTTGTGAACGTGTGAAGTAGCGAAGACCTCCGGAACGATGTGGGTATCTGACAACTCGCATCGAGACCGGAGGTCTTCGTGGTTCACGCTAATGCCGATCTGACACCGAAAGGGCGTCT
>NZ_JANRKZ010000006.1:0-9661 GCF_033763155.1 Microcella sp.
GACCCCGATTGGGCGAGCCGCGCCGGCACCGGACGCACCGACCTGCACGTTGCGATCGACACCGAGGGTCGGCGCACCGAAACCCGCAGCGACTTCGACGACGTGTACGGCGACTGGGCGGAGTTGCGCGAAGCGACGAGCGGCGCGCGCGACCGCACGGTTGCCGTGAGCACGGGCGTCGCTGCGGTGCTGCGTCGGGCCGAGGATGCTCCCGCCGGCTTGAGCGACGACGACTACCTAACGCTTCTGCACGCCGACGGCGCCGACCTCGACGCGCTCGCCGACCTCGCCGACCGAGTGCGGCGCGACACCGTCGGCGACGAGATCGGATACGTCGTCAACCGCAACATCAACTTCACCAACTTCTGTTACACGGGCTGCCGGTTCTGCGCCTTCGCCCAGCGACGCACCGACGCCGACGCCTTCACGCTCTCGATGCAGCAGGTCGGCGACCGCGTCGATGAGGCGTGGGCGCTCGGCGCGACCGAGATTTGCATGCAAGGCGGAATCCACCCCGACCTGCCCGGAACGGCCTACTTCGACCTCGCGCGCGAAGTGAAGAAGCGCCAGCCGGGCATTCACTTGCACGCATTTAGTCCGATGGAAATCGTGAACGGAGCATCCCGAACCGGGTTGTCGTTCGCCGACTTCTTGACGGCGGCGAAAGAGGCGGGGCTCGACACGATTCCGGGCACGGCGGCCGAGATTCTCGACGACGAGGTGCGCTGGGTGCTCACGAAGGGCAAGTTGCCCGCCGCCGAGTGGATCGAGATTGTCAGCACCGCGCATGGGCTGGGCATCCGTTCGTCGAGCACGATGATGTACGGGCACGTGGATGCTCCGCACCACTGGGTCGGCCACCTGCGCACCCTCGCGCGCGTTCAGGACGACACCGGCGGGTTCACCGAGTTCGTGTTGCTGCCGTTCGTGCACGCGAGTTCGCCGGTCTACCTCGCGGGCGTCGCGCGACCCGGCCCGACCGCTCAAGAGAATCGCGCGGTGCACTCGGTCGCGCGCTTGATGCTGCACGGTCGCATCGATCACATTCAGACCTCGTGGGTCAAGCTCGGCACGGAAGGCACGCAGCTCATGTTGCAGGGCGGGGCCGACGACGTGGGCGGCACGCTCATGGAAGAGACGATCAGCCGCATGGCGGGCGCCGACAACGGTTCGGAGAAGACGGTCGCTGAGCTCGAAGAGCTGGCGAGTTCGATCGGTCGCGTCGCGCGCCAGCGCACGACGACCTACGGAACGCCCGACCCGGAGCGTGTCTCGGTCGCCCAGTCGCACCGAACCGAGGGTTACGCGGCCACGGGCCGGCGGCTCACGCTCTCTATCGCCGAGGTGCGATCGGGGGCATAGTGGATCCCATGCCCACCATGATTTTCATCAACCTGCCCGTCGCCGACGTCGCCCGGTCGACCGCCTTCTATGAGGCGCTCGGCTGGACCCTCAACCCGATGTTCTCCGATGAGAACGCGTCGTGCATCGTCGTGAGCGACACGATCTTCGTCATGTTGCTGACGCACGAATTCTTCAGCAGCTTCACTCCGGGCAAGGGAGTGGCGGATTCTCACGCAGCGATCGGCGCGCAATACGCCCTCAGTTGCGACAGTCGGGACGATGTTGACGCTCTCGTCGCCCGCGCCGTCGAGGCCGGCGGCTCACCCTGGGAGTCGCGCGACCTCGGCTTTATGTACAGCCGAGCCTTCCAAGACCCCGACGGACACTACTGGGACCCGTTCTGGATGGACCCAGCCGCTGCGGCTGGCGGCCCGCCGAGCGACTAACCCCGGCGCGCCCCTCACTCCGGCGCCTTCCTCCCTGCGCGAGGAGGCTGCGCGCGTCAGGCGTCGAGCAGTGCGCGCGTGCGCGCGCCGAGCAGCACGACGCCCGCATCGGCGAGAGCGGCGAGAGACGCGAGCTGGTCGGGGGTGTCGACGTCGCGGCGCAAGCCCGAGTGCGGGCGCACGGCGAGTTCGGCGTAGCCCGCGTCGCGATGCCGCTCGGCCGAGTCGGCGCCGAAACGGAGTGAGTGAGGCAGCCCGGCCGCCGCGACGACGAGGGTTGTGCCGTCTCCCTCAGCGTCGGGCACGAAAGCCCAATGGTGCTCGCTTGCCGCGATGAGTGCGGCATCGAGGTAGGCCGGCTGCAGCGCGGGGAGGTCGCCGAGCAAGACCGCGGTCGGTGCCGACGGATCGGCCGCGGCGAGACCCGCGCCAATCGCCACAAGCAAGCCGTGCCCGGGGTCGTCAACGACGCGCACTCCGTCGAGAGGCTCAGCGAGAGAGCCCACAACGATGAGCTCGCCCACCTCGCGGGCGGCGCGGGCGGCCGTGACCGTGTCGAGGGCGATCGCGACGGCGAGGGATGCCCGCCGAGCATCCGCGTCGGCCCCACCCCCCTCGGCGAGTCGACTCTTCGCGCTCGCAGCATCGCGCACCGGCACGATGAGCGACACACGAGCAGACATCGGATCAGCCTAAGCCGAGAGTGCGTCGGCGATCAGCCGCTCATCGGAGGGAATGCGGTCGAGCAACGACGCCGGTGCGACCGCCGCGAGCGCGCGACGCCACACGGGCGACGAGCGACGCAACGCCCGCAGCGCGAGGTCGAGGTCGTCACGCGCGGCGGTATTGCCTGCAGTTCCATAGGCGCGGGCCTCGAGCGCCGACCGAACGCGGCCAAGCACGGCTGCATCGCCCACCCCGACCTGCACGGCCCACGCGGCCGCAAGCTCGCGGGGCGTGCGGGTGTCGTCGGCGGGCAACCCGAGGTCGCGCGCCGTGTCACGGAGTTCGCGCCAGTGGTCGAGGGGATCCGGCGACCGGCGCCGCGCCGCGCGACGACGCACGCGCCACAGGCCCGGCAGCACAAGCAGGGCGGCGAGCAGGCTGAGGGCGACGGTAGCGATCGCGCGAGCATCCACGACCGCCCCCGTCGACTCGGCGCCGAGCGAGCCGTCGAGAGAGCCATCGGCACCGCCGTCGATCAGGTCGCTCGGGTCGGCCGCGGGGCCCGTGGCCGAGGGGTCAGCCGGGTCGGTGGTCGCGGTGGCTTCGGGCGTCGGCGAGAAGGTTTCGCCCGTGACGGGGTCGACGGCGGGCTCCTCACCCGGAGCAGGCACATCGTCGGTGGCGTAGTCGGGCACGGCCCCGCGCGAGGGCGTCGGCTCGAAACGCACCCAGCCAATACCGTCGAAGTGCAGTTCGGGCCAGGCGTGCAAGTCGTCGGTCGTCACGATGAACTCGCCGGGTACGTTCGGGTTCGCGGTTCCGGGCACAAACCCCACAGCAATGCGCGCGGGAATACCGAGCGTGCGCGCCATGAGCGTCATGGCTGCGGCGTAGTGCACGCAGTAGCCGGAACGTGCCTCGAGAAACGCCGCAACGATGTCGGCGCCCGTGCCGTCATAACCCTGCTCGACGGGGGCCTCTTCTGAATAGACGAAGTCGCCACTCGTGAAGAATCGCTGCAGGGCGAGAGCCTGGTCATACGGCGACGGGCCCTCGGCACTCGACGCGACGGAAGCCGCCGTACGCGCAACGACGGGGTCGAGACCCTCGGGCACCGCGCGATACCGCTCGAGGTCAGGAGCATCCACGTCCGCGGTGCGCAACTGCAGCGGCGTCGGCGCCGCCACGAGGCTCTCAACTTGATACGAGCCGTTGCGGAAGGTCCCTTCGACCGTGCTCACCGTGACGCCGTCGGCATCAACGACCCACAGCCCGGCGAGCCCCGCAATCGTGACCGGCGCCGACGGCAGCGGCACCCAGCGCGATCGCACATTTTGCAGACGGATGCTCGTCACGACCGTCTCGGTCGCCACCTCGCTGCCCAGCCACACCGGCGGGCCCACTACGTCAGCCGCCACCGACGAGCCACCCAACACGGGTTCAACCGACTGCCCCTCGAAGTCGGCGAGGTGTGAGAGCGTCAAGTAGAGCCCGCCGTCGGCGTCGGTCGAGTAGCGCAGCGCTTCGACGGGGTTGTTGCGCCGCAAGTCGTTGCCGAGGTCGAGCACGGGGTTGACCCCGGCCACGAGTCCGCCCGCGCCCGTGCCGGGCAGCGCCTCGCCCGCGATCACCGGGGGCAGCAGCGGCGGAACGAGCAACGCCGTCACGAGCACCCCCGCCGCCACCCCGAGGGCGCGCCCGGCAGCAGCGGCTCCCCCGCTCGCGGCCGGACGATGCAGCGCCAACATCAGCAGATACGCCGCTGCTGTCACGAGCACCGACATGATCGGCAACCACCCGGGGGCGAGCACAACGGGCACGGCCAGAATGCCGAGCAGCGGCACGGCCGTGAAGGCCGGGCGGCGCCCATGCACGAGCACGGCATCCGTCAGAATCGCCAGCCCCGTCACCCCCGACGCCATGATGAACCGAACGCCGTCGTCGGCGATCGCAGGAATCGTCTGCTCGGCGATCGACAGTTCGCCCGCTCCGATGAGAGCAGCGAAGCGCTCGACCGTGGCCGGCACAGGCACGACGCCGAGCAGCGCGGTGTCGGCCGCAAACAGCACCGTGAGGGCGATGACGGCCGCGGCCACGGCCGCCACGGTCGCCCACACCACCGCCCACCGCTCCACGAACACGCGCACGAGGGCGGCGGCTGCGACGGCAGCAACGACCACGGTCAGCACGGTCGGGCCCCACGGTCCCTCATCGATGAGCGCCGAGAACGCGGTTGACGCCGCGGCAATCGCGAGCACTCCCGCAGCGCTCAGGCCGATCGAGCGTCGCGGCCGAACGCGCTCAGTCATGAGCACCGTCCGACGACACTGACCAGGCGGGCTCTGACTCGGCCACCTCGCCCATGAGCGACAGCCAGGCGTCATCGACCGAGCGAGCAATCGACACGCGCACCACCCGCCAGCCGGCGCGTTCAAACGCCGTCCGCACGGGGTCAGTGTCGATGCGAGTCTCGTCGAACGACGCTCGAGCGTCGCGCTGCGAGGGCTGTCGCGACGGCTGCCGCGCGGGCTCGGCGGGGCCGGCGAGCAGGGCCACGGCGGGGGCGCGCGATGAGCGTTGCGCGAGCATCCACCGCAGGGTCTGCTCGTCGGGGGCACCCGCAAGAGCCACCACGGGCGGAGCGCCCGGTGGCGCATGCTCATCGAGGTCGGCCGGGCGACGGCCGAGGGCAATCACCGCGAGCTCACCGAGCACGTCACCCACGGGGCCGTCGGCCATCGGCGCCTCGGCGCCGCGCTCGGTGGGCGTGACGAGTTCGACCGTGTAGCCGCGCTCAGCGAGGTGCACGGCCGACGAGGCCGCCATGCGCACGAGCCACTCGAAGGTGGCGCTCGTCACGGTTCGGGATGCTCGCGCGCTCACTCCGCGAACCACGCGAGCATCGAGATACCCCAGCGATTGGGTGTCGACAATGAGTCGAGCGTGCGGGCCCGCCTGCGGTTCGTCGTTGCGCACCATCAACTCACCCTGCCGGGCCGTCACGCGCCAGTGCACGCGACGCAGAGCGTCACCGTCGCGATACTCGCGCGTCACGACATCATCGTCGGCCCGCTCGCGGGAGCGTGACGTGCGCGGCCCCGCCTCACTCGAGGGGTCGGGCACCGGGCCGGGGGTCAAGGGCGTCACCGCGGGAAGCACGAGTTGGGCCACCATCGCCCGCGTATCGACGACCCGCAGAGCAAGGGCAAAGGGGTCACGGTCTTCGATGACGAGGGGGCCGACCGAGAGCAGACCGCGGTGCGGGGGCCAATAGCGGTAGCCGATGCGAGCGGGGCGCGACGCCGTCACTTCGCGCAATCGGCCGGGGCCCGCGAATCCGGGAAGCATCGGCACCCGCTCGACCCATTCCGCGGCACGCGCACGCCCACTCACGGTGACCTGCACCTGAACGGGTTCCCCCTCGGTCGCGATGACCGGTTCGAGGTGTCGCGTCACCCGCACCCGCGGCCGCGAACTCGCCACCGTGACAAAAGCAATGAGGGGCGCCGCGGCGGCAACCGCGGCAATCGTGAGCAGCTCGGGGCGCTCGAACCCATAGGCGAGCGCGCCAATGCCCACCGCGGTCACCAGGAACGCGATGCCACGGGCTGTCAGCCGAGGCACGAGTGACGCCTAGTCGCGCGCCGCCGGCACGGGAACCGCCGTGGCCGCCACAATGCGGTCAACCACCTCATCGACGCTGCGCACGGTGCTGCCATCGGGATGCTGCGCGCGCGGAACCAGCACCATTCGGTGCGAGAGCACGGTGGTCGCGAGAGCGTCGATGTCGTCGGGCAACACGAAGTCGCGGCCATCGAGGGCCGCGCGAGCACGACTCGCGCGCACGAGTTGCAGCGTCGACCGGGGGCTCGCGCCGAGGCGCAACGCCGAGTCGTCGCGCGTCGCCTGAACGATCGCCACGGCATAGCGCTCAACGGCGGGGCTCACATAGACCTCGCGCACGGTTGCGATCATGCGACGCAGGCCCGCCACATCGACAACGGGCTCGAGGCGGTCTAGCGGGCTGCCGTGTTCGCGATCGCGCACCATAAGCGCTTCACTCTCGGCGTCGGGGTAACCGATCGAGATGCGCGCCATGAACCGGTCACGCTGCGCTTCGGGCAGAGCGTAGGTGCCTTCCATTTCGATGGGGTTTTGCGTCGCGACAACGAGAAACGGGCTCTCAAGGTGATGGGTGTGACCGTCGACCGTGACCTGCTGCTCTTCCATGCACTCGAGCAGGGCCGACTGCGTCTTCGGGCTCGCACGGTTGATCTCGTCGCCGATCACGATGTGGGCAAACACCGGACCCGGCGTGAACTCAAACGTGCCCAACTGCTGGCGATAAACGCTGACGCCCGTGATGTCCGCCGGCAACAGGTCGGGAGTGAACTGAATGCGATTGACGGTGGCCGTGATGCACTTCGCGAGCGCGCGAGCCAGCATCGTCTTGCCCACGCCCGGCACGTCTTCGATGAGCAGGTGGCCTTCGGCGAGCAAGACCGTGAGCGCGGCATCCACAGCATCGGGCTTGCCGTCGAGCACGCTGTTCATGGCCCGACGGATGCTCGCGCCAAGTTCGGCGAACTCCTCCGCGCTCAGCGGCTCGGCCTCAGACATCGACGTCGTCATGCTCATTGTTCGACTCTGCCATGCTCTGCCGTCGCGCGCTCTGAGAGTCTGCCGAACGGTGGGTAGGCCTCAGTTGTGGTCGATAGTCTGCACGCCGGCGGCGAAGCCCTCGCTCCACGCTTCTTTCGTGCCTTGCGCGAACATGTCGTCGGCCGCCGGACGCACAAGACTGCGAGCCCCGGGCGCGTCGTCGGCGAGCAGCCGGGCGAGCCCGCGTACCGCTGCCACGGGGATGCCGCTCGACTTGCCCTTCACGAGGTCGGCGGCCGCGGCGATCTCGTCGCCGACCGCGGGTGCCGTGACTTCCAGCAGTTTGCCGGCGGCGTCGTGCGTGCCCCGCAGGTCGTCGAGAAGCCGAACTCCGCTCGAGCCGATCGCCATGTCGGTTTGGCCCTCACGCCACGCGCGCCCGGCCGTGTCGGTGATGATGACGCCGATCGGCGCACCCACGCACGCTTCGACGGCTTTCCTGATGGATGCGGCGCTCGCGTCAGGGTCGACGGGCAAGAGCAACACGGTGCCATCAGCAGTGTTGCTCGCGTCGACGCCCGCGGCGGCCATCACGAGCCCGAGCCGGTTCTCGACGATGCGCGTCGTGCCGCCGTCGGCGCGAGCTCGCGTCGCGACGACCCGCACGGTCTCGTCGGTGATCGCCTGCTCGCGATCAGCCGCCTCAACGATGCGGCCCTCGGCTTTGCTCACGATCTTGCTCGTGACGGCGAGAATGTCGCCGGGCTCAACGCCGGCTCTGCTGGCGGCATCAGCGATGAGTCGCGGCAGGTCATCCCCCGGCGCAATCTCGGGCAGGCCCGGGATGCCCCACACGCGCAGTTCTGCCGGTGCAGTCTCGGCCCCGCCCGTTTCGGTCACGCGCCCATTCTGCCCCGCCGCGAAGTCATCCCGCCGCGAGGTGCACGCTCCTCCCTCTGGTGCGCTCGACGGACGAGCGCACCCGAGGATTCGCCCCGGGGGCTATGTGCCGTTCGCGGCACATGCCGCGAGCGGCACACTGCCGGTTAAGGGTGCGGTGAGTGGCGCCACCGATCACACGCCGATCGCCACAGTGCGCCCTAGTCAGACTCCTCGGGAAGTGCGCCAGCGCGAGAGCTCGCCGGACCGTAGTACTCCTGCAGGCCGCGACGCACTCCCCTCCAGATCACTGTGTAAAGAACCCAAACGACGAGGGCAAACAGGCCCGCCGAGACCACGACCCCGATCACGAGAGACAAGAGAGGCATGAATGTGAAGTACATTCCGGTGGGTTCGATGACATCCATGAGGATCACTCTGCCATAGCCCCCATGCGCGCGTCACGAACCGAGACGCACTCGCCACGCTTAGCGCGTCAGCCGCGGCAGCACCTCGCGGCCGAAGAGCTCGATGAACGCATCCTGGTTGCGACCCACGTTGTGCAAGTAGATGCGCGAGAAGCCGAGGTCGAGGTAACGCTGGATGTTCGCACGGTGTGCGTCGAGATCGCTCGAGATGAGCATCCGCTCGTCGAAGTCGTCGGGGCGCACGAGCTTGGCGATTTGCTCGAGGTCGTACGGCGAGCGGATGTCGCTCTTCGCGAAGCGCATGCCCGCTTGCGGCCACTCGGCGAGGGCGTTGGCCATCGCTTCGTCGTCGGTCGGAGCCCATGAGACGTGCACGCGCAGCGCGTGCTGCCCCGCCTCACGACGGCGGCCGGCCTCGCGCGCGCCGTCGTCGAAGCGCTGCAGCAGCGTGGCGATCTTGTCGATCGGTACCGAGTCGATGAGCAGTCCATCGGCTACCTGACCGGCCCGCCGAGCCGTCACCGGCCCCGCCGTGGCGATGAGCAGGGGGGGCGGCGACTCGGGACTCGTCCACAGCCGCGTCGATTCGAGCTGGTACCAGCGGCCCTCGTGCTTGACGTCACGCCCGGCCACACCCGAAGCGAAGAGCTTCTTGATGATCGTGACGGCCTCGAACATCCGGTTGATGCGCTCCGCGGGCTCGGGCCAATAGGTGCCAACGATGTGCTCGCTGATCGCCTCACCACTGCCGAGCGCGAGCCAGTGCCGCCCCGGGTAGAGGCTCGCGAGCGTGGCGGATGCCTGGGCCACGAGCGCCGGATGCCAGCGGAACGTTGGCGCGAGGGCTCCCACCCCGAGCTCCCCCGCTGTCTGCGCGCCGAGTGCCGACATGACGCCGTAGACAAACCCCGCTTGACCCTGCGTCGGCGTGAAGGGCTGCGCCGTGTCGCCCGCGAGCGTGCCGCTGAAACCGTGCTGCTCGGCGAGCGCCGCGAGCCGCACCGCCTCGGCCGGCGTGAGTTGCTCGAGCGCGGTCGCGAAACCAATTGTGGGTGACGTCATGCGGGCGGGGCCACGCTCTTCGTCGTCTTGCCCGCGAGGTGCGGCCCCGCCATGACGGGCTCATAGCGCGGGGCCTCGCCGTCGGCGAGGCACGAGGGCAAGCACTCCACGATCGTTGAGTAATTGGCGTTGTGGAAGAACGGCATGCTCTGGCGGCGGTGGCTAGCAGCGGCGGGTGACCCGAGCGCAGCATCCGGATTCACGACGCGGTGAAAGGTCGAGGTCCAGCGGTCG
>NZ_JANRKZ010000007.1:0-2559 GCF_033763155.1 Microcella sp.
GAGCTACCTCGAGATCGCCGAACAGGATGGCGCCGAGATCGTCGTCGACGGTCGCGGCATCGAGGTCGACGGTGACCCGAACGGCTTCTGGCTCGGCCCGACCCTCATCGACAAGGTGCCGACGAGCTCGAAGGTCTACACCGAAGAGATCTTTGGGCCGGTGCTCTCGGTCGTTCGCGTGAAGAGCTACGACGAGGGCCTCGCTCTCATCAATGGCTCGCAATACGGCAACGGAACGGCGATCTTCACCAATGACGGTGGCGCTGCGCGCCGCTTCCAGAACGAGGTGACCGTGGGCATGGTCGGCATCAACGTGCCGATTCCCGTTCCCGTTGGCTACTACTCGTTCGGCGGGTGGAAGAACTCGCTCTTCGGCGACGCCAAGGCTTATGGCACGCAGGCGATTCCGTTCTTCACGCGCGAGAAAGCGATCACCTCGCGCTGGCTCGACCCGAGCCACGGCGGCATCAACCTGGGGTTCCCGCAGAACTAGCCGACGCGCGAGCCGTGCGCGAAGTTCGCGTGCGCGAAGTTGACTAGGCCGTCTCGCCTGAGAATCGGGGCGCGTCGATGAGTACGACCACGCCTGACTCGTCGACGACAGGCGACACGGTGTTGGAGTTTCTTGTTGGATCGACCGGGTCGAACAAATATGCGGTCCCCTGCCAGGCGGGGCGCGTCAGCCCTGGATCGGCCAAGAGAGCGAGCACTTGCTCGAGGGGAGTGCCGACATGCAGTCCATCGACGGTGTAAATGCTCACGCCATTGATCGGGGAGCCGGTGGTCACGTTCACCCACGATGGCAGAAACTCCTCGGTGCGTGGTTTCGAGATCCCCACTGCAGTGCCGTAGACGAAACCACCGAAGTCATAGGTGTCGTAATCGGGATAGTGCGAGCCGTCGCCCTCGCGGACACCCGGTACGGGTGCAGGCCCGAATGCCAGTTCGAGAACCGCGAGTGCCTCTGCCGTCTCGTCTGACCACAAGAATGAACCGATGAGCGTGGCGTCGCTGTCGTAGAGCTCGATGCCTCCGCCGCGCACGACGAGGCCCGCCGCTACTGGTTGAGCGGGGGTCGGTGTCGGAGTTGCTGTTGACGGAGCCGTTGTCGGCGACGGTGCGGCTTCTGGAGCTGAACTCGTGCACCCCACAAGGCTGAGCGTCGCGAGCAGGGTGAGGGCGAGCAGTCGAGAGCGCATCCACTCAGCATCACGTCACGAGACGTGGATAGCAATACCTGCTTCTTCCTCGATTTTTACGAACTGACGCATGACCGCGGGCCTTTTCCATAGGCGCCCGCAGAACGAGAGCGGTGCGCGGGCCGCGCGCGCTTGAGCGTTGCGCGGCCCGTGCGAGCATCCGTCGACGAGCTAGGCCCTCGAGCCGGCTGCGATCCTAGAGCGGGTTCGTCGGAAACGGAGTCATGATCTGCACGATCACACCTGCCGCGTCGACGATGATGCCGATCGTGTCGGTCGAGTCTTCGGGTGCACTCACGAGGCTCGGGTCGACGGGGTCGATCATGTAGACCGTGCCGAGCATGTGCCGGCGGTTCGCCACGGGGGAGAGAGCCAGAACCTCGGCCTGGGATCCTCCGACTTTGAGCCCTTGCGGCGTGTGAATGGTGACGTCGACATCGTCGGTGCTCGGGTCAACCCTCACGATCGAGGGCGCGTGAAACTCGTTGCGCGGCTTCTCGAGGTTGATGGCGGTGTAGTACGTCAGTCCGCCCTCGAAGCTGTAGGTCTCATAGTCGGCGGTGTGGGATCCGTCGCCGGCAATAAGTCCCGTCGAGACGGGCGCTCCAAACGCGAGCTCGAGCACCTCGAGCGCGCGCGGTGCTTCGTCGGCCCACGCGAACGCTCCGATCTCGGTGCCTGCTGAGTCATAGAGCTGCACTCCCACGTTGAGCACCACCAGCTCGGCCGGCACTGGCTCGGGCTCGGGAGTCGAGGAGGGGGAGGGAGTGCTCGAGCTGCTTGCCGCAGCCGCCGAGGGTGATGCCGCCGGTGCGGGAGCGGAACATGCCGACAGGGCCAGAGTGGCAATCAGGGCGATGGGCAAAATGCGGCTGAGCATGACTCCACTGTGGCGTTATGGCCTGCGCCCAGCAATGGGGGTTCTCCCCTATGCCAAGAGCGGCCTTTAGGTATGATCTAAGACATGACCATCGCTGTTCACGCACCGCTCGTCATGCACGACACGATCGACGAGGCCTTCGTTGCCCAGTACGCGCGCGACGGGTTCGCCGTGCTGCGCGGCGCCCTCACCCTGGCCGAGGTGGCTGAGGTCAACTCCGAGGCCTTGCGCATTTGCCGAGCAGGTCTGAACCCCGGCGACGATGCGGTGGATGCTCACCCCGGGCAGAGCGACGCCGACGTGCTGCGGCAGTACTTGTGCATCCACCACCCGCACAAAATCAGCGAGGTGGCCCGGCAGATCATGCGGCACCCTCGGATCGTCGACGGCCTCACGCGCGTGATCGGCCCGAACGTCAAGGCCATGCAGTCGATGCTCTTCATCAAGTCGGAGGGCAAGCCGGGTCAAGCCTGGCATCAG
>NZ_JANRKZ010000008.1:0-6563 GCF_033763155.1 Microcella sp.
TGTGATGTCTCACGACATCGTGGACAGCTGAACCCCCAGCAGGAGGGTTCGCCCGTTTTTCACGTCTTGGCCTGATAGCCCTTGTTCGGGTCGATTTGATGCTCCGCGAGCACCTCACCATCGGGGGTCATCGTGATGGCATAGAGCCCGTGGATGAGCACGATCACGGCCGTGCGAGCCAAGCCTCGCCCGTATCCCAGGTGCATCATTCGGTTCGCGAAACGCAGGGAGACTTTGCCGTGCGCATCGATGGTGTCGTAGCGCACCCGCCAAATGTTCGGGTCATCAGGCTGCATCGGTGCGGCCTTCGGAATCAGCGTGTAGGCGAAGGCGGGCGTGCGTCGGTTCAACGAGCGGTGCGGGCGGTGCTGGTTGTAGTGCTCCACGAACTCATCCAGCTCGCGTTGCAGTTCTTCCAGGCTGCTCGCGGGGCGCACTGCGAGGCGTTTCTTCAACGTCTGCCAGAACCGTTCGATCTTGCCTTGAGTGGTGGGTTTGTAAGGTTTGCCGTTCTTCTGGGTGATGCCGTGCAACGCCAGCAACGTCTCGAACGCGTTGCCGGAGGTGCGGGCTTTCAGGCCGCCAGCGAAGCGGGTGGTGAAGATGTTGCCGTTGTCCGTCAACGTCGCGGCGGGGAACCCGTGCACGGCAACAGCCTGCTGGAAGGTATCGGTGACGGTGCGGCCGCTAATGCGGGCATGGCACGACAGGTGGGTGATGAAACGGGCGTGGTCATCAATCCAGCCGATGATCTCCACCTCTGATCCGTCGATGAGGCGCCAGTGGGTGGTGTCGGATTGCCAAAGCTCGTTGGGTTGCGCAGCGGCGAAGCGTTGCCACGACGCTCGAGGACGCTTCTGGGGTTGCGGGGTGATTACCGAGCCAGCGCGCAGGATGCGCCAAATCGTCGAACGGGAGATCGTCACCTGTTCGGCTGCCAGCAGTGAGCAGATTGTGTCGGCGCCGGCATCGAGGCCGTCGGCGGTCAGCTGGGCACGCAACTGCAGGACGCGAGCGCGAACAGGTTCGGGTGTGCGGGTGGGGTGGGAGCGTGGCGCGCTCGAGCGGGGTGTGAACGCTGCCTCGCCTTCGGTCAGCCACCGTTGGTGGAGCTTATGGACCAGTGACTTTGAGACGCCGTGGATGCGGGCGACTTCTCGATACGACAGGCCTTGCACGGTGACGGCGAGGATGAGTACTTCCTGTTTGCTCACCCCTTGACCCTGGCGGGGTGTCCACAATGTCGTGAGACATCACGCCCTCACCGGCCTCACTGTCCACGATGTCGTGAGACAGGTGTCCACGATGTGCTGAAACCAGACACCACAGCCGGTACAAGAAGAACATCCCGAGCGATTCACCGTGTCGCAGCATGCCGCCGCGCAACGCTCGCGCGTTGCGCCCACAGCCGGTACAGAAAAAGAGTGAGGGCCCGAATCCAGCTGGATGCGGGCCCTCACTCGTCACAGCGATCGATCAGTCGGAGTGCTCGCGACTCTCCCACACCGGAGCCGCCGCGTTGATGGCGTCGCCCACGACGTGCACGCGCAAGTCGTTGGTCGATCCGGCGATTCCGGGAGGGGAACCCGAGATGACGACGACCTTGTCGCCGACCTCGGCGAGACCTTCCCGCAACAGCACCTCATCAACCTGGCGGTACATGGCGTCGGTGTGCGTCACGCGCTCGACGAGGAACGACTCGATGCCCCACGTGAGCGACATGCGGCGCGCGATGGCCTCGGAGGGCGTAAACGCCTTCATCGGGATGCGGAACCGCAGTCGCGACATGCGGCGAGCCGAGTCACCCGACTCGGTGAACACGCAGACGAACTTCGCCTCGACGAAGTCAGCGACCTCGGCCGCGGCGAGGGTGATCGCACCACCCTGGGTGCGGGGCTTCGTGCCCAACGGAGGAATTCGCTCGAGTCCGTGCTCTTCGGTCGAGGCAACGATGCGTGCCATCGTCGACACGGTGATGACCGGGAACTCACCCACGCTCGTCTCACCGCTCAGCATCACTGCGTCGGCACCGTCGAGAACCGCGTTGGCGACGTCCGACGTCTCGGCGCGCGTCGGAATTGGGTTGCTGATCATCGACTCGAGCATCTGCGTGGCCACGATGACCGGCTTGGCCATACGGCGGGCCAGTTCGACGGCGCGCTTCTGCACGATCGGCACGGCTTCGAGCGGGAGCTCCACGCCGAGGTCTCCGCGCGCGACCATGATGCCATCGAAGGCCTCGATGATCTCTTCGAGGGCATCCACGGCCTGGGGCTTTTCGATCTTGGCGATGACCGGAACGGTCACGCCCTCTTCGCGCATGATCTCGTGAACGCGCGTGACGTCAGAAGCGTTGCGAACGAACGAGAGCGCGATGTAGTCGGCACCGAGCTTGAGCCCCCACCGGAGGTCATCTTCGTCTTTTTCCGACAGGGCGGGCACGTTGACGGCAACGCCCGGAAGGTTGATGCCCTTGTTGTTTGAGACCGGGCCCGCAACGATCACCTGCGTGCGCACGCGCACGCCATCGGTGTCGAGCACCTGAACCTTGACCTTGCCGTCGTCGATGAGCAAGTAGTCACCGGGCTTGACGTCGGCGGGCAGACCCTTGAAGGTCGTGCCCACGAGCTCTTTCGTGCCGAGCACGTCTTCGGTCGTGATCGTGAAGATGTCACCCTCAGCCAGATCGTGCGGTCCGTTCTCGAACTTGCCGAGACGAATCTTCGGGCCTTGAAGGTCCACGAGAACGGCAACCGGGCTGCCCGCGTCGGCAGCGGCCTGCCGCACGTTGCGATAGACCTCTTCGTGCACCTCGTAGCTACCGTGGCTGAGGTTCATGCGGGCGACATTGACGCCCGCCTCGATGATGGCCCGAATGTTTTCGTAGCTGGATGTCGCCGGCCCGAGGGTGGCAACGATCTTTGCGCGTCTCATGGTGTCCTTCAATGGGGGGTGGTGGTAGGGGTGGAGCAGAATCTCAGACGGTGAGCGGTGTGTCGGTGGCGCGAACGGGAGCGGGAAGGTCGCTTGCGCCCTGCAGATAAGTATCAACCGCGGCGGCAACCGCGCGACCCTCGGCAATCGCCCAGACGATGAGCGAGGCTCCACGACCAGCGTCACCCGCGACAAAGACGCCACTCTCACCGGTCGTGTAGTCGGCCTCGCGCTTCACGGTTCCCGACCCATCGAAGGGAAGACCAAGCTGCTCGTCCAGCGTTCCGCGTGCGGCACCGGTGAAACCGAGAGCGAGCAGCACCAAGTCGGCGGGAATCTCCCGCTCGGTGCCGGCCTTCGGCACGCGACGACCATCGAGATACTCGGTCTCAGCAACCCGCAGCGCCCGCACTTCGCCCGCCTCCGTCGTCAAGAACTCGACGGTCGAGGCGAGGTACATGCGCTCGCCTCCCTCTTCATGGGCGCTTTGCACATCGAAGAGAGTGGGCTGCATGGGCCACGGCTGCGACTCGGGTCGCTCGTGCGGGGGCTGCTTGCCAATGGCGAGGTTCGTCACGCTCAGGGCACCCTGACGGTGCGCGGTACCGATGCAGTCTGCCCCGGTGTCGCCACCGCCCAGCACGACGACATGCTTGCCCTCGGCGGTGATCTGGTTGCTCACCGTGTCGCCCGCTTGAACACGGTTCGACTGCGTGAGGTAGTCCATCGCGAAATGGATGCCCAAGGCGTCGCGCCCTGGAATAGCCAGGTCGCGGGGCTCAGGCGCACCGGTCGCGATCACGACGGCGTCGTAGCGCGTGCGCAACTCATCCCACGTAATGTCGACGCCGATCTCGACACCGGCGCGGAACCGGGTGCCCTCTGCCTGCATTTGCGTGAGGCGAGCATCCAGATGGCGCTTCTCCATCTTGAAGTCGGGAATGCCGTAGCGCAGCAAGCCACCGATACGGTCATCTTTCTCGAAGACCGCGACCGTGTGACCGACGCGCGTGAGCTGCTGTGCCGCGGCGAGTCCCGCGGGGCCCGACCCCACGACCGCGACCGTCTTGCCGGTCAATCGCTCGGGCGGGAGCGGCTGTACCCAACCGTTGTTCCACGCGTTCTCGATGATCGAGGCTTCGACCTGCTTGATCGTGACAGCAGGCTGGTTGATCGCCAGCACGCACGACGACTCGCACGGTGCCGGGCAGAGCTTGCCGGTGAACTCCGGGAAGTTGTTGGTCGCGTGCAGGCGCTCGATCGCTTGACGGCCCTCGCCGCGCCATGTCAAGTCGTTCCACTCGGGGATCAGGTTTCCGAGCGGGCACCCCTGGTGACAGAACGGAATGCCGCAGTCCATGCACCGGCCCGCTTGCCGACGCAGCACGCCGGGGTCGCCCTGTTCATAGACCTCTTTCCAGTCCATGAGACGCAGCGGAACCGGGCGGCGCGGCGGAAGCTCGCGCTCAGGAACCGTGATGAAACCCCGGGGATCAGCCACCGGTCACCTCCAAGATGCGGCCCCACACGACGTCTCCATCGGGGTCGAGGCCTTCGTCGAGAGCAGTCTGTCGGGTTGCGAGTACCGCCGCATAGTCACGAGGCAAGACCTTCACGAACCGTTCGAATGCCGAGTCAAGGTCGCCCAGCAGGCGCGCCGCGACGGCCGACTCGGTTTCGTCGTGGTGGCGGCGCAAGAGGTCGGCAACAATCTCCCGATCATCGGCGTCGAGCGGCGACAGCTCGAGTTCACCCGTCGCGAGAGCATCACTGTTGACGCGTTCGCGGCGCAGGTCGAGCACGTACGCCGTGCCACCGGACATGCCAGCACCCAGGTTGCGGCCCGTTGCCCCGATGATCATCGCGGTTCCACCCGTCATGTACTCGAGCGCGTGGTCGCCCACGCCCTCGACGACGGCCGTGGCGCCGGAGTTTCGAACGAGGAAGCGTTCACCGACGATGCCGCGAATGAACAGCTCACCGCTTGTCGCGCCGTAGCCAATGACGTTGCCCGCAATGACATTGCGCTCGGCGTGGAAGACGGCGTCGCGCGTCGGACGAACGACGACCCGTCCACCCGACAGACCCTTTCCCACGTAGTCGTTGCTGTCGCCATAGAGACGCAGGGTGATACCCCGCGGCATGAAGGCCCCGAGGCTCTGACCAGCCGAGCCCGTGAGCGTCACGTCAATCGTGTCGGGGGCCAGTCCGTGCTCGCCATGGAGCTTGGTCACATGGTGGCCCAGCATCGTGCCGACTGCGCGCTCGGTGTTGCGAATCGGCAGATCAATGCGCACGGGGGCACCGTGCTGCAGCGCATCCGCGCTGAGACGGATGAGCTCGTTGTCAAAGTGCTCATCGAGCTCGTGATCTTGCTGCTGACGCTTCGTGCGAGGCGCATCGTCGTCGAAGACAGGACCTGCAAGAATCGGCGACAAGTCGAGCCCGTCGGCCTTCCAGTGCTGCACTGCGCGATCAACATCGAGCAAGTCGGCACGACCGATTGCTTCTTCAAGCGTGCGGAAACCCAGCTCGGCCAGGTACTCGCGCACCTCCTGCGCCAAGAACTCCATGAACGTGATGACGAACTCAGGCGTGCCGGTGAAGCGTTTGCGCAACTCGGGGTTCTGCGTCGCCACGCCCACGGGGCACGTGTCGAGGTGGCAGACGCGCATGAGAATGCAACCAGAGACAACCATGGGGGCCGTTGCGAAGCCGTACTCTTCGGCGCCCAACAGAGCGGCGATGATGACGTCTCGACCGGTCTTCATTTGGCCATCGGCCTGGACCGTCACACGCCCCCGCATGTTGTTGAGCATGAGGGTTTGCTGCGCTTCAGCAAGGCCAAGCTCCCAGGGGGTTCCCGCGTGCTTGAGCGAGTTGAGAGGGCTCGCACCGGTGCCACCGTCATGACCCGAAATGAGCACGACATCGGCTTTGGCCTTGGCCACACCGGCCGCAACCGCGCCAATGCCCGACTGGCTCACGAGCTTGACGTGAACACGCGCCGCGGGGTTCGCCCGCTTGAGATCGAAGATGAGCTGCTTGAGATCTTCGATCGAGTAGATGTCGTGGTGCGGCGGCGGCGAAATGAGCCCCACACCGGCGGTGCCGTGACGCAGCCGGGCGATCCAGGGATAAACCTTGTTCGCGGGCAGCTGCCCACCCTCGCCGGGCTTCGCGCCCTGGGCCATCTTGATCTGGATGTCGTCGGCGTGCGTCAAGTACAGGCTCGTCACGCCAAAGCGACCGGACGCCACCTGCTTGATCGCACTGCGCTTTTCGGGATCGAGCAACCGCTCGGGGCTCTCGCCGCCCTCACCGGTGTTGCTGCGACCACCGATGCGGTTCATGGCGATGGCGAGCGTCTCGTGCATTTCAGGGCTGATCGCACCCATGCTCATGGCACCCGTGGTGAACCGACGGATGATCGACTCAACAGACTCGACCTCGTCAAGAGCGACCGGCGTGCGTCCTTCGGTCTTGAAGCGGAACAAGCCGCGCAAGGTCATGAGGTTCTCGGCCTGGTCGTCAACCGCCTTGGTGTACTCGCGGAAGATGTCATACCGCTTTGCCCGCGTCGCGTGCTGCAGGCGGAACACCGTTTCGGGGTTGAAGAGGTGGGGCGG
>NZ_JANRKZ010000009.1:0-2196 GCF_033763155.1 Microcella sp.
GTGGGCGCAAACGCGCGCTCGGTCAGTTCAGGGTTCACAGGCACGCGCCCAGTCTAGGCGCGACGCCCGCGCCGAGACCGGCATGACGGATGCCCGGGTGCGGGCTAAAAGAGCGTCGCGCCGAGCAGGCGGTCGAGCATCGATCGCCCGAGCGCGCGTTCGGCCGCGTGACCGCGCGACTCTCCGCGAACGAGCAACTCAAGGCCGCGCGTCGCGGCGACCGCGCGCAGAACGAGCTCGTCGCGCTCGGTGGGCGTGCGCCCATAGCCGTGCAAGAACGCCGCCCTCAGCCACGGCTCGTCGCGCCACGGGCCGTATTCGAGCCACAGCAGGTCGACGATGCGCGGCTCAAATTCGAGGCTCGAGAAGTCGATGAAGCGAACGTGGCCACCGGGGTCAATGATCCAGTGCCGCGGGGTGAGGGCGCGGTGAGCTGGAACGTGATCGAGCTCGCCCACGTCGAGCGCCGCTGCCACGTGCTGCCGGGCGACATGGCGCTCGGCGGCGAGTCGCTCGGCGCGCTCGTCGCGGCCATCGAGTCCGTCACCCCACAACTCGTCGGCCGCGCGACTCCAGCGCTCAAACTCGGCGGCGATCATCGCGCCAAAACGGTCGTGACGGCGAGGGGGCTCGGCGTCGTGCAAGCGGCGCACGAGATCGCCGGCGCGCATGTGAATGTCGGGGTCGCGCTCGTGCGCGGTTCCGGCTGCGGGCTCTCCGAGCAACCGCGAGAGCGTGACAAGCCGCAGGGATGGGTCGCTGAGCACAATGCGCGGCGCGTCGCCGCCGAGCGCTACTGCGTATTGCTGCAGGGCGTCGGATTCGCGCTGGTGAGGCCCCGCATCCCGATGCCACTTGACGACCGCTTGCTCGCCGCCGCGCGTCACCACGTGCAACACGCGCGAGAGGCGGTGGGCTCCCCAGTGTTCGGCGACGACGTCGACGGGCCCGAGCGTGCGATGCACGCGGTCGAGCACTTCAGCGTCACTCGCGAGGCGGGCACGCGCGTCAGACGAGCGGGCATCAACGGTGATGCTCACGG
This sequence comes from Microcella sp., assembly GCF_033763155.1. Lineage (GTDB taxonomy): Bacteria > Actinomycetota > Actinomycetes > Actinomycetales > Microbacteriaceae > Microcella. The sequence continues at coordinate 1,043 of NZ_JANRKZ010000009.1, forward strand.
TGTCCTCCTCCGGCCGGGGGAAAGCGAAAAACGGGGCCTAAGCGAAACCCCGGAGCGCCGTCGTCGGCGTTCCGGGGTTTCGGTGGTTCGTAGGTCAGCGGGCTACTGGCAGCTCTCGCACTGCAGCATGTCCATCGGGTCGACGGGCACGGCGTAGCCGCCAACGGTCTCGTTGTCGTTGTCCATGACGGACCTCCTTCTGCTGAAAATCTCCGCCCCGGGCGGCTAGGGGTCTCACTATATAACGGGAATCACAGCAATGTCATTCCCCTACATGTTGTGTTTTCGGCGTGTCGCGGCACTTTTTCGGGATGCTCGCCGCCCGCCCCCGGCCTCCACGCAGGCACGCCCCGTACCCTGGAGATCTCTCGCTCTCACGCTCGCGAAGGTCGACATGCGCTTTTGGCCCGCCCCCGCCCTGAGGGTTGCCCCGCAGCAACCCGAGGCACCGCGCGACCTCTCGCACCAGATCGATGAGGGATTCATCGTCGCTCTCTCGGCCGTGCGCCTCTCGGTTAAGAACGGCGTCATCATGCGCACGGTGCGCGACGGTGCACCGTGGAATGAGGCCGAGGCTTGTGAGCTGGCACGTCGTGCCATCGACGCACTCATCGACGAGCTCGACGAGACAGCGACGCGGCTGTCGCACGACAGCGACGCGGCCGCACCGACGGCTCGCGCGACGCGCACCGCACGATCGCGGCGCGATCAGGCGCGCATCCGTCGCCTTCGTGACGAAGTTGCCCGGCTCAGCGCCCGCAGCCGAACCCTGCGCGGAGTCGTGGAGCGATTGCGGGTCGCCCACCACGACGAGTCGGTCGTGCGCGACATTGCCTTGCGTGCCCGCGACGAGACCCTCAGCGAGCTCATGCAAGCGCGACTCATCCCTCGAGCCGAACCCGTGGTCATGAGTGACGAGGAACACCGCGAGGCCATCGCGGGCATCAAAGCCGATCTGCAACGCTTGATCGACGAACGCACCGGCTACTAGGTCGCTGAAACGGTAGCGAGGGCGGTGTCTGGTTTCAGCACATCGTGGACACCTGTCTCACGACATCGTGGACAGTGAGGCCGGTGAGGGCGTGATGTCTCACGACATTGTGGACACCCCGCCAGGGTCAAGGGGTGAGCAAACAGGAAGTACTCATCCTCGC
>NZ_JANRKZ010000010.1:0-4761 GCF_033763155.1 Microcella sp.
TGCCCAACCGTCGGCGGCTCAACCACGGGCGATGGCGCCGTGCTCGACGGGCGACTCACGCTCGGTGGAAGCCCTGGCTCGGGCGGTTCGAGCGGCGGCGGAGCATCCGGGGGCTCCTCCGTTCCACCCCCGCCGTGTGAAGAAGTGTTCCCAGGCCTCTGCTACGGCGAGGGCCAGGGCAAGCCGGCCGACCCGGCTCCAGGCCTGCCTCCCGTCACGCTGAGCGATCTCGCCGTCTTTCGCCCCCAGGCCGCCGTGCAATACATGCAACCGGATGGCTGGATGGTCGTCGGCCTCCCCACCAATTTCGTGGCGGTCATTGATCGCCACGTGGTGAGCGGCACGCTGCTGGGGCTGCCCGCCGATGTGCGGTTCACTCCTGTTGCTTACCGGTGGCGGTACGGAGACGGCACGTCAGCGCGGTTGGGCTCGCGAGGCGCGAGCTGGACAACTCTGGGGCTGCGCGAGTTTGACCCGACGCCGACGAGTCACGTTTATCGAGCATCCGGAACCTACGTCATCGAACTCGACGTCGAATACACCGCCGAATACCGATTCGCCGGTGGAACCTGGACGGCCTTGAGCGGCGTCATCGTGCTGCCCGCCAACGACCTCATCGCGACGGCTGGCGGCGCCGTCACGGTGCTCGTCGACCGCGACTGTGCGCGAGCGCCCGCGGGCCCCGGATGCTGAGCACGACCTCGTCGACCACTCAACCAAGGCAGGGCTAGGCGAAGGGTCGGGAGGCCCCAAGGCGCGGCAAATAGAATGCACAGGTTTGCGGAGGACGCTGACAGCGCCGAAAGGAGCACCTCCCGATGACCACCAACGCCGAGAACCCTGAACAGGCCGACCAGCCTGAGGTTCCGATCGTTACCGACGCCACGTCCGACGCCCCGGTGCCTGCTGCCGACGCGAGCCCTGAGTCCCAGGCAAGCGGAGAAGACGCGGCCCCTGCGGCCCCGACGCCGGCAGCCACGACCCCCGCTGCCCCGCCCGCCGAGCGCTCCAAGCTCGCGATGGCTCCGCTGGTGGGAATGCTCGCCGTGGGCGCGCTCATCGGCGGCGTGGCCGGAGGTGGAGTCGTCGCAGCAGTCTTGGCCACCGACGCGCCCACTCTCTCGGCCGTGCCCAGCACCCCCACGTCGATCACCGTCAACGACCCCGACGACGCCACGCTCGTGACCGCGGTCGTCGCAAAGGCCATGCCCGCCGTCGTGACCCTCTCGGTCGCCGGGGGCGGCGCCTCAGGCAATGGATCGGGTGTCATTCTCTCGAGCGACGGATACGTGCTCACGAATAACCACGTGGCCACGCTCGAGGGCGCCACCAACAATCCGAGCATTCGCGTGACACTCTCCGACGGACGCATCTTCAACGCTGAGCTCGTGGGCAGCGACCCGATTGCCGACCTCGCGGTCGTCAAGCTCGACGAGGCCGACGATCTGCCCGTGATCGAGTTTGCTGATTCTGACGCCATCAATGTGGGCGACCAGACCGTTGTCATCGGTGCCCCGCTCGGGCTCGCGGGCTCGGTCTCGAACGGAATCGTCTCGGCACTCAACCGGTCGATCACCGTGCGCTCGTCGGAAGTTCCCGATGCGGCCGCGCCGCAACAGCCCGACAGTGGCGGTGAGAACGGCACCGACGCCCCGTTCGACTTCTGGAACTTCTCTGACCCCGGCAACGGCGACTCTGAAGCCACGCCGACCGAGCCGCAGCCCGTGGCATCGACCACGGTCTCGTTGCCGGTGATTCAGACCGATGCCGCTATCAACCCGGGCAACTCGGGTGGCGCGCTGCTCGATGCAGACGGCCGACTCATCGGCATCGTCGTGGCGATTGCCTCGGCGGGCGGCAGCGGAGCCCAATCGGGCAGCATCGGCGTGGGCTTCTCGATTCCGTCGAACTACGCCCAGCGCATCGCGACCGAACTCATCGAGTCGGGCACGGCAAGCCACGGTTTGTTGGGTGCGAGCGTGACCGACGCCCTCAATGATCCCGCGAGCACCGTGACGGGTGCGCTGATCGACAGCCTTCTGCCTGATGGAGCAGCCCAGGCCGCTGGCCTGCGCGCTGGCGACATCATCACCGAGTTCAACGGCGTGCCGATCACCGACAGCGTCGACCTCACGGCTCAGGTGCGCGTGTTGCCGGCCGGAGCGACCACAACACTCACCTACGTTCGCGACGGTGACGTGTTTGAGGTCGAGGTCACCCTCGGCGAGCTTCCGTAACCCCCCCATGATCGTGCGCCGGTCGCGAGATCGGCGCACGATCGAGGCACTACCCTCGTGAGGTATGGGCCAGCCTGCACCGACGCACCCCGGCGTCAGCTTCGTGATGCCCGTCTACAACGAGGCGGCCTACATCGATGACGCCATCGACAGCGTGCTCGCCCAGCACTACGACGGTGACCATGAGCTGGTCGTCGTGCTGGGGCCGTCAACGGACGGCACGACCGAACGCGTTATCGAGCGTGCGGCGACGGATGCCCGGCTGAGGGTCGTCACAAACGACGCCCTCTCGATTCCGCTGAGCCTCAATCTCGGCATTCGTGCCGCCGCCCACGACATCATCGTGCGGGTTGATGCGCACACCGAACTGCAGCCCGACTACACCGCCCGGGGGGTCGCCACGCTGCAGCGCACGGGCGCGGCGAGCGTCGGCGGCCTGATGGTTGCCACGGGTCGCGGTCGACTGCAGTCGGCGATCGCGCGCGCCTACAACAGCCGTCTCGGGCTGGGGGGCGGTGCCTACCACGGAGGTGCATCCGAAGGCCCTGCCGAAAGTGCCTATCTGGGCATCATGCAGCGAGACGCGCTGCTCGCCGTGGGGCTCTATGACGAAGGCCTCAAACGCGGCGAAGACTGGGAACTGAACTTTCGCCTGCGCGACGCGGGCCACCTCGTGTGGCTCGACCCCGAGCTGCGGGTCACCTATTGGCCGCGCTCGACGTGGGCCAAGCTCGCGCGACAGTTCACCGCCACGGGCATCTGGCGTGGCGAGTTGGTGCGTCGCCTCGGCGGGCGCAACTCACTGCGCTACTTTGCGCCGCCCGCGCTCGTGACCTCGATCGCGGCGAGTGTGGTGGTGCTGGTGCTGCAACTCACGGGCGTCGTGACCGGGCTCGCGAGTGTGCTGCTCTCGGTTGTGCACGTGGGCCCCGGGCTCTATGCCCTCGTGTTGCTGGGCTTGCTGGTCGCGCCCTCAAGTGGGCAGACCTTTGCCGACCGCGCGACGTTCGCGCGGGTCATCGCCGTCATGCACCTCAGTTGGGGTTTCGGCTTCGTGCGCGGGTTTCTCTTCGGAGCGCGTGACGCCATCGACACCTCGCGCACTGAGTCGTGATGCACCGAGTCGTGATGCACTGAGTCGTGATGCACCGAGTCGTGACGCGCTGAGTCGTGACCGTCTGACTCGGCGCGCTGTTCAGCGTGCGTCGAGCATCCCGCTGGCCAGCGCGCGCGCGACGACGCGCTCGGCTGCGTGACCGTCGTCGAATGCCGTGAACCGCTCGCGCCACGCCTGCATCGCCACGGATGCTCCCGCCCCGTCACCCCCCGCCGCCAGCCGCGCCAGCTCGGCAAGCAGAGCATCGCGGCTCTCGGTCACCGGCACCGGTGCCTCGGCCAACAGGTCGAAGTAGAAGCCGCGCAACTCACTCTCGTAGTGCTCGCGGTCGGGCGCGAACAAGACGAGGGGAGTGCTCGTGGCGGTCACGTCGAACATGAGCGAGCTGTAGTCGGTAATGACGACATCGGCCGCGAGCAGCAGGTCAGCCATGTCGGGGTAGGTCGTGACGTCGATGAGCCCCGGGGCGTCGAGATTGCGGCCGTGGCGCAGGGTGCGGCTGTGGCCGCGCACGAGCACGACGTGCTCGCCGGGGAGCTCGGCGAGGGCCGCGGGCAAGCTCGGCAGGTCGACGAAGTCGACGATCTGTGTCGCGTCGTCGCGCCAAGTCGGCGCATAGAGCACGGCGCGCTGGCCGGGTTGCACCCCGAGTCGTTCACGCACGGCAGCGCGAACGGCCGAGTCGGCGTGCACGAGCACGTCGTTGCGCGGGTAACCCTCGATCCACAGCGGCCCGTTGAACGCGTAGGCCCTCCGCAGAATCTCGGCCGCGTAGGGGTTCTGGGCGAGCAGCACGGTCCAGCGCCGACTTTCGCGGCGCACGGCAATGCGCGTGCGCAGGCCCACGCCGTCGCGGTCGAGCGCGAGCCGCTTGAGCATGGTGCCGTGCCAGGTCTGCAGCACGGTTTGGTGGCGGCGGGGCATCCACCGCTTGCGCAACCAGTCGTTGACGACGAGCAGCCGCGCGTCAGCCCGCACACGCCACCACTCGGCCGAACCCTCGACGATGGCAATCGCACCCTCGGGCACGGCGATCGACCGGTCGACGACCGACCAATAGCGCGTCACGTCGGGCCGCACGCGCGCGAGCTCACGGTCGATCGCGAGCGGGTTGCACGCGACGGTCTGGCTATAGAAGCTCTCGAAGAAGACGGCGTTCTCGGGTGTCGCCGTGCGTCGGCGGTACTGCTTCTCGAGGCGCTTCTGGGCGGATGCTCCGCGCTCGTCGTCGGCGAGCGGCGCCGCAATGCGCAACACGAGGGTTCCGGCGTCAGCGCGCACCTCGGCCCGCAGCAGGTCACTGCGCACGCCCGGCACGGTGGCGGCGGTCACGACGGAGCGCGCGCTCGGGTGCACCTCGCCCGCGAGCGTGACGACGAGTCGGTAGTCGTCGCTGCGCGGCGGCAG
>NZ_JANRKZ010000011.1:0-11571 GCF_033763155.1 Microcella sp.
GCGATGCACTCGTCGTCGTCGGCGATCTCGAGCGACCAGGCCGCGTAGGTGCGCGAGCGTGGGGCCGCCTCGCGGGCGAAGCGCCGGTACCGTTCTGCGGTCGTGCTCACGGTGCCATCGTGCCACCGACCGGGGCTCAGGAGTCGGAGGGCGCGTCGTTCGGCTCGGCGGGTGTGGCCGGTGTCGCTCGTGACCGTCGGCGCTCGACGACCGCGATCACCGCTCCCAGCCCGACGCCCGCGGCGATAAGGCCGCCCGACACCACGAGCGGAACCTGGTCGGCCGACGCGCGCGCGTCGAGCGCCGCCGTCGCACAGGCTTCGGTCGACGCGAGCGCGAGGGTGAGCGGGTCGAAGGGCTCGCCCTCGGGGTAGGTGCCAAAAGCCTCGGCACCGTCGGCCGTGAGCGTCAGGGCGATGTTCTCGATGAGCAGCCCGTCGCTCGAGGCGCTCCACTGCGCAGCCGTGAGGTCGCCCGTGAGAAACCGCACGCCCGCCGAGTCGACCGGCACAAAGTCTTGCGTCGTGCCGCGCACGTCAACGACCACGACGAGTCGATCGGGGCTCTCGACGACGAGCCGCAGGTTCGAGAGGGTCGTGTCAAGAATGCCCTCGTGCCCCGTGAAGCGAACGGCGCCCTCAACGCCGAGCTCGCCCGCCAGCGGTTCGAGTTCGACCGAACCCGCCATCGCGTCACTGAAGAAGGCGGGCGTGGCATAGCCGATGTCGCCCTCGGTACTCCACTCGCCGTTGGCAATCGAGCCGCTGATGTAGGCGCGAAACGACTCCTTGAATCCCCATGTGAACGAGCCGGCCTCGGCCGTGCACGCTTCGGCCGGGGCGGCGGCCCCGATGACCGGCACGGGCAGTGCGAGTGCTGCAGCAGCAGCGAGAGCGAGCGCGGCGATCATGGTGCGTTCAGCGTACGGGGTCGGTCGTGGGCGTCGGCTGTGCCGCCCGATACATGCCGATGTGCGGGATGCCCGCCTCGAGATACTCATCGCCGTAAGCCTCGAAGCCCACGGCGGCGTACAACGGCTGAATGTAACTCTGCGCGTGCAAGGCCAGCGGCTCGGCTCCGTGACGCTCGATGACGTGGTTGAGCAATCGGCGCGAGAGACCCTCGCCGCGGCGGTCAGCGCGGGTGACGACGCGGCCGATCAGGCGGCGAGCATCCAGATTGCCGGGTTGTGGCTCGTCGTCGACGATGACCCGCAGGTAGGCGGCAGGCCCGCGTTCGTCGGAGATCCAGAGGTGTTCGGTCGACTCGTCGCGGTCGCGCTCGTCGAGTTCGGGCTCGTCGATGCGTTGCTCGAGAAAGAAGACCTCGGTGCGCAATTGGGCGAGCTCGAAGAACTCGTCGCGCGTCAGGTGACTCCAGGTTTTCTCGATCGGGGAAGAGTCGGGCACGCGAGCGAGTTTAATGGGGGGAGATCAACCGCCTGCGGGCGAGGAGCGAGGAATCATGGGCGAGAACCCGTCAACAAGCGGCAAGGCCTACGCGGTCGAGAAGACCGAGGAGGAGTGGCGCGCCGAGCTCGGCGAAGAGCGCTACCAGGTGTTGCGTCAGGCGGGCACCGAGCGCGCGTGGACGGGTGAGCTGCTCGACGAGAGCCGTGCCGGCATCTACACGTGCGGCGCCTGCAATGCCGAGCTGTTCGTCGCCGGCACGAAGTTCGACTCGGGCTGCGGCTGGCCGAGCTTCTACGAGTCGGTGCGCCCCGAAGCCGTTGAGCTCATCGAAGACACGTCGCTCGGCATGGTGCGCACCGAGGTGCGCTGCGCCACGTGTGGCTCGCACCTCGGCCACGTGTTCCCCGACGGCTTCGGCACCCCCACGGGCGACCGGTACTGCATGAACTCGCTCGCGCTCGACTTCACGCCTGAGGCCGAGTAGCCCCGCGACGGCGGTGTGGCCACCGGATGCTCGCCACGAGCACTCCGGTGAGCGCAAGCACCACGGCAATGGCCGTGGCGCTCGTCGACCCCGGGCCGAGCGGAGCGACCACGTCGAAGACGAGCGAAGCCGCGAGTTGCCCGGTCACGAGGCACAGGCCCAACACGAGCACGCCGATGCGCGCGACCGTCAACGTCTGAATCGCGATGAAGATCGCGCCGACCGCGCCCCCGAGGTAGAGCACGGGGTTCGTCGGCAGCGCCTCGGGCAGGCCCACGAACAGCACGTGCGTGACGGTGGCGACGAACAGGGCCGCGGATCCGACCGTGAAGTTGATCGTCGTCGCCGCGAGGGCCGACTGTGCTTCAGCCCGCACGCGACCATTGAGGCCCTGCTGGAAGGCGACGGCCACGCCCGCGGCCAGCGGAAGTGCAATGGCAGCGACGGGGAACCCGTCAGCGCCCAGCCGGGGAATCACGGCGACGGCGACCGCGCTGACGGTGAGGGCAGCTCCGACCACGCGCGCCGGGGCGACCGCGGTGCGCCGAGCCCCGGCGAATCCGGTGGCGTCGAGCGTCAAGCCCGTCACGGTCTGGCCGGTGACGATGGCGATCGTGAAGATGGCCACGCCGAGCATCCCGGCCACAAGGCTTTGCGCGAGCACGAAGTAGGCGCCCGCCAAGCCGCCCAAGAGCATCCACCAGGCGAGTCGCCCCTGTCGCACTTCGATCAGCACGCGGGCGAACCCCGCGCGGCCCCGAGGCGACAGCGCGAGCAGCACGAGCAAGATGACCCAGCCGCTGCCGAACGAGATGAGCGCCGCGGTGTAGCCGTCGTCGAGGCGTTGCCCGAGCTCGCCGTTGATGCGACTCTGCGTGGCGACGCCGACGCCCGCGACCACGGTGGCCGCGATGGCGAGCACCGTGCGTGTGCGCGTGCCCTGCTCGGGATGCGGGCTCGGGCCCGCGGCAGGTGCCGGGCTCGACAACGGTGGGGTGGTCATCGCCCCCAGCATCCCACGGGGATCGGGCTAGCCGATGCGGAGTCGCGCACCGCGCCACCCCGGACACTCTCTCCGGAGGCTTCCACAAACGCGGAATAAATCGCGTGAAACTCAGGTTCTTCCGCGTTTCTGGAAGGCTCCACAGAGTTCGACCTGCTGCGGCCGATTCAAAGTCAGGGAGCCCCGCTCGGGCAGCCTGGTGAACGGCGCCGGCCCGCGCGCCGAGCGCATCAACAGCGACCTGTGTCGCACGACTAGGAACACGGAGCCGCCTGTGGGAATCGAACCCACGACCTTCTCATTACGAGTGAGACGCTCTGCCGACTGAGCTAAGGCGGCGGACACGGCCGAGGCCGTGACACGAGGTGAAAGCTTAGCCGATCATCGGCCCGACCCGCGCACCGACCCCTCAATCTGTCCGTTCTCGTCGTAGACAATGCATACGACGTTGCGGTCCCCGGCTCCCCAACCGTTCTTGTCGGGCCAGTAGTAGGCGAAGTAGTAGTACGACGTGTCGTAGCTCATGCCGACGTACGGCTCGTATGCCTCGTAACAGCCATCTTCGGCCAACCGGAAGACTTCTTCATCGCCCGGATACGGCCCGTCGGCGAGGGGCAGGATCGCGTAGACCTCGCTGTCGTGCGACTGCGCGCAGTCAACCAGCGGAATCGTCGTGAACCGTTCGGGAAGGTTCGCGTCGTTGAGGCACATGCCGACCTCGAGCTCCCAGTAGTTGACCTCTCCTGCGGGCGCGGGCGGAGCATCAGAACCGCCCGCTTCGTCGCCGCCCGCCGTCACGAGGTTGCCCGTGAACGCGTCGATTTCGACGCTCTCGCACTCAAGAGGGTTCGCTGACGAACCAGTGAGAGCGTCAGAGCCCTCGGGAACGTCACCCAGAATCTTGCCGTGCCACGTGTCGGCACCCGGCTCGACCGTCACGGTGAAGGAGAAGTCGTCGACGCTCACCGGCCGCTCACCGACGAGAAACAGGGTGGTTGACCCCGGCGCCGCAACGGCGTGCAAGTGGCTAGCGTGACACTCGCGCAAGAGTTCATCGACGACCCACTGCCCCGAAATGTCGGCGTCGACCTCGGGCGCGGCCGCCCCATCACCCGTGACGTCACTCGGCGCCACCACTCCGCTCTCGCGATAGGCGTCGGTGGCAGCAACGATCGTCGTGCCGACACCGATTGCTGTGGCAACAGTTCCCGTCAGCACGGCAACACCGAGCGCCGTCACGGCAAGAGCGAACCCTCGCCCGCGGCGAACTGCTCGCGCAACGGCCACCACCGCGAGGGCAACCGCAATGGCGATGACCGCTGCTGCAATGAAGCCGGCAACAGCAATCGGGAGGGCGAGCAGTGCGAGTGCCAGAACCGCCACCACCAGAGCAACGACCGAGAACGGGATGCTCACCCCCACTCGCTCGCTACCCTCGGCGTGTTCCGCCGCAGGCTCGACGACGGCGCCAGGATCGACGCGCGTCATCGCTCAGCCCTGCCCACCGTCGCAGACGAGCCCGTCTTCTGGCACGGCGCCGCTGATGAAGTACTCATCGACGAGATCGTTGATGCACGGGTCGCCTTCGTCGTAGGCAATGTGACCCTCACCCACCCAGGTGAGAAGAACGCCGCTCTCGAGCTGCTCGGCCAGAGCCTCCGCCCACTGGAAGGGAGTGGCGGGGTCACCCGTCGTGCCGATCACGAGAATGGGTGCGGCTCCCGCGCCGCTCACGGGGCCGAGTTCGCCGTCGAACTGGTAGGGCCAGTTGGCGCAGACCACGTCACCGAGAAGCGAACCCTCGCCCGCGGTCGTCGGCGCGACTTCGCGAATCTGCGCGTTCTGTTCGGCGATCACATCGCGATCGGTTTCGACGGGGTAGTCGAGGCAGTTGACGGCGATGAAGGCTTCGAGCGAGTTGTCAATGTATTCGCCGTTTTCGCGGCCGTAGTAGAAGTCGGCGAGCAAGAAGCCCGTTTCAACGACCCCGGTGCGCAATTCGGTGAACATTTGCGAGAGGTACGTCCACGACCCTTCGTCATAAAGAGCCGTCGCCACGGCAATGTCGAGAACGTTCGCGTCGAAGAACCGGCCGTCGTCTGCTTCGATCGGGTTCTCGCTTAGTCGGTCGTAGAGGTCGCTAATGAGCGCGAGGCTCTCGTCGACCGAGCCCGGGAACGGGCAAGCACCCAAGTCAACGCAGCCCTCGAGGTAGGCGCGAAGCGCCAACTCGAATCCTTCGGACTGCGCGAGAACAACCTCAAACGTCGTCGTGGTCGGGTCGGTCGCGCCATCGAACACGAGACGGCCCACCTTCTCGGGGAACTGGTCGGCGTAGCGGGCGCCGATGTCGGTGCCGTAGGAGTATCCGAAGTAGTTGAGCCGGGCATCCCCCACAATCGCGCGCATCATGTCGAGATCGCGCACGGTGCTGTTGGTGTCGACAAAGCCGAGCAGCGGGCCTGTGTTCTCGGCACAGGCGTCGGCGAAGTCGACCGCGCTCGCTATGACCTCGGCCTCCCACTCGGGCGTTCCGAACTCGCTCTCGGGAATCCCGAAGATGAACTGGTCCATGTCGGCCGCATCGGTGTAGCACGTGACGGCGCTCGATCGGCCGACACCGCGAGGGTCCCAGCCAACGATGTCGAACTCGCGTTGCAAGTCGGCGCTCACGGCGAAATCGACGCTGTCACGCACGAAGTCGAAGCCCGAAGCGCCCGGGCCGCCGGGGTTGAGGAAGAGCGAGCCCTGGGGATCACCACTCGTGGCCGGGTGACGCACGAGCGCGAGCTCGATGTCGTCGCCCTCTCCCGGGTTCTCCCAGTCGAGCGGGGCGATCGCGGTGGCGCACTGCGCACCGCCCCCGCATCCGGTCCAGGTCAACACCTGGGTGTAGTAGGGCTTGAGGTTCTCAGCGACCTCTTCGCCGGTGGGAGTCGAAACGTCGCCTCCTCCAACGATGCCCTGCAGCCAGCTGGGCACACAGCCACTCAGCAGCAGCGTCGGAACGAGAATGAGCGAGACAAGAGCAGCACGTCGGGTCACGAGGCCGAGCCTAGCGCCGGCACCCTCCCGCTCGCTGAAATGAGCATCGCTTCAAGAGCGAGCACGGGAGGCGTGTTTGACTCGATGCGGCGCCGGGCGAGAGCAATGGCGTCGAGCGCCGCAAGAGACTGTTCGGCCGTGCTCGCGCGTGCGGCGTGCTCGAGCTGAGCCCTAATGGCCTCGTTGACGAGCTCAACTCCGGCGCCGAGCTGCACCATCGCGAGGTCTCGATAGAGCGACATGAGATCGACGAGCACCCGGTCGATGCCATCGCGCACCGACCGCGTGGCACGACGTTTTTGGTCTTCTTCGAGAGCCTTGAGACTCGCCCGAAGACCGGCGGGAACACTCGCCCCTGGCTCGATGCCGAGGGAGCGCAGGGCCGCCGCGCGCTCTTCTTCTTCTCGCTCGGCCGTGAACGCTTTCGCATCGTCGGTTGCGATCGCCACGAGTCGCTCTGCCGCGAGCACCGCCCCGCTCACGCTCGACACCCCGAGGGCAAGCTCGAGCGTGCGCGATCGACGATCGCGCGCGTCGGCATCGGTGGCTAGCCGCAGCGCCATGCCGATGTGGGTCTGCGATTCGCGCGCCGCGCGCTCGGCGAGCGCGGGGTCAACGCCATCGCGACGCACGAGAAGCTCGGCAACCTCAGTGACACTTGGCACGCGCAGCCGAACGGTGCGCACGCGCGAGCGGATGGTCGGAATCAGGTCGGCCGCGTTGGGCGCGCAGAGAATCCAGACCGTGCGCGGCGGCGGCTCTTCGAGCGCCTTGAGCAATACGTTCGACGTGCGCTCGGCCATGCGATCGGCGTCTTCGATGACGATGACGCGATACGGAGCAACGCTGGGCGAAAACTGGCTCTGGGCGACAAGCTGACGCACTTCATCGATCGAAATGATCACTCGGTCGGTCGCGAGCACGGCGAGGTCGGGGTGCGTGCGGGCCGCGACCTGCGCCGCCGTGCGGTGCGCCTCGGCACCCTCGGATGATCCTTGCAAGAGCGCGGTGGCGAAGGCGAACGCGAGGTTCGAGCGACCCGAGCCGGGCGGGCCCGTGATGAGCCACGAGTGGGTCATGGCGCTCGGGTCGGCAACGGCATCCCGAAGCGTCGCGATCGCTGCCTCTTGCCCGGTCAGCTCATCCCAGGCGTTCATGCCGCAACCCTAGCCGAGCAGGGCTGACACGCGATCGCGGATGCTCGCCTGCAGCTCATCGACCGGCAACGTTGCGTCGAGCACCAGAAACCGGGTGGGCTCTGCCGCGGCCAGGTCGAGGTACGCGGCGCGCACACGCTCATGAAAGTCGGATTCTTCGGCCTCAAGTCGGTCGTAGCGCGTACGGCTGGCGTCGAGCCGCTCTCGCCCGACGGCGGGGTCAAGATCGAGCAACACGGTGAGGTGAGGCAGCAGCCCTTCGGTCGCCCACAACGAGACGTCGCGCACTTCGGTGGGGTCGAGCACGCGACCGGCGCCCTGGTAGGCCACCGACGAGTCGAGGTAGCGATCTTGAATCACGATGTCACCGCGCTCGAGTGCGGGCCGCACGACCGTGGCAATGTGGTGCGCGCGATCGGCCGCGTAGAGCAGGGCTTCGGCTCGGGGGGCGATGTAGCCGCGCCGGTGCAAGATGATCTCGCGCAGCTCAAGCCCGAGATCGGTTCCGCCGGGTTCGCGCGCCTGCACCACCGTGCGCCCCTGAGCCTGAAGCCACTCGGTGAGAGCACCCATCTGAGTGCTCTTTCCCGAACCATCACCCCCCTCGAGGGTGATGAACAATCCGGTCACTGTGCCTTCTTGGGCGCCGCGGCTTTCTTCGCCGCAGGCTTCGACGCAGGAGCTTTCTTCGCGGCCGTCTTGGCGCCAGCGCCAGCAGCACGCTTGACGGGCTTCTTCGCCGGACCCTTCGCGCGCTTGTCCGCGATCAGCTGCACGGCTCGATCGAAGTCGATCTCCATGGGGTCTTCACCCCGCGGAACCGTCGCGTTCGTCTCACCGTCGGTCACATAGGGCCCGAAGCGACCGTCTTTGAGCTTGATGGGCTTGCCGCTCACAGGGTCGGCGTCGAACTCTTTGAGCGCGCTCGACGCTTTGCGCGCGCCGTATTTGGGCTCGGCGAACCTCGCGAGCGCGCCCTCAAGGTCGATCTCGAAGATCTGCGCTTCAGCGTCGAGCGAGCGCGTGTCAGTGCCCTTCTTCAAGTAGGGCCCGTAGCGGCCATTCTGCGCCGTGATCGGCTCGCCACTCTCGGGGTCGTTGCCGACCACGCGCGGCAGGCTCAACAACGCGAGCGCCGTCTCGAAGTCGATCGTGTTCGGATCCATGTCTTTGAAGAGGGATGCTGTGCGCGGCTTCTCGACAGGAGCCTTTTTCTTGGCGGGCGCCCGCTTCTTCGGCGGCTCGATGACTTCACCCGTGGCAGGGTCGACAACAGGGGCCTCGGCAGCGGCAAGCGCTGCGGCCTCCTCGGGAGTCACCTCGGGCTCGGGATCGAGCTCGGTCACGTACGGACCGAATCGGCCGTCTTTCGCGACAACCTGTTTGCCGTTCTCGGGATTGATGCCGAGCACGCGGTCGCCCACGACGGGAGCATCGACGAGCTCTTGCGCCTTGGCCGCCGTGAGTTCATCAGGGGCGAGCTCTTGCGGCAGGTTCACGCGCCGCGGCGTGGCGGCGACACCGTCGACTCCCGCCTCGGCGGCCGGGTCGGTGACCTCGAGGTACGGGCCGTACTTGCCGATGCGCAGCGTGATCGTGTCGGTGAGGGGCATCGAGTTGAGCGTCTTCGCGTCGATGTCGCCCAAGTTGTCGATGACGGGCCGCAACCCTGGCTGGTGGTCATCACCAAAGTAGAAGCCCGTTAGCCACTCGGTGCGATCGGCCTCTCCGTTCGCGATGCGGTCGAGGTCGGCTTCCATTTCGGCCGTGAAGTCGTACTCGACGAGGTCGCTGAAGTTCTCTTCGAGCAAGCGCACGACCGAGAACGCAATCCAGTTGGGCACCAGGGCCGAGCCGCGCGGCGTGACATAGCCGCGGTCAACGATCGTCGAGATGATGGCCGCATAGGTGCTCGGGCGACCGATGCCGCGCTCTTCGAGCGCCTTGACGAGGCTCGCTTCGGTGTAGCGCGCGGGCGGGCTCGTCTCGTGCCCCTTAGCCTCGACGTCGACGACGCTCAATGACTGCCCGACCGTGAGCGGCGGAAGCTTGGCTTCGGCCGGCTCGGTCTTCTCGTCGGCATCGGTCGATTCGTCGTTGCCCTCTTCATAGGCTGCGAGAAACCCACGGAAAGTGATGACGGTGCCGCTCGCCGCGAACTCAGCGATCACGCCGGCCGGGGTGGCCGATGTGGGGGTCGGCCCCGCCTGAATGCTCACCGACGCCGTCTGCCCCCGCGCATCCGCCATCTGGCTCGCGACGGTGCGCTTCCAAATGAGGTCGTAAAGCTTCCAGTCGTTGCCGCGCAACACGCCGTCGAGCTCGGTGGGGGTGCGGAACACGTCACCGGCGGGTCGCACGGCCTCGTGCGCCTCTTGCGCGTTTTTTGACTTGCTCGCGTAGACGCGCGGTTGCTCGGGAATGCTGTCGGCACCGTAGAGGGTGACGGCTTGCGAGCGCGCGGCGTCGACGGCCTGCTGCGAGAGCGTCGTCGAGTCGGTGCGCATATAGGTGATGTAGCCGTTTTCGTAGAGCGACTGCGCGATCGACATCGTCTGGCGTGCGGTGAACCGCAGCTTGCGACCGGCTTCTTGCTGCAGCGTCGACGTCGTAAATGGAGCGGCCGGGCGCCGCGTGTAGGGCTTCGACTCAACGCCCGTCACGGTGACCACAATGGCGGGGTCGCGCAACGCATCGGCGAGCGACGTCGTCAGGGCCTGGTCGAGAGCGACCGTGTCGGCACCCTTGAGCTCTCCCCGGTCGGTGAAGTCGCGCCCGGTCGCTACCTTTTTGCCGTCGAGGCGCGCGAGGCGCGCGGTGAAAGGAGTGTTGGCATCCGCCGGGGTAAGGGTTGTGTCGAGATCCCAGTAGCCCGCACTGATGAAGGCCAGACGCTCGCGCTCGCGGTCGACGACGAGTCGCGTCGCCGCCGACTGCACGCGGCCGGAACTCAGGCCTGGTCCCACCTTGCGCCACAGCACGGGGCTGACTTCGTAGCCATAGAGGCGGTCGAGGATGCGGCGGGTCTCTTGCGCGTCAACCAGGGCGGTGTCGAGCTCGCGTGTGTTATCAACGGCGCGCTGGATGGCTTCGGCCGTGATCTCGTGAAAGACCATGCGCTTGACGGGAACCTTGGGCTTGAGAACCTCAAGCAAGTGCCACGCGATGGCTTCGCCCTCGCGGTCTTCATCGGTGGCGAGCCAGAGTTCGTCGGCGTCTTTCAGTGCTCGCTTAAGGTCGGCAACTGTCTTCTTCTTCGAGTCAGAGACCACGTAATAGGGCTCGAAGCCGTTGTCGACGTCGATCGAGAACTTGCCCAACGGGCCCTTCTTGAGCTCGGCCGGAAGGTTCTTGGGTTCGACCAAGTCTCGAATGTGACCCACCGAGGCCTGCACCTCATAGTCGTCGCCGAGGTACTTGCCGATCGTCTTCGCCTTGGCGGGCGACTCGACGATGACCAGCTTCTTGCCCTGTGGCACGGTGCTCCTAACCTACGAACGTCTCTGCGGCGGGGGGATGGCATCCGCACCCCGGCCGATGCTGCAACCCGCGGCGAGCGCCGTGAGTCGCAATCAGGCACACCATACACAGGAATTTCCTGTGCGCTACCACTCGGCGTCGGGCGGGCCGGCGCGCGCCGACCGCACAACCGCCATGCCGAGGATGCCCGCCTCGACCCGAACGACCACCGTCAGCGCCTCGCTACGGCACTCGGAGAGCCGCACGGCGTGGGCCGCAGCGATCCGCTGGGCGACATCGCAGGGGTCTCCAGGTGCCCACCCCAGCAGCACGTCGGCGGCCCCGAGAGCCGCGGCGTCGGCCGCTGCCGCGACCTGTTGGCTGCGGGCGAGTCCGTGCGCGGCGGCAACCATCGTGAGGCCCGCGAGTGCGGCGACCGCTATGAGGCCGACGATCAGGATCGACCCCGCACCGCGGTCAGGTGCGCCTGGTCGTCGTCTCGCCTTCTCGGCACGCGGCGCGTGCCAGGCACCTCTCACCGGCCGCCTCCGAGCGCGCAGGACGATCCCTCAACGCGAAGGGGAACCGCGAGCACGGGCCGCTCAACAGAGACCGTCGTGCAGACGAGGTCGTCGACGAAACGCACGACAAGTCGGGCGCCCGGCACGATGATCTGCACGTGACGCTCGGCGGCAGCGGTCGACTCACCGCGGCCAAGCAATCGCGCCGCATCGGCCGCGGCGTCGTGGGCTCGCACCTGGTCTGCGGCAAGGCCCAGGGCACCGAGGCACGCGGCCAGCACCACGACCACGGCAGGCAGACCGACCGCGAGCTCGGCGGTGACCGAGCCTCGGTCGCCGCCAGCCAGAACACCGATGGTCAACCGCCGACGGTGAGGGCGGTGCGCACGAGGTCGGTCAAGATGCCGCGCACCTCATCGCTTTGCATGATGACGACGAGCAGACTCGCAAAGCCGACCGCGGCCATGGTGGCGATGGCGTATTCGGCCGT
>NZ_JANRKZ010000012.1:0-7428 GCF_033763155.1 Microcella sp.
CGTCATCGGGCAGGGTCGCGAAGAGTCCGGCCTGGCTGAGGGCGCCGAGGGCTCCGGCATCCTGCGACAAAAACACGTTCGCGGGGGTCGCGTCGCCCTCTTCGAGCAGCAGCGCGCCGAGCTCGGCGGTGTTGCCGTAGCGCACCTCGACCACGATTCCCGTGTCTTCGGTGAACTGGTCGATGAGCGGCTGCACGAGCTCTTCGTCGCGGCCCGAGTAGAGCGTGAATTGGCCGTCGGCCGTGGGGACAACGGGCATGGCGTCATCGCTCGGTACCGACGCCGCGCAGCCCGCCAGCAAAAGGCCCGTGGCAGCGAGGGCGGTGAACGAGAGAGGTGCAGAAACGCGCATGACGGGGATGCTCCAGAACAGATGAGGCGAATGAGACGGGCGACGCTGCCGCAGGTAAGGTTAGCCTTACTTTACCTGGGGCGCCAGTCGCGGAGCAGTGCTCACACCACTCCCCCAGCCGGTGCCCTAGTCTCGCGGTGTGGACGCCATCGACTACCGCATCATCGACCAGCTGCGGCAGAACGCCCGCGCCGGCTACGGCGACATCGGCGACGTCGTCGGGCTCTCGGCCTCGGCTGTCAAGCGCCGGGTCGACCGCCTCGTTGCCGACGGCGTGATTCGCTCGTTCACCGTGCAGGTCGACCCCGCCGTCGACGGCATGGCCGTTGAGGCCTACGTCGAACTCTTTTGCCGCGGCACCGTCGCGCCCGACGAGTTGAAGCGCATCCTCTCGGCCGTTCCCGAAGTCGTCGACGCCGGAACTGTCACGGGCGACGCCGACGCGATCGTGCACATTCGCTCGCGCGACATTCCTTCTCTTGAGGATGCTCTCGAGCGCGTGCGCGTCGCCCCCAACGTCGACCACACGCGCAGCGCGATCATCCTCACGCGGTTGATCGACCGCCGGCACCACTAGGCGCCCCATGATCGTCACCGTCGACGCCTCGGCCGCGACGCCGCCCTACGAGCAGATTCGCGTGCAGGTGCGCGACGCCGTCGCGGCAGGGCAGCTCGCCGCCGGCGCAAAGTTGCCGACCGTGCGCGCGCTCGCCGACGAGCTGGGGCTCGCCGTGAACACGGTCGCGCGCGCCTACCGCGAGCTCGAGACCGACGGCATCATCGAGACGCGCGGCCGGGCGGGCTCGTTTGTAGCCCCGCAGGGCGATGTCGGGCAACAGCAGGCGCAGGTTGCCGCACGCGAGTTTGTCGAGCGAGCTCGGCGCCTCGGGCTCGACGACGCGAGCGCGCTCGACCTGGTGCGCGCCGCTCTGCGCGGCTGAGCATCCGTCGCTGTCAGAGCCCGACTACAGCTCGAGCTCGGCCATCGCGGCGAAGGGGTTGCCGAAGCGGTGTGCCGTGATCGACACGGCTTGCTCGCGCACAAACGGCAGCAGTTCGACGCGACCCGAGGCCGTCACAGGCCCCGACCAGATCGCCACGTCGGGGTCGCCGCCGAGCGCCGCCTGCAGCTCGCTCGCGGTCTCGGCGCCGTTGGGCGCGACCAGTCGGATGCGGGCGGGGCGACTCTCGAGCACGCGCTCACTGAAGCGCGCATCCGTTTCAATCGCGATCGAGGCCGCACGCAGCGTCGAGATGCCGCTCTCGAGCAGCGCGAGCAAGGTCACCGGCAGAGGAGCCGCGCTGCTGATCTCGACGCGTGAGCCCGCGCGCGTGGCGGCAAGCAGCACACGAACGAGCTCAGCCATGGCGGCACCCTCGGCCGCGCGAACTGTTACGGGTGTGCGGCGATACCGCAGAACGTTGCGTTCGACGACGTGCCCCGCGCCAGCGCCCAGCTGGCTCGCATCGCGGGCCACCCCGAACTCGTCGTCCCACGCGCGCTGGTCACTCAGCGCGCCCGCGCGTGCCGCATCGAAGCCCGCGAAATCAAGGCCAGGCTGGCTCGCCTCGAGCACTTCACGCACGCCGCGATCGAGGCCCTTCAGGCTCAGGTTCTGACGCGGCTTGCGCGCCACGGGGCTGAACGACCCAAAGCCCATGACATACGAGGGGCCGCCCGCCTTCGTCGAGCCGCCAACGCTCGACCGCTTCCAGCCGCCGAAGGGCTGACGGCGCACGATCGCGCCCGTGATGCCGCGATTGACATAGAGGTTGCCGGCTTCGACGTGGTCAAGCCAGTAGGCGACCTCGTCGGCGTCGAGCGAGTGGAGGCCCGCCGTGAGTCCGAAGGCCGTGGCGTTCTGCAGGTCGAGCGCTTCGTCGAGCGTGCGGGCGCGCATGAGACCCAGCACGGGGCCGAAGTATTCGGTGGTGTGGAAGGCGCTGCCCGCGACCACCCCGCGACGCACGCCCGGGCTCCACAGCTCGCCCGTCGCGTCGAGCGCACGCGGTTCGATGAGCCACTGCTCGCCGTCGCCGAGAACCGTGAGGGCGTCAAGCAGCTTGCCCGAGGCGCGTTCGATGAGCGGCCCCACGACCGCGCTCGGGTCGAGGGGGCGGCCGACGCGGAGCGTACGCACGGCATCCACCAGCTGGCGTTCGAAGCGGGCCGAGGTCGCGACCGAGCCCACGAGAATCGCGAGCGAGGCGGCGGAGCACTTCTGACCGGCATGACCAAAGGCACTCTTGACGAGGTCGGCCACGGCGAGGTCGATGTCGGCGCTCGGTGTGATGACGATGGCGTTCTTGCCGCTCGTCTCGGCGAGCAGCGGCAGGTCGGCTCGCCACGAACGGAACAGCTCGGCCGTCTGCCACGCACCCGTGAGCACGACGCGGTCAACGGCCGGGTGAGCGATGAGCGCTTGGCCCACTTCGTTCTCGGGGGCGTCGACGAAGCGCAGCACGTCGCGCGGCACCCCGGCATCCCACAGCGCCTCGACCATGACGGCGGCGCTTCGACGAACGGGCGGGGCGGGCTTGATGATGACGGCACTGCCGGCGGCGAGCGCCGCGAGCACGCCGCCCGCCGCGATCGCGACGGGAAAGTTCCACGGCGGAGCGACGACCGTCAGCCGCGCGGGCGTGAACGTGGCGTCGTCGATGCGCGCGAGGTCGCGCGCGCTCTCGGCGTAGTAGTGCGCGAAGTCGATGGCTTCGCTCACCTCGGGGTCGCCCTCGGCGAGCGTCTTGCCGGCTTCGGCGGCCATGACCTCGAGCAGGTCGGCACGACGGGCCGCGAGCATGCGACCGGCCGCGTGCAGGATGCCCGCCCGCTCATCCACCGCCCGCGCAGCCCACCCGGCCGCGGCCTCGCGGGTTTCGGCGACGATGCGGTCGACGGCGGCGACCGAGGCCACCCCGCTCGCGTCGACGAGTGCGGCGCCGCGCGTTGTCGTCACAGCTCGCTCGAGGATCGCGCGAGCCCACTCACGGTTGGCGGGCAGCGCGACATCGGTGTCGGGCGTGTTCTCGAAGCCCGCGCGCACACCGCCCGGCTCGGGCAGCGCAGTCGACTCATCGAGCGGACGCTCGGTCAGCCGGTTTTGCACGCGGTGCGGCTCGGGTGCCGCTGGCGCGGCCTTGACCGCGAGGAGCGCCTCGCGAAAGCGTTGCTCTTCGCGCTCGAAGATCTCGGGGCTGCTCGAGAGTTCGAAGACCCCCGAGAGAAAGTTCTCGGTGCTCGCGTTCTCTTCGAGACGCCGAATCAAATAACTGATGGCCGACTCGAAGTCGCGCGGGTGCACTACCGGTGTGTAGAGCAACAGGTGCCCGACCGTTGCCCGCACGGCATCGGCTTGCGCCGAGGCCATGCCGAGCAGCATCTCGACCTCAACGCGGTCGCTCACCCCGCGGCTCTCGGCGAGCAACCACGCCCATGCGATGTCGAAGAGGTTGTGGCCCGCGATGCCGATGCGCACCGCGTCCACTCGATCGGGGCGCAGCGCAGACTCGAGCACGCGCTTGTAGTTGGCGTCGGTGTCGCGCTTGCTGGGCAACACGGCGACGGGCCACTCGTGCAGCGCAGCATCCACGCGCTCCATCGCGAGGTTGGCGCCCTTGACGACCCGCACCTTGATGCCGGCGCCGCCGGCCGCTCGGCGCTCTTGCGCCCACGCCGTGAGGCGTTCGAGCGCGGGCAGCGCTTCGGGCAGGTAGGCCTGCAACACAATGCCGGCCTCGTACTGCCGCAGTGACGGCCGGTCGAGCAGCCGCTGAAACACCTCGATGGTCAGGTCGAGGTCGCGAAACTCTTCCATGTCGAGGTTGAGAAAGGTGGGGGTCACACCGAGCGCCGCGGTCTCATAGAGCGGGGTGAGCCGCTCGACCACGCGGTCGACGGTTTCGTCGAAGGCCCACATGCTCAGTTGGCTCACGACGGCCGAAACCTTGACCGAGACGTAGTCGACGTCAGGGCGCTTGACGAGCTCGGTGATGCCCGCGAGCCTCCGGTCAGCCTCGCCGTCGCCCAGCACAGCCTCACCGAGCAGGTTGATGTTGAGCCGGTCGCCGCTGCTCTGCAGTCGGTCGAGCGTGCGCCCCAGTCGAGTCGGCGTCGCGTCAACGACAAGGTGCCCGACCATTCCCCGCAGCACGCGGCGCGCGATCGGCACGATGGGCCAGGGGGCAATGCGGGCGAGAGGCCCGCCGATCGCGATGAGCACACGCAGGGGCCAGGGCAAGAAGCTCGGGATGCGCGCCGCCAGCTGCTCGAGATTGCGCGCCGCAACGCCCAAGTCGTCAGGCCGCGCGACCCGGTCGACGAAGCCAATGGCGAACTCGAGCCCCACCTCGTCCTGCAGCAACCCGGCCAATCGCTCGGCCCCCGCGTCGGGCCGCGCGCCCTCGGCCGCGCTCAGCCACTGCCGCACGAGGGCCACCGCGGCGTCGGCGTCGGGCTGGGAGTGCGGCTGAGAACTCGTGGTCATGCCTTCAGTCTGGCCTGTGGTGCTGTGTACGAAAAGTGATGATTGTCGTACACTCTTGTTCGATTCCGTCGAACAATTGAAAAGGGGTGCCGATGCTCGATCTCAAGCGCCTCTCGCTCTTGCGCGAAGTGCATCGGCGCGGAACCCTTCACGCCGTCGCGCGCGCGCTCTCATACAGCCCGTCGACCATCTCGCAGCAACTGAGCTTGCTCGAGCGCGAGGCGGGCGTCGCCCTGCTTGAGCGCGCGGGCCGTCGCGTGCACCTCACGGCCGCGGGTCAACGGCTCGTTGAACGATCGAGTGCCTTGCTTGACGAGTTCGAACAACTGGAAGCTGACCTTGTCGCGGCAAGCGGAACCGTCACGGGAACCGTGCGACTAGCGGTGTTTCAGTCAGCGGCGCTCGGCATCGTGCCTCGAGCCTTGAGCCTGCTAGCTCAAGAGCATCCGCAATTGCGCGTCGAGATCACCCAGCGCGAACCCGAGAGCGCCCTCGACGAAGTGTGGGCGCGCACGTTCGACCTCGTGATTGCCGAAGAGTATCCGGCGCACTCGGCGCCCCTGCGCCGCGACCTCGACCGCGTGCCGCTCGTGAACGATGGGCTGCGGCTGGGGGTGCCCCCCGGCCACGTGCCGCACCGCGATGTGGGCGGCGACGACGCGCAGAGCATCCGCTCCGTGGGTGACGCCTCGCGCATGGCCTGGGTCATGGAACCGCGCGGAACCGCCTCGCGGCACTGGGCAGAGCAACAGTGCCGACTCGCCGGCTTCGAACCCGACGTTCGGTTTGAGACAGCCGACCTGCAAGCGCACATTCGGCTCGTCGAGACCGGTCACGCCGTCGCGCTCTTGCCCGATCTCGTCTGGGCCGGCGCCGAGCCGCGGGTTCCCCTCGTGACGCTCGACGCAGACCCGCACCGCTCTGTCTTCACGGCGGCGCGGGTCTCGTCAGCAACGCGACCGGCCATCGTCGCCGTGCGAGAAACCCTGTCACGCGCCGTCGGGTCCCTCATCTAGGCATCGAGCCGGTTGAGCGCTCTCGGCTACGAGAACGCCGTGCGCGCCAGCTCCGCAACCTTCGCGAGCGTGCGATCGTCGATTTCGTCGATGAACCACGCGCAGGGCCGCAACGTGCTGTCGCTCTCGCGGTCGACGGTTGCCTTCTCTGAGAGCCCCATCGACATCACGCCATCGTCGAGGCGAAAGAACACGAAGACGGGCGCGCTGCGCGCCGTGGCGTAGCTGGGCATTCCGTACCACAGGCGTGTCTTGAGCTTGGGACCCGCGGAGATGATCGTCTCGTGCAGTCGACGGCCAATCGTCACGTACGGCTCTGGCCATTCGTCGATCTTCGCGAGAACTGCAGTGAGATCGTTCTGGGCCATGTCAGACGGTGGTGTGGGCATGGTGACCCGCCTTTCTCTCGCGCCGCATTCGCGGCATGGTGAACACAACTGCCCCGTGAGGGGTGAGTTGCGCAATCTCCACCGCGGACGTGCCCTGGCCGATGCCAGTTCTCTCCGCGAATGTGTCAGACGAGCACTTCGTCATCGACCGCGCGAGGGCACCGGAGGTGCCACGGCCGTCGTAGTGACGATGGGGCTTTGAGCGCATGCGCACGGCGGCCGCCCAGGCACCTACGTCGGCTGGCCGAGCGTCATTGCCCGTCGCACTCGAGGAGGAGCAGGCGTGACCGCACACCGCGACGTGATCGGGGGCGCCGCGATCTCGGCTTGCACATCACACTCGCGTCGCGTCGTCTACACCGCCACGATCATCGGCACCTTCGGTCGGAACGACGACCCGGGGAGAAAGAGTCGCCCGGGGTAGGCGCTACTCGTGAGAATTCCGGGGTGTGCGACTCCGAGGCCCTGTGGATCACCCTGAGGCGCCGCCGTCGACGGCAATACGGTAGCCGTATGAGTGAGAAAAAAACGGACTTTGCTAACGGCGCCGCTACAGCCGTGCTCTTCTTGGTGATTCTCTTGGTCAGTATCGCGCTGGCGTTGTGGACCGACATTCCGGTCGTTGCGCGAGCCGCGATTGCGATCGTGTCAGGCATTGCCGGGGCAGCCATTACGTTCATCTCCCTGAGTCGCGGTCGCAGCTAACCCTGTTCGGGCGGGCGACGTGCGAGTTTCCTGACGTGCAACCGTCGACCGCCCGTTCGTAGCGCCTGCCGCTACCTGCTCGACGTAGGCTGGCCGAGCGTCATTGCCCGTCGCACTCGAAGAGGAGCATCCGTGACCACACACCGCGACGTCGTCATCATCGGCGGAGGCCACAACGGCCTCACCGCCGCCGCCTACCTCGCCCAGGCGGGCCTCGACGTGCAGGTGCTCGAACGCCTCGACGTGCTCGGGGGCGCGGCAATCTCGGCCGAGGCCTTTGCGGGGGTGGATGCTCGCCTGAGCCGCTATTCCTACCTCGTGAGCCTGCTCCCCCAGCGCATCATCGACGACCTCGGGTTGCAGATCGAGCTCGCGCCGCGCCGCTATAGCTCCTACACGCCCGTTCCCGGCGAGTCGGGCGGATTGCTCGTCGACAACCACGATCCCGTCGCCACCGCCGAGAGTTTCGCGGCTCTCGG
>NZ_JANRKZ010000013.1:0-1747 GCF_033763155.1 Microcella sp.
GAACCTGCAGAACTTCCAACGAGGCATGGTGCTGTCGTCGACGACCACGGGAACCTTCGCGGTGCTCAACGGCCCCATCCGCAACACGTGGGGATCGTTCGGCGGATCCGGTGGTTCACTCGGATGGCCCATCGGCGATCAGTCGACGGTAGCGGACACCGTACGGCAGAGTTTTCAACGCGGAACGATCATTGTCCCCCTCTCCGGAGGAACCCCATCCGTTGTCTTCTAGGCCATCGGGAATCGTGGCAATGTGTCACGAAGACAATGCACGTGACCCAGAGAGTCGTTAGCAAGCGACAAGACCACCTGCGCGTCAACGCTGCGGAATGTGTGTGGAGAGACAAGAGGCTGCCGCGCTTGCGTAATGCCGCATACCCTGGCGGCCATGAACTTTCCCACGCTCATCAGCGACTTCTATGGCTTTGAGGCACTGCTCGCCGACCACGAGAAAGACGCGGTCGTGCGCCTGCGCACGTTTCTCGAGACCGAGGTAAAGCCTGTCGTCAACGACTACTGGGATCGCGCCGAGTTTCCGCGACAGATTCTGCCCGGCCTGCACGCGCAGCAAGTGTTCGGCAACCTGTGGGAAGAGACGAAGGCGGGTGACTACAGCGCCGTCTACGGCGGCTGGACCGCACTCGAGCTCGCTCGCGTCGACGCGAGCGTCGCTACCTACGTGGGCGTGCAGAACGGCCTCGCCATGGGGTCGATTGGCGTCGCGGGGTCGCCCGAGCAGCGCGCTGAGTGGCTGCCCAAGCTCAAGACCGGTGAAGTCATCGGCGCCTTCGGCCTGACCGAACCGCTCTCGGGGAGCGACTCGGCTCAGGGCCTGCGCACGACGGCCACGCGCGACGGCGACGAGTGGGTACTCAACGGCAGCAAGCGCTGGATCGGCAACGCTACCTGGAGCGACATCACCGTCATCTGGGCAAAGAGCACCGAAGACGGCCAGGTCAAGGGATTCATCGTTCCAACGAGCACTCCCGGCTACACGGCCACGAAGATCGAACGCAAGCAAGCACTGCGCATCGTGCAGAACGCCGACATCACGCTCGAGAACGTGCGGGTACCCGAATCGCACCGCTTGCAAAACGGCAACTCGTTCCGTGACACGGCGGCAGTACTGCGCCTGACGCGCGCCGAAGTGGCGTGGGCCGCGGTCGGCACCGCGATCGGCGCTTACGAAGCCGCGGTCGCCTACGCGACGAGCCGCGAGCAGTTCGGCAAGCCCATTGCTAACCACCAGCTCGTGCAAGACCTGCTCAGCCGCAGCCTCGGCAACATCACCGCGAGCATCGCTCTGTGCACACGCGTCTCGCAAATGCTCGACGATGGCGTGCAGCGCGACGAGCACGCCTCGCTCGCAAAGGCCTTCGCGACCACCGCGATGCGCGAGACCGTTGGCTTGTGTCGTGAACTGCTCGGGGGCAACGGCATCGTGCTCGACTTCGACGTGGCGAGATTCCACGCCGATGCCGAGGCGCTCTACAGCTACGAGGGCACGCGCGAGATGAACTCGCTCATCGTCGGCCGTGCGATCACCGGGGTCGGCGCGTTCGTCTGATCGCGGCCCTCGCTACAGTGGCGGCATGACCGACGCCAGCCTGAGCGCCTCCGCCAAGGACGTTGCGACCGTCACCCCCGACGGGCGCACGCACGCCACCACCAGTAAAGTAGTCAAGGATCGCACGACCCCGCATCACGTCGAGCACCGCGTCACCGTGGTCGAGAGGTACGAGGGGGT
>NZ_JANRKZ010000014.1:0-13893 GCF_033763155.1 Microcella sp.
GCGCTCTACAGCTACGAGGGCACGCGCGAGATGAACAGCCTCATCGTCGGCCGTGCGATCACGGGCGTCGGCGCTTTCGTCTGAACCGCCAGCGTCACGCGCCGGTAGGCTCGACGCATGACGTGGCTTCGCGAACGGCGCGTGGCCCTGGCCGCGGTCACGCTCTTTACGCTCCTTGCTGGTGATGCCTGGCGCAACCTGCTCAGTTGGTACGGCTGGGGAGTCATCGTCGCCGCCGTGCTCGCGGCGTGGGTCGTGGTCGCCGTACATTATCGCGTCGATCTGCGGCGCATCCCGATCGCCCTCGGTGCCCTGCTCGGTCTCATGGTGCTCTCGATCGTGTGGTCGTTCTACCCCGGCGCGTCGGCCATTGGCGTGCTGCTCTCGCTCGCCACGGCATTCGTTGGCATCGTGATGGCGCACACGCTCACTCTCGACACCATGCTGCGCGCCCTCAGCGTGGCCCTGCGCTCCATCATCGGTCTCTCACTCGCGTTTGAGCTTTTCGTTGCGGCCGTGGTGCAGCGACCCGTCTTGCCACTGTGGGTCTCGTGGGAAGAGCCTTTTCCGAAGGCCTTCTATTGGTCGCGCAATCTGCTCTTCGAGGGCGGGCGCATTCAGGGCATTGTCGGCAATGCGAACTTGCTCGCGTTCGCGGCACTGCTCGCCGCCATCGTGTTTGCGATTCAGCTCGCCGAGCGGCGCGTTGGAGTCGTTGCCGGGTGGGGATGGCTAGGCGCAGCCGTACTCACGCTTGCGCTGACGCGCTCGTCGACGGTGCTCGTCGCAGGACTCGCCGCTGTCGTAGCGCTCGGCATTGTGCTCCTGGCTCGTCGCCTGACGACGCGCGGACGCCTGACTCTGTACGGCCTCACCGGGGTTGCTCTCGCCGGCGTCGTCACCGCGGCAATCGTGTTTCGCGAGGCGCTGCTGGCGCTGGTCGGGCGCAGCGAAGACCTCACCGGTCGACTCGACATTTGGGCCACCGTCATCGACCTGGCCGCTCAGAGACCGGTACTGGGCTGGGGCTGGGTGAGCTACTGGGTGCCCTGGGTCGAACCCTTCAACGACCTCGTGGTCATCAACGGCGTCACCTATCTACAGGCTCACAACGCGTGGCTCGACGTGCTGATGCAACTCGGCTGGGTGGGGCTTGTCGTCTTTGCGATTCTCGTGGTGACCACAGCCACACGGGTGCTGTCGTGGTCGGTGGATGCCCCGCTCGGCGATGCCCCCGCATCCCCCGCCCTTCGCCTCCTGCCCGCTCTGCTGCTCACGGTGCTCATCGTGCACAGCCTTGCCGAGTCGCGCCTGCTGGTGGAGGCGGGCTTCGCCTTGCTCGTCTGGCTCGCGGTTGCCAGCCGCCTGCGGGGTCGTGCGACCGTATACAGGGCTACCGCCCTGCCGGAGGGCCGCCCGTGATCACCGGCACTCGCGACTTTCTCGCCTCGCCGCGCTTCACGCAGGCACTCACCGAAACCATCGTTGGCGTGGCGCTCGCGACCTTTGCGGTGCGTGCTCTGTTCGGCTGGCCGGGCAGCATCGCGGTGCTGTCAGCGCTCGTCGTACTCGCAGCACTGAGTCTTGCTGGCCAGCCCGAGCGTGTGGAGTGGCGCGGCGTGCTGCCGATCTCGCTGATCGCCCTGTTCTCGCTGATGACCGTGAGCCTCATCTGGAGCCCGTACACGTGGGCCACACTCGGCGGACTCGCCTATGCCGCCGCCTATGCATTTCTCGGCGTCTACATCGCCCTCGTACGCGATCTCATTCAGCTCGTGCGCGCGGTCGGCAACGCATTGCGCGTCATCCTCACGGCGTCGTTCGCGCTCGAGATTCTCAGCGGCGTGCTGCTCGATACTCCCTTCGGGTGGATCGGCATCGCCGGTGACCTTGCTTCCGGAGGGCCAATTCAAGGGCTCGCCGGCACACGCAACGCTTTGGCTTTTCTCGGCACCCTCGCTGCGCTGAGCTTTTGGATTGAGTTCCGCACGCGCTCCGTCTCACGCGGCCTCACGGCATACTCGCTCGCCCTGGCGGGCGCGACGATCATTTTCGCGCGCTCGCCCGTTGCCCTGCTCGTCCTCATCGCCGTCTTGATCGTGGGCCTCGCTCTCGTGCTCATCCGTCGGCAGAAGGCCACCGCACAGCGAGCAACGCAGTCTGTTCTGTTGATCTCCATCGTGATCAGTGGGGTCATTGCCTGGGTCTTCCGCGGCCCCATCATCGGTCTCGTGGATGCTGCTGCCGACGTCGAAGAACGCACGAGTGTCTGGAGCGCAGTCGGCGACCTTGTCGCCCAGCAGCCGGTACTCGGCTGGGGCTGGGTCGGACTGTGGCCCACCTCGGTCTACCCGTTCTCGAGCATCGTCTCGAGCAGTGGCCAACAGCCAGACTCGGCGCTCAATGCCTATGCCGACATGTGGCTGCAGCTGGGGCTTGCGGGAATCGTCGTGCTGTTGGCCGCCCTGGGTCTTGCCTTCATTCGCGCGTGGTTCGTCGCGACCGACCGGCGCAGCACCGTCTATGTCTGGCCCGCACTCACTCTCGTGCTCTTAGCGACCGTGAGCATGACCGAGAGTTACTTGCTCTACGAAGGTGGCCTCTTGCTCTTCGTCACCTCAGCGTTCGCGGCGGCCCGAAACCGCTCATGGCGCGGTCGCTTCGACTAACGCGCGAGTCGGGAGGCGCGTCAGGGTAGGCCGCGCGTCACTGCCTCAACGATGAAGTCAGCTTCGGAGGCAGAGCCGAACATTGGCGACTCGATCACGATCCAATACGGTGCCGTCACGATCTCGAGAACCCCCACAGATCCTCCTGTGCGAAAGACACCCTCACCGCCCAGATCGCTGGGAGCCGAAGACCCACCGCGACTGATCATTGCCCCGCGGGTCGCGGCAAGACCAACCTCGTCGAACGATGCGACCGATACGGCCACAACATCCCCGCTCGTCTGGTTGATCCAGCCACAACTAACGCCATCGCTGTCAATGGCTCGACCGGCGAGAGCGCTCGGACGATACGACGGATCGTTGGCGAGGTTCGGATTCAGTTCGTAGATCGTCGCGGCATCAACCAGCACGTCACACGCCACATCGAGAGGAACGCTGTTGCCGCCCGACGCTGTGGGCTCACCCGATGGCTGCGCCGTCGGTTCGTCGACGGCGGGAGACGATGTCGCTGACGGTCGCGGATCACTGTCAGAAGGCCGATTGATGTCGTTCCCCGAGGAAGCGCAACCGACAAGGAGGGAAACCGCAATCACCGAGAACCCGAGGATGCTGCACCGCGTCGCGTGATTCATCGGGAGGCCTCAGCAGTTGCGGAACGACTGGGCGGCAGGCGTGATGGAGGCCGGGCCACCCAGCACCGTCATCGCGGTCGCTCCAGAATCGATGATGTATTGCGCGACACCTCTGGGCATACAGTCGGTCGGCAGAACGAAGAGAGGTGCCCGTTGTGGCCCCGCGATCGCTGCCCCCGCAAGCGCGTCGGGGAAGGTGAAGCCTGACGCCACGAACACCCGCGTCGCCGTCGGGAAGGCCGTCTGGTTGACGCTGAGCGAAACGGCGAACCGGTCGTTTCCGGTGTACCGCACGACGTTGTCACGCCCCAGTAGTGCGACGAGACTTGACTCGAGCGCGGAGCTGACGGAAGCCGGTCCACCCGCAATCGAAACCTTCTGCACTCCGAGCGTCGTCATGAGAGTCGCAATGTCCGCTCGCAACGTCGTCTCAGTGCTATCAACAAGAATCATGGGCGCACCTGCTGCGGCAGCCGCCGGCGCCGCCGATAGCGCATCGGCAAAGACACCACCGGTAGCGATGAAGAGTTCTGTCGCTCCGACGGCACCGAACTCCACCGTTGCAAGCGTCGTCGAGACGTCATAGCGAGTAGCCCCGCCTACGCGCTGAATCGACGGTGTGAGTGCAGCGAGTTGCTGGTACACAGCTTCGGAAATCGAACCCGGCCCACCAACGACGACAATGCGTTGTGGTCGGAGCCTCTGCAACTCGCTCAAGATCACCGGGTAGATTCTGTTGCGTTCGACCAGCAAGATGGGACCGCCCGCAGTTGCCGCAGCCGGGGCCGCGCTGATCGCGTCGGGGAAGACTTCTCCCGATGCAACGAACACCACCGGAACACCTTCGGAGAAGTTGCGGCGGGAAATGTCGGCGGCCACGTCGTAGCGGTTCTCGCCACCGATTCGATCGGTCGTGATGCCCTGCGGAATCACGGCAACGGGGTTTCCGAACCAGGCGTAGTAGTACCGGAAGAAGTTGCGGTTTCCGTAGCTCGCGCACGCGTCGTTGGCGGCCAGCGGGTACGCGGCCAACGCTGCAGCCGTGGGTTGGTAGGGCGTGTAGTTGTAGAGAGCGGCGGTCGCGTAGTTGCGGATGTTGACGGCGGTCGACCCACAGCTAGGGTTCGGGTGGAACGGAATGTTGTGCACGCCTGGCTGGCGCGAGAAGTTCGCCAGTTTGTAGGTGACGAGCTGCCGACCGCCTCGGTAAATCTGAAAGCCCACGGCTGACGATGCGTCGGTGCATCCCGTCGAATCGGGGCAGCCCCAGCCCATAGCAAAGTTGAGAGCATAGTCACTTGGGGCGGTGCTCTGTCGGCCTGTAATCAGACCTTGCTCTTTATCGAGCGTGACGAGAATCACTCGAGCACTGATGCCGCACGCCTGTTGCACGCGGAAAATGACCGTAGACGCGAGAAGGTTCGTGCCCCCCTCGACCTGCCGGCAGACGAGGTTGCCGGTCGTTGTCGAGGTAAAGGCGGGATAGGTCGGAATCGAGAAGCGGAAGATGTCGAGGCACCGCGTCGTACGACACGGACCGATCTTGTTTTCGAGAAAAGTCTGAATCTCGGCTTCGGTCATTGCGTTCGCGTCGTAGAACTGCGAATCGCTAATGATGAGGCCCGGGTCGAACGACCAAGGGTCAGCGCTGGCGGGCGGGGGGTTGAGCGCAACAAACGTAGAACCCACGAAAAGGCTGGCAGCGAGCATCCCGATCGCACGCACGAGCGTGCGGCGCACCCGCGTCGGTCGGTCAAGCATCGTCTTCACAGTCGTTCCCCCGAACGTTGATCTGCGCCGATTCTACGCGATGCCCTCGTCGGGGCGGCGTCGCGCCCTCATTCCGCGTGCCACGAAGAATGCTTGGCAGCTGACCGACACGAGCTCACCGAGGGCGAGGCCCCACGCGCCACCGGCGGCTCCGAACGGGCCGGAGAGCGCCAGAATCGACGCCACCCCAACCGCTGCACCAGCGAGCACACTGAGCATGAACTCACGCCGGCTCCCGAGGCCCACCAGCACCACGCGGCCGAGAGCGGTGCCGAGCGCGATACCCAGAGTCGCTACCCCGAACCCTGCAGCGGTCGCGAGGTCTATTGCGACCGTGGCCCCAAAAAAGAGCTCCGAGAGCGGGGGGCCGAGAGACGTGAAGACCGTGAGGCCAACCAGCCCGAGAGCGAGGTGCCACAGGATCGCGACCCGAACGCGACGGTCGAACTCGCGACGATCATCTTCGACAGCCCACCCCTGAAGGGCGTTACCGAGCGCTGACACGGAGTACTGCCCGATGCGGTAGAGCTTGTCCCCCGAAATGTAGGCCGCTGCCTGGGCTACGGGGGCAACGAGGCTCACGAACGTCACGGCAAGAGAGTTATGGGCACCCGCGGCGATTTCGGTCGTGAGCGCCGAACGGTTGGTGGTGAACTCCCGACGCATCGCTCCGGGGGACGCGACGAGCAAAGCCGAAAGACCCACTTCGCGCGCGATGAACACGCCAGAGCCGATCAGGGCGGCAGCAATGAGCAACGCCGGGTACCAGGTCACCTGACCCAGCACGAGTAGCGCGATCGCGGCGACCGCCGTCGCAACCAGTCGGGGCAACAACTCGAAAACAACGATGAGACCCGCGCGGCCGAGCCCCACCATGTACCACGCCGACGAGAGCCCGCCGAGCGTGAGGGCGATCGCCATCAGCGCAGCGTCAAGACGGTGTGTCGACGGAGCAATGACGGCCGCGACGGTCGTGGCCACCACGACCGCTGGAGCAAACAAGGCCAGCCGCGGACGGATGCTGCGCTCAAGCACCGCGTGACGCTCCGCTGGCGCAGCGAGCGCGACCGCGGTGGGCCCGACCGCGTTGTATCCGAGGCCGACGACGAGAGCGGCGAATGCCCCCACCGACTGCCCGATAGCTATGGCGAGCCAGGCCTCAGCTCCTGCGACTCGAGCGAGCACAGGGAGGAACAGAAACGGAGTCACGAGAGAGAGAAACGGCAAACCCCCGAAGGCAAGCACTCGCCGCACCAAAGCCACGACTTTCCCCCTGTCAACCCGCGTATCATGACTCTATCGGCGCGGTGTGGCCGGGCGTCGTGAGGCGAGCCCAGCGCGCACGCCGACACCATCCCCTCGTTGTCCTTCCCCTCAGGAGTCATGTGTCTGCCGTGAACTTCGTGCACACGACCGCCGATGTCGCTGAGAGCGTCTCTATCGGCGACGGCTCGAAGGTCTGGCACTACGCGCAAGTGCGCGAGAACGCTCGACTCGGCGCCAATTGCGTTGTCGGCCGAGGCGCCTATGTGGGCACTGGGGTCGAAGTGGGCGACAACTGCAAGATTCAGAACTACGCACTCGTCTATGAACCGGCGAAACTCGCCAATGGCGTTTTTATCGGACCTGCTGTGGTGTTGACAAACGACCACTTTCCCCGTGCAATCAATGCTGACGGCAGCCCGAAATCGGCTGACGACTGGCATCCGGTTGGTGTCGACATTCGCGAGGGCGCGTCGATTGGGGCCAGTGCCACGTGTGTTGCCCCGATCGTCATCGGTCGATGGGCTCTTGTGGGCTCGGGCTCAGTTGTCGTCAAAGATGTACCCGACTTTGCGCTTGTCGTCGGCAGCCCGGCTCGCCGAATCGGCTGGGTCGGTAAGGCCGGGCAGCCCCTCACCGTCGATCCTGACGACCCCACGCTGTATGTCTGCCCCGCAACGGGCGACCGATACCGACAGACCGATGAGCACCAATTGAGTGAGGTTGAGTAGATGATCCCCGCCGCTAAGCCCGAAATCGGCCACCACGAGCGCAAGGCCGTCGACCGCGTCATGCGTTCGGGCATGCTCGCTCAAGGCCCTGAGGTCGCTGCCTTCGAGAAAGAATTCTCGGCACATGTCGCCGGTCGCGAGTCCATCGCTCTGAACTCGGGTACCTCCGCGTTGCACATGGCTTTTCTCGCCGCTGGCATTGGGCCCGGCGATGAGGTCATCGTGCCGTCTTTCAGCTTCGCGGCTACGGCAAACTCGGTCGCGTTGACCGGGGCGACGCCGGTGTTTGTCGACATCGAGATCGATCACTTCAACGCCGACCCGGCCGCGATCGAAGCCGCGATCACGCCGCGCACGAAGGCGATCATGCCGGTCCACTTGTACGGCCACCCCGCAGATCTGCGCGCGATTTCAGCCATCGCCGAAAAGCACAACCTGCTGCTCTTCGAAGACGCCGCTCAAGCCCACCTTGCCTCGGTTGACGGTGTGCCGGTCGGCGCGTGGGGAATCGCAGCGTCATTCTCGTTCTATCCGACGAAGAACATGACGTCCGGTGAAGGTGGCATGGTTACGACGCCGTCTGCCGAGATTGCGCGGGCGATCCGCGTACTCCGCAACCAGGGTATGGAGCGCCGCTACGAGAACGAGGTTGTCGGCTTCAACACCCGCATGACCGACATTCACGCCGCCATCGGGCGCGTTCAACTGACGAAGCTGCCGGCGTGGACCGCGAAGCGCCAGCAGAACGCCGCGTTTCTCTCCGAAAACATTCGGGGAGTCGTCGTTCCTCCCGTCGCCGAGGGAGCCCAACACGTCTTCCACCAGTACACGATTCGCGTCGTAGACCATGATCGCGATGCCTTTGCGGCCGAGCTCACGAAGCGCGGCGTGGGCAGCGGGGTCTACTACCCGACCCCGATCCACCGCTTGCCTTCGTTTGCCCAGACACTCGACCTGCCGACGACCGAGCTCGTTGCTACACAAGTGTTGTCGCTTCCGGTGTATCCCTCGCTGACGAAGCGCGAGCTGACCGCGATCGTCGAGGCCGTCAACACTGTGGCGAAGGCAGGCGCCTAATGGTGTTGCGCGCAGGCCTGCTGGGTCTTGGCGTAATGGGCAGCAACCATGCGCGCGTTCTCGCGTCGCTGCAGGGCGTTGACTTTGTCGGTGTCTATGACCCGTCGCCGACGGTTCCCGAACGCGTGCACGACCGACCCGTGGTCCGCGAGCTCGACCAGTTGCTTGAGCTCGGCATCGACTATGCGGTCGTCGCCGCCCCGACCACGTTTCACCTCGAAATGGGCACGCGCCTCGCCGAGGCGGGCATCCACGCTCTCATCGAGAAGCCTGTGGCGTCGACCGCTGAAGATTCGCGCACTCTGCGAGATCTCTTTGCGGCAAAGGGCTTGATCGGCGGAGTCGGTCACATCGAGCGATACAACCCTGCGCTTCAGGCTGCGCGTGAACGCATTGCTCAGGGCATGCTCGGCGAGATTTACCAGATCGCAACCCGACGTCAGGGCCCTTTTCCTGGTCGGATTGCCGACGTGGGCGTGATCAAAGATCTCGCCACACACGACATCGACCTCACCGCATGGGTTGCGCAACAGGACTACGTGTCGGTCAACGCGCGAACGGCTCACCGCAGTGGCCGCGAGCATGAAGACATGGTTCTCGCCGTTGGAACTCTCAGCGGCGGAACCATTACCTCGCACGTGGTGAACTGGCTCACGCCCTTCAAGGAGCGGGTCACCATCATCACGGGCGAGAACGGCGTGCTCGTTGCCGACACCCTCACGGCAGACCTTACTTACTACGAGAACGGCCGCATTCAGGTGGCATGGGATCCGGGTGAGTTCCGCGGCGTGTCAGAAGGCAACATGACGCGATTCGCGCTCGACCGTAAAGAGCCCATGCTCGCCGAGCACGAGGCGTTCCGTGACTCGGTCTTGGCCGGAGAAGCCCGCGGAATCGTGACCTTTGCCGACGGCACTCGCGTCGTCGAGACCGCTGAGCAACTGGCTCTCGACGGGTTCACGCGACGCTTGTAAGCGACACGTCAGCCACTGCGGACTCAGCAGAGCTGAAAATCTTCTACAGCGGGGCTCAAACGAGCGGTTCGGCAACTAAACGCTTGGAGGCCACGTCTCTGCGGGGGCCCACGCAAGTTCGGTCTGCGCACGCGTGATGTCGGCGCAACTGTAGCTGTCGACCTCGGGGCCGATCGTGACGGGTGCGAGTCGGTCGGCGGGGAGGGTCGCGAGCAGGTCACGATTGCTGCGGGCAATGCCACTGCCGATGTTCAGCACCCGCATCCCGTTCACCGTCGATTCGACGGCCGCGAGCACCGCGCGCGCGACATCATCGACGTGTACGTAATCTCGCACGAACCCGTCGAGGCCGTTAAGTGCGACCGGCTCGTCGCCGCCGCTGAGCAATCGGTTGACGAGCGAGTCACGCATGCCCGGGCCATAGATATTGAAGACCCGCAACGAGGTCGAGGCCACGCCACTCTCGGCAAGCAGCTGCTCAGCCTCGAGCTTGGTGGTGGCATACGCGCCCGCCAGGCTCACGGGGTCATCCTCTGTCACTGGTCGAGGTCGCTGATCGCCGTAGACCGCCGCGGTCGAGAGAAACACGATCCGTTCCGCTCCGTGCTCCCGCGCCGCGGCGGCGATATGGGCTGTGCCCCGCACGTTGACGGCAGCAGCCCGTTCGGGGTCAGCCGCGCAGGCCGCTCCAACGAGAGCAGCGAGGTGGATGATCGCGCGAGGTCGAATCTCACCCACCGCCGTCTGCACGGCATCGGCATCGGCCACGTCAAGCGCGCGAACGCCCGAGCTCGCTCGGGGCCCGGCCATCGGGACGATCGACATCGGCCCTGCGGCGGCGAGGCGAAGCAGGGCTTGGCCCAGGCGCCCCCCGGCGCCGGTAACCAGAACCGGGCGCTCGACCATTAGACCGTGAAGCCGAGCGCTCGCAGTTCGTCTGTGGCCTCGTCGTGCGTGATGCCATAGTTCAGCGTGCGTGACAGCAGAGAGTCAATCGCCGCCATGAATGCCCCGCGGTCGAACTCTTTTTCGTCGCGCACAACAAAGATCTTCTGGTTATCGGTGCGCTCGACACGGTCAGGCTCATAGCTGAGCTCTTCGAACATCTTCTCGCCCGGGCGCATACCGATGATCTCAATCTGTAACCGGGGGTCAACCGCGCGTACCAGGCTCTGAGCAAGGTCGAGAATGCGCACCGGCTCGCCCATGTCGAGAACGAAGATGTCGCTGTTCTTGCCGAGCGCGGCCGACTGAATAATCAGTTGGCTGGCTTCGTCGATGGTCATGAAGAATCGCGTGACTTCAGGATGGGTGACGGTCAACGGGCCGCCCTTGGCAATCTGCGACCGGAAGATCTGCATGACGCTGCCGTTGCTCTCAATGACGTTGCCGAATCGCACGGCCGTGAATCGCGTCGAGACGTCGTCCGCCGCGAGCGATTCCATGAGCATCTCGCCAATGCGCTTCGTCGTGCCCATGACGTTGACAGGGTTCACGGCCTTGTCAGTCGAGACATACACGAAGTTCTGCACGCCGTGCTCGATGGCGAGGCGCATCATGTTGAGGCTGCCCCACACGTTGTTGTTGATCGCCTCAATCGCATTGTTCTGCATCAACGGAACATGCTTGTAGGCCGCTGCGTGGAACACGATGTCGGGGGTGAACTCCGCGAAAATCGCCTCCATGTGGGGCCCGCTCTTGATGTCGGCGATACGCAGTGTGACATTTTCGCGCCCAGGAAGAGACTGACCGAGGTAGAACATCCCGTTCTCCCACCAGTCGACACAGACAACTTCGGCCGCGCCGGCGGCAAGAATGTGCCGCGTCAGTCGTGAACCGATCGAGCCCGCGCTTCCGGTAACCAAAACGCGCTTGCCAGCGAGAAACTGCTGGGCCACAACGACGTTGTGCTTGACGGGCTCGCGACCGACGAGGTCGAGAACGTCAACGTCGGTGAGGTCGTCGATCGCGACGGTGTCTTTCGAAAGGATGTCGTAGGTTCGCGGAACGATCGCGATGTCGACCGAGTCAGACGAAATCGAGTTGATGAATTCACGGACCTTGGCCGAGTTCGCCGTCGGAATCGCGAAGTACACGAGATCGATGTCGTGGGCCGCCACGACCTCGTTGACGTCTCCTAACGCACCCAAGACCTCGTCGCTCGTTGACCGGTCGTCGAGAAACCCGACGACCTCACCCCCTCGCGATCGAATGTCCTCAGCGAGCGACATCCCGGCAGTCCCTCGCCCAACGATGAGAATCCGATCGGTCACTGTCGTACCTCCGGTGCCGTGTATGTTCCGTCGAGAACTGCGTTCAATGTGCTCATCATGATTGCACCGGCTCCCGCTCGCATCGCGTACTTCTCCGCCCACGCACGGCCGTTGAGGGCGATTTTCTCGAGCTGGCTCGGGTCATCGAGAAGTCTCTTGAGGTTGCTGTAGACCTCGTGATGCTTGGTCACGACCCAGCACTCGTTGCTACCCGCCGGAAGGTCTGACTCGACGTTTTCGTCAGCGCTCATCATGACCGCGCACCCCGCTGCGAGCGCCTCTACTCCAAAGACGGCGGGAGAGAAGCCGTAAAACTGGTTGAGTGCGATGTGCGCGTTGGCGAGGGCCTCTTTGACCTCGGCATTGGTGACACCGATGAGCTCTCGGTACTCAAACTCATAGCCTTCGGCCTTGAGCTGCGCAACGGCCGCGCGCACTAAGGGGGTTCCCTTGATGACGGGCGCTGTCGTCGCATGGACCACCCGAATCGGTGAGAGGTTCGCGAACTTGCCGGGATTCTTGAGGGGTTCGTCGGCCAAGAAGTAGAGGAACGGTTCTGTGCCCATAGTCAGATAACTCAAGTGATCAACCGTATTGCTGAACATGGCCGAGGCATGGCGGCTCGAGACCGTCGCAATCCGTCGCTTGAGGTCATCCCACTCAGCCGATTCGAGCAGTGCGCTGCGTTCGCCAATGTATGTCGAGATATTCGGCATTCCGGTGGCCGCCTCGAGCTCGTGCATCTTCTTGGTCGACCGGATATCTGATCCACACCAGTAGCAAACGATGGGGCGTCCTTTTTTGGCGAGGAAGGCGAATTCGAATTCGCGATCATCGGCATCGGCCAGCAAGAATCCCGTGGCCCCCACATAGATGAAGCCGGACGCTTGATTCATGAGCCGGCCCAGAAGAACCGGCCCTGTCAGAATGCGCTCAGCCAATCGAAAACGCGACCGTGAGGTTGTCCGCAGAGGGTGGTCATACTTCGCTTGATAAGCGACCTCTTCGGTGAAGCTGACGGAGTATGAACCCGGGATCGCGGCAGAGATCTGAAGAACCATCGATGCGCATTCGTCGGGACCGACGACCCATGAGATCGGCGAGCGGCTCAACGATGCCCGCCGTGCACGGTGCACGTGGTAACTGACGACTAATGCAAGCCTCTGATAGGCCGCCACAAGGCGTGAGCGCAGACTCATCTGAGTCCAGCCAACGCTGCCTGACGCGCAAAGTCAGGAAACGATGAGACGAGTTCGTCGAATGTGCCGCTGCCCAGCACTTCTCCCTCTTGCATGAAGAAGATGCGGTCAGCGTGCCGAATCGTTGCGAGGCGGTGGGCCACGATGATCTTCGTCACCTCGCCGCCGATCGCTTCGAGACCCTTCATGACGAGGGCTTCGGTGTTCGTATCGAGGGCGCTCGTGGCCTCGTCAAGCACGAGAATGAGCGGGTCGCTATAGAGGGCGCGGGCGAGCCCGAGCCGCTGACGCTGGCCGCCCGACAGCGACAGTCCGCGTTCGCCGACCCGAGCGTTGATTCCATCATTTCTCGCCGCGACAAGCTCCCACAGTTGCGCTTTCTCCAGCGCCTCCCGCACGCGATCGGCATCGAAGCCGTCACCCCAGGTGAGTGCAACATTCTGCGCAATGGTCGCGTCGAAGAGCGCAACCTCTTGGGGAACGTAACCCACGCGCGACCGCCAATCGCTGCGAATGTCTGTCAGCGAGACGCCATCGACAGAGATCGTTCCTTTAGTCGGCTCGAGCAGACTGATCAAGAGATCAACCATTGTCGACTTGCCCGACCCCGACGAGCCCACGAAGGCAACGGTCGACCCCACGTCAATGCTGAGTGAGACCCGCTTGAGAGCCGAAGCAGCATCAGGGCTGTAGGTGAACTCAACATCTTTCACAACAATCTGACGCGGGTGTTCGGGAACCGGGTCAGATGGCCGGGCCGCGACCTCAGCGGTCGAACTCTCGGTATCGGCGAGTTCAGCAAGCACTCGACGGGGGTATTCAGAGATAGACACCATCAGCGCGAGCACCGACTGAACCCGGATAACGGAGGGCGCCATTCGGAAGCCGGCAAGAGCGAACAGGGCAACCGCCGCGATCGCTTGCTCGATGCCGCCGAGCAAGAACCCGACACCACCGATGACAACAAACCCAACGATGAGCCCTGCCTCGAGCGCATAGCGCGGAAGCTGCCCGAAGAAGTACATGTTTCCTCGCGCACGCGCGCTGAGAGCCCGAGTGTTCGCAACAACGTCGGCGACCTCGCCTTCTTTGTTGCGCAGCGAGACCTCCTTCATGGCCCCGACGATCTCAAGGACCAACCGAGAAGCACCGATCGTATTGTGAACGTGCACCTCACCAGCGGTACGCACCGGTCGAGCGATGGCGAAAAACAGAACTGACCCAAGAAGCACGAGGTAGACAAGGGTCGTGACGGCCAAGACCGGTTGCACAATCGCGAGGGTGCCGATGATCACGACCAGGCTG
>NZ_JANRKZ010000015.1:0-3220 GCF_033763155.1 Microcella sp.
CCGCTCGTTGCGCGGCTCTTTTCTGAAGGCCTTGACGGCACGGATGCCCGTCATGGTCTCGACAAAGTGCACGATCAGGCGGGCCGACGCCACGCGGGTCTGGCGAAACAGGGTTTGCGAGCGCACTTGAAACCACCGCGTGAGCAACAGCAGGGGAATCAGCGAGACCGCGAGTACGAGCCCCGAGGTCGGGTCGAGCAGCACGAGCGCCGCTGCCGTGAAACCCATGTAGATGAGCCCCGAGACGAGCTGGTTGAGCCCCGAGTCGAGCAACTCGCGAATCGAGTCGAGGTCGCTCGTCTGCCGCGCGATGATGCGGCCCGAGGTGTACGACTCGTGAAACTCGAGCGAGAGCCGCTGTGTGTGCAAGAAGACGCGCTTGCGCAGGTCGAGCAAGATCATCTGGCTGAGACGCGCGCTCATGACCTGAAACAGCGCTATGAGGGAAGCCCCAACGACCGCCGAGAAGAGATATGCGGCGACCGTTAGCGAAACAGGCATCCAGTCGTTGCTATCTCGCAGCGCCGGCAGGCCCTCGTTGATTCCCGCCGCAATCAACAACGGCCCGGCGACTTGCAGGGCGATCGAAACAACAAGCACAACCATCGTGAGCGCGATGCGCCCGCGCACGGGGCGCACGAGCGAGCCCAGCAAGCGCAGCGAGCGCGCCCGCATGCTCTTCGACTCGGCCCGCGAGAAGTCGTCGCGCTCTTCGCCGTCAACACCAGTGACGCTCATCGGGTCACCTCGCCTTCCTGGTCGATAACGCGGCTCTCTCGGTCGATCGCATCGCGCCGTCGGCCCTCCTGCTCGGCGAGCTTGAGATCGCGATCGGCGCGCTCGGCCGCCGCGAGCGCTTCGTCTTCGAACGACGAGATGACGTAGCGGTAGTGCTCGTTGCGCTTGAGCAACTCGCTGTGGGTTCCGACATCGGTGATGCGGCCCTCTTGCAGCAGGGCAACCCGGTCGGCCATCTGCACCGTGGATGGCCGGTGCGCGACGATGAGGCCCGTGGTCGTCGCGAGCACCCGGCGCAGCGCCGCCTCGACGAGGGCTTCGGTGTCGACATCGAGCGCACTCAGCGGGTCGTCAAGCACGAGCACCGCGGGGTTCGCCGCGACGGCACGTGCGAGCGCGAGCCGCTGG
This sequence comes from Microcella sp., assembly GCF_033763155.1. GTDB lineage: Bacteria > Actinomycetota > Actinomycetes > Actinomycetales > Microbacteriaceae > Microcella. The sequence continues at coordinate 1,147 of NZ_JANRKZ010000015.1, forward strand.
CGCTGGCCACCCGAGAGGCTCAAGCCCTCTTCACCCACGGTCGTCTCGATGCCGTCGGGCAGGCTGTGCACAAACGCGGCCTGCGCGATGTCGAGCGCTTCGGCGAGCACCCGCTCGGCCTCGGCCGCCGCCTCTGCCGTGTCGGCCTCGGTGAGCTCGGGCCGGCCGAGCAGCACGTTGTCGCGCACACTCGCCGAGAAGAGCGTGGCGTCTTCGAACGCCATCGCGATGTGGCGGCGCAACTCTTCGCGCGTGAGATCACGAATGTCGACGCCGTCGATCAGGATGCGCCCCGAGGTGACGTCATACAGTCGCGTGGTGAGCGCCGTCAGCGTCGTCTTGCCGCTGCCCGTGATGCCGACGAGAGCCATGGTCTCGCCGGGTTCGAGCTCGAGGGTGATGCCGTTGAGGATTCCGGGTTGGTCGGCGGGGGCATCCTGATACCGAAAGACCACGTTTTCGAACGTGAGACGGCCGCGCGGTTCGGTGATCGTTGCCGGCGATTCGGTGATCGTTGCCGGCGATTCGGGGTCGGTGATGGCGTTGATTTCGTCCATGACCTCGAAGTAGCGGTCGGTCGCCGTGCGCGTGTCGTAGGTCATCGAGAGCAAGAAGCCGATCGACTCGATCGGGAAACGCAACACCGTGGCGGTGGCGAAGAACGCGAAGAGTTCGCCGACCGTGAGCTCGCCCGCGGCCGCGAGCGCCACGCCGCCCAGCAAGCACAGCGCGAACGCCACATCAGGAATCAGGATGAGCCAGAACCAAATGCCCGCGATGGCCTTGGCCTTCTCGATCTCGGTCGCGCGCAGCAGTTCGGCCTGGTCGGCAAACTTCAGCAGCGAGTGCTTGCCGCGCCCAAAGGCCTTGAGCACGCGGATGCCATGCACGCTCTCTTCGACCGCCGTGGCAAGGTCGCCCTGCTGGTCTTGCGCACGCCGCGCAATGACCGAGTACTTGTTCTCAAAGAGGTAGCCATAGATCCAGAGCGGGATGCTCGCCACGAGAAACAGCAGACCCAGCCAGAGGCTCCAGTTGATGAGCACGACGAAGCCGATGACGATCGTGATGCCGTTGACGATGAGCAGCACGAACCCGAACGACAGCCAACGCCGGATGAGGTTAAGGTCACTGACCGCGCGGCTTAGCAACTGCCCCGATTGCCAGCGGTCGTGGAACGCGACCGGCAGGTCTTGCAAGTGGGCGTACAGCGCGTTGCGCATGCGCGCCTCGATGTGCGTACCGGGCGTGAGCACGAAGAAGCGGCGCAGCATGATGAAGACGGCCTCGAGCACGCCGAGCACGAGCACGGCGATCGCGGCGGGCCAAATCTGGCTCGGGTCGCGCGTCGAGAGCGGACCGTCAACGAGGCCTTGCAGCACGAGCGGAATGACGAGCGAAATCACCCCGGCAGCGAGCGCCGCGCCCATGCCGGCATAGATCCACGGCATGGCGGGCTTGGCGTAGGGGTAGATGCGCGCGATCGCTTGAAAGGTGTTCAGGCGGGGCTGATCTGGTTTCGTCGTCGACACAGTGCGTCCTCGATTGGCCACGGCCGCTCGTGGCGGTCGCGTTCTGGGTGGCTGGCGTGCGCGGGCCAGGCTCGCACAGCCTCGCTCGGGGTGGCCGAGCGAAGCCTTCCAGCCTAGGCCTTAGGTATGACGAACGCCGAACCCGGCCCGAATTGTGATGCGGGCGTTATCGACGCGTCGCGCCGACGGCGCGCAGTCGACTCAGCGAACCAACACGCTGAGGCACGTCACGCATCCCTCAAGTTTCTCGAATTCTGAAATGTCGACCGTCACGACGCGATAGCCGAGCGAGCGAATGAGCTCGGCGCTCTGCGGAGCCGAGGCCGCCATGAGCACGGCGTCGTCGCTGAGCACGACCACGTGGCCGCCCTCGGCCTCGGGCATGGGCAAGAAGTTGCGCCACATCGACACGTCATCAATGAGCGACGGATGCCCAATGACGGTTCCGTCGGGCAACGCCGTCACGGCGCTCTTGAGGTGCAGTGCTTTCGTCACGGGCACCGCGACGACGTCACGCCCGTGCCGGCGCGCGATGGCCCGCA
>NZ_JANRKZ010000016.1:0-7062 GCF_033763155.1 Microcella sp.
TATGCCCGCATCATGCTGCGATCGCGCATTCACGACATGACGGCGGGCTATCGCGTCTATCGCACGCACGCCTTGCGGGGGCTGGACCGGGCGGTTGTGTCGTCGCAGGGCTACTGCTTTCAGGTGGAACTGGCTTGGCGCATCGAATCATCCGGGGGAGTCGTGCGTGAGCACCCCATCGCGTTCGTGGAGCGTGAGACCGGAGAGTCAAAGATGGGCGGCGGGATCGTGCTCGAAGCACTGTTTCGCGTCACCACCTGGGGGGTCACATCGTGGTTGCGGCGCCGGCCTCGCACGACCGCAGCCGTAGGTGATGCCGCGGCCCGCTAGGTGTACCCGGTCATGACGTTGGTGACACTGATCTGAGGAGAAGGCCTCCACGCTGGTGGTGTTCAATCACCCAGCCAATGGAGGCCCCCTCATGGTTCACCGTAACGCCAGGCTTGCAGTCGCGGGCCGTCTGATCCTTGTCCAACGCGTTCTCTCGGGCCGCCCCGTTGCGCACGTCGCGAAAGAACTCGGCATCTCCCGCACGTGCGCCCACCGATGGGTACGCAGGTTTCGCATCGAGGGAACAGCCGGCTTGCGAGATCGTTCTTCGCGCCCTCGATCAACACCGACCGTGACAAGTCCAGAACTGACTGCACGCCTGCTGCGCATCCGTGTCGATGAACGCGTGGGTCGAGACGAGCTCGCTGCCCGTGTCGGGGTGAGCCCGTCAACTGCGTCACGCATCATCGCCCGAGCCGGACTGCCGAGACTTCACGAACTGGACCCCATCACAGGCATCCTCATTCGAGCGTCCCGCCGAACGCAGCTACGGTTCGAACATGAGCACCCCGGCGACCTGCTCCACCTGGATGTCAAAAAGATCGGCCGCATTCCTGATGGTGGTGGGTGGCGCATCGACGGGCCCGGCGTGGTCGATCACAACCGGGGCCGAGTGAAGTCAGCAAAGCTCGGCATGGACTTTCTGCACGTCGCGGTCGATGACCACTCCCGCATTGCGTTCGTGCGCGTGCTCCCCGACGAGAAAGGCGCCACGTGCGCGGCGTTCTTGCTGGAAGCTGCCGAGTTCTTTGCCAGCCTGGGCGTCACGATTCGACGCGTGATGACCGATAACGCATTGAACTACCGCAACTCGCGAGACTTCCAAGCAGCCCTGCAGCTCATCGACGCGAAACACATCACAACCAAGCCCTACTCGCCGTGGCAGAACGGCAAGGCGGAGCGCTTCAACCGAACACTGCAAGACGGGTGGGCATACCGTCGCGCGTTCACCTCAAACCAGGACCGACTCGATGCGCTGCAGCCCTGGGTCGAGCACTACAACTACGCTCGACCCCACACCGCCTGCGGAGGCCTCCCGCCGATCAGTCGACTGTCACCAACGTCATCACCGGGTACAGCTAGGCCCCGAGGCGTTCGCCCTCGCCGCGTCGCGCGCGCAGAAGCTCGAGGCGCTCTTGCAGAAGCTCTTCAAGTTCGTCTCTGCTTCGGCGCTCGAGCAACATGTCCCAGTGGGTGCGAGCTGCCTTTTCTTCGCCGGCCGCAATCACCACGGGCGTTCCATCCGGCGTGAGCAACACGCCCTCCCGGCCGCTCTTGGGCGATTCCCACGTGTCAGGAAGCTCGGCGTCGGCCGCAAAGATGACGTCGAAGGTCTCTCCATCGTCGGTGCGGTATTGAGCGCGCTGGCGATCGGCGAACTCAACGCCTTCTTCGCTCTGCATACTTTGCGAGCCCAGCCGCATTCCGCGCAGTGTGCGATCCGCCATGGTGATCTCCTCGACCCATCACTTGATCGGTATGTCGCCAGCGCGACTAGATACCGAGGTTCATGAATAGGTATAGACCTGCCACCCGTGAGCAAGCCGAGGGCGCGAGGGGCTTCCCAGGGCATTGCCAGCGTCAACCGAGAGAGTTCACGACCTTCATGGCCACATCGGCCCGGTCCGTCACGATTCCATCAACGCCCAGGGCGAGAAGGCGCCGCATGTCGGGCTCGTCGTTGATCGTCCACACGTGCACTTCGACTCCCGCGGCGTGGAAGGCACGGATGCGCGCCGGGCTCACGGTGTCGAGGCCCATCGCGCGGGGCGGAATCTGCACGGCGTGAAGCCCTCGCAGTGCTGCTCGCACGAGTGGCCTGCCACGAATGACCGTCGCGAGAAGCGCGGCGGCAAACCGCGGCCCCGAGGCACTCGTCGCCACCTGCGGAAGTTGACGAAGCGCTGCGCGCCGACGACGTTCACTGAACGAGGTCAGCAACACGCGATCGACGGCGCGAGCGTGCGCGATCGCGGAGATCGTGGGTGCCACCGCCTCGGCGCTCTTGAGGTCAATGTTGAAGCGTGCCTCCGGAAACGCGTCGAGGGCCTCGAGCAGGCTTGGCAGGTGTTGGCCATGACCCAGGTCGATCTGGCTCAACTTGCGAGCCGTCAGGTCTCCCACTCGCTGTGGGCGCCCGGCGACGCGGCTGAGGTCAGGGTCGTGCGCAATGATCGCCTGCCCATCAGAACTCGCGTGCACATCGGTTTCGATGTGCGTCACACCGACAGCAAGAGCGTGAGCGAACGCGAGCAACGTGTTTTCTGGCGCGGCCGTCGCCAGGCCCCGGTGTGCCAGCACCCGCGGGCGTGGAGCGGAGAAGTACGGCAGCTCGGAGAGCATTAGGCCTTCGGTGCCGACTTCGAACCTGCCGCCCCGCCCGAACCGGGCAAGAACCCTTGGCCGATGCCCTTGAGTGCCTCGGTGAGCTCGCTCGGGATGATCCACATCTTGTTCGAGTCACCTTCGGCGATCTTGGGAAGCATCTGGAGGTATTCATAAGCCAGAAGCTGAGCGTCGGGATTGCCCTTGTGAATGGCCTCGAAGACCGTCGTGATGGCTTTTGCTTCGGCCTCGGCCTTGAGGATGACGGCTTGCGCTTCACCCTCCGCCTTGAGAATCGCCGACTGGCGAGCACCCTCGGCCTCGAGAATCTGCGACTGCTTCGAACCCTCTGACGTGAGAATGACGGCGCGGCGGTCGCGCTCGGCGCGCATTTGCTTCTCCATGGAGTCTTGAATGCTCACGGGCGGGTCAATCGCCTTGAGTTCGACGCGGTTGACACGCAATCCCCACTTGCCCGTGGCCTCGTCGAGCACCACGCGCAGTTGGCCGTTGATGTTGTCGCGGCTCGTGAGGGCCTCTTCGAGGTTGAGACCACCCACGACGTTGCGCAGCGTCGTGACGGTCAACTGCTCGACACCAGCGAGGTAGTTGGCGATTTCGTAGGTCGCTGCGCGGGCATCCGTCACCTGAAAATAAATGACCGTGTCGATCGAGACGACGAGGTTGTCTTCGGTGATGACGGGCTGGGGCGGAAACGAGACGACTTGCTCGCGCATATCGACGAGGGGGCGCATGCGGTCGATGAACGGCACGAGAAGGTTGAGGCCCGGCTGCAGCGTCTTGCGGTAGCGACCGAGACGCTCAACGACGCCCGCATACGCCTGCGGCACGATGCGAATCGATCGCACGAGCACGACCACGACGAAGATGGCGACGACCACCAACAGCGCGATAACGAAGAGTTGGCCGAGAAAGGCCTCGGAAGAGATCATGCTGATTCGCTCCGTTCGGTCGGTGCGACCTCGGCGGTCGCGCCATCAATTCGCGTGACGACCACACGGTCGCCCTGCGAGAGGGTCAGTGTTTCGTACTCCGGTGCCAACCGGGCCGTCCATGTTTCGCCGTTCGCCAGCTTGACGAGACCTGCTCCGTCAACGAACGGGGCGGTGACGCGCGCTGCCATGCCATACAGCGCGTCGACATTCGTGCGGGCGGGTTCGACGCCGCGGTCGAGGCGATGCAGCAGCCACGGGCGAATCGTGAAGAGCAGCAGGCCCGAGACAATTGCCGCAGCAAGAATCTGCACCCACCAGTCAAGGCCCAAAAGGTTGCTGCCGAGGCCGCCAATGAGCGAGCCAGCCGCCACCATCATGAACGTGAACTCAAGAGTGAGAACCTCGATGATCACGCAGACGATGACGAACACGAGCCACACGATCCAGAGGTATTGCGTCAGATCGACCACGTCTCTCCTTCGTCGTGAAAACCGCGATTCGCTCACGCTATCACCGGCGGTTGACTGCGCGCCGGGCACGTGTGAGCGATAGGGTCGAGAACCGTGAACACCCCTTTGCAGCCCGGCTCACTCGCCGGCAAGACCGCTCTCGTTACTGGCTCATCGCGTGGCATCGGTGCTGACACCGTCAAGTACTTTGCCGCTGCCGGTGCCAATGTCGTCATCAACTACCGGGCTAAGGCGCCCCGCGCCGAAAAGCTCGTCGCTGAAATCGAGGCGGCTGGCGGCAACGCCATTGCCGTGGGCGCTGACCTCACCGACGCGGCGTCGGTCGCGGCGATGATGGATGCGGCACGCGAGCGCTTCGGCAGCCTCGACATTCTCGTGCTCAACGCCTCCGGCGGCATGGAATCGGGCATGGGCGACGATTACGCCCTCAAGCTCAATCGGGATGCGCAGGTCAACGTCTTGACGCAGGGCGTCGAACTCATGGGCCCCGGCGGTCGCGTCGTATTCGTCACGAGCCACCAGGCCCACTTCATCCGTACCGTGCCGACGATGCCCGAGTATGAAGCCGTGGCCTCGTCGAAGCGAGCCGGTGAAGACGCACTGCGGGCGATGATTCCCGAGCTCGAGGCGAAGGGCATCGGATTCACGGTCGTCTCGGGCGACATGATCGAAGGCACCATCACCGCGACCCTCCTCGAGCGCGCGGCCCCGGGTGCCATCGACGCCCGCAAAGAGGCCGCCGGCAAGCTCTACAACGTCAGCGAGTTCGCTGCCGAGGTTGCTCAGGCTGCGGTTGATCCGGTTCCCGCCGACAACACGCGTCTCGTGGGTAACGTGAGCTACTTCACCGAGTTCGGCGCCGAGTAAAGCGTGACCTCGACGCCGGGCTTGCGGCGGTCATCCCGCATCATCCTCATGGATGCCGAGGGGGCGGCTCTGCTGTTCTTTACGGCGGCGCCCGACTCGAGCCGTTGGAGTCGGTGGATCACACCCGGTGGGGGAGTCGACCCCGGCGAGACCCACGAGCAAGCAGCTATTCGCGAGCTCTTCGAAGAGACGGGACTCGTCGTCGACAGCGTCGGGGAGCCGGTGTTCTCGCTCGACTTCGAGGTGGCGTGGGATGCTGCGGATCACGACCGCGGCCACGCGGAGTACTACGTCGTGCGCTGCGAGCGGTTCGAACCCGTGTCGACCAACTGGACCGACGACGAGCACATTGACGTCACGGCACACGGCTGGTTTACGGCAGACGAGTTGCTCGCATCCGGTCAGCCGTTCGAGCCCTATGACCTGCCGCGTCTTCTGCGTCGAACCGCCGGCGCGGCGTGAGCCGGTCAGTCCCCATATGCGACACCTGAGCCGGTGGCACGCCCTCATCGTGCGCACCACCGGCCCAGAGTCGTGAGCCCTAAGAACTGTCGCGGGCGCTGTGCTCGGTCACAGCATCCGGATCATGGGGCTCGTCGCCCTGCACGGGAGACATCGGTGCCGTCGCGACCGCGCGCTGCGGGCGGCGACGACGGAACAGCGGCTGCGCCTCGGCCAATTCGGCCTCAGTCGCGGTGCGGAACGGGGGAGCGTTCTCGACCTCGACAGCGTGTCGACCTTCGCCGCGGGTCGCCCGCAGGCTCGTCACGATCGAGATCGTGATGATGAGGGCGACGACACCGAGCGACACGCTCGTCTGAATCTTGTAGAAATCGAGCAGCAACATCTTGATGCCCACCCAAATGAGCACGAAGGCCAAGCCGAGCTTGAGGTAAACGAAGCGGTGCATCAGGTCGGCGAGCAAGAAGTACATCGCGCGTAGGCCCAGAATCGCGAAGGCGTTGGCCGTGAAAACGATGAACGGCTCGCTCGTGACCCCGAAGATCGCGGGGATCGAGTCGACCGCGAAGATGATGTCGGTCACCTCGACCAGCACGAGAACGGCCAGCAGGGGAGTGGCGACGATCACGCCGGCCTTTCGGATGAGGAACTTCTGCCCGTGGTACGCATCGGTCATCGGCACGAACCGCGTGAAGAGCTTGAGGATCTTCGAATTGGCGACGTCCATGTGTTCGTTGCGCTTACGAATCATCACGTAGCCCGTGTAGAGCAAGAACGCGGCGAAAACGTAGAGGATCCACGAGAACTGGTCGATCAGCACGGCGCCGAGGGCGATGAAGATCGCGCGGAAGACGAGAGCCCCAATGACGCCCAAGAACAGCACGCGGTGCTGGAACTCACGGGGGACCCCGAAGAAGGCGAAGATGATCGCCCACACAAAGACGTTGTCGACGGCGAGTGACTTCTCGATGAGATAGCCGGCGTAGTACTGCTGCCCGAGCTCGGCACCGTACTCCCACCAGATGTAGCCGCCGAAGGCGATTCCGAGCGTTACCCAGATGATCGACCACACGGCCGCTTCTCGCACGCCGATCACGTGCGCTTTTCGGTGCGCGAACAGGTCAATCGCCAGCATGAGCAGAATGACGCCGAGTACGGCGATCCAGAGCCAGAGGGGGACATCCATAAAGAACTCCTGAAAGGTCGTGAGAGCGATTCAGGAGGTCTTTCCCAGCCGAACGGTGTCGGCCCGTGGCGCCGGATCAGTGTGAGCTGACCGTAGTGACGACGCAACGCGGATCGGGGATACTCCCCTCCGAAAACAAGTGAATCGGATTGCATGTTTCTTCGCAAGATGACAGGGGCGCGTTGGGCAAGCTCTCAGCAAACGCCAGTGGGATGCTCACATGTCGACGTTCGCACCCGAGATTGGCGTTCCATGGCTCACTGAGTTTGCGGGCCCAGCGTTCTTCGCCACGCCACTCGGGCCAGCAATCGTTGTGGGATTTGCACTCATTGTGATGGCGCCGGTGTCGATGTATGCGCATCGCTGGTGGATGACTGACACGACGCTCATGATCTGGGTCGTTGTCGCATTCGCCGGCGGGCCTTTTGGCGCAATTGCCTGGTTTGCGTGGGGCCGGCCAGCTGTG
>NZ_JANRKZ010000017.1:0-1769 GCF_033763155.1 Microcella sp.
GGCGACGCGACGCAGCGCCTCGAGGATGCTCTCGCCGGCCGCCACGCTGAGGGCGAGAAACTCGACCACCGTCGGAAACTCTTCGGCGATGCGCGCCGAGCGTCGGCGGGCACTGCGCGCGAGCAGGGCATCCGTCGCCGCGATGCCGCCGATGCCGCCCGCCGCCACCGCGCCGATCGCCGCGGGAATGAAGGGCACTCCGTCGCGCGCCACGAGCAGCGCGAGCGCGATTCCGGTTGCTGCACCGAGCAGCGCCCCGAACAGCTGCCGGGTGCGGTGCCCCTGCACCGTGAGCGCCGAGCCGGACTGCCGCAAACGCGTGCGGATGACCGCCTCACCCCCGAGCACCGTGTCGAGCATGCCGCGCGCGGCTTCGGCGGCCGGCGCGAGCAGGGCTGAGATCACGGGCAGTGGATCACTGCGCCGCGCGGCGGTCATCGCGCGCGCTTCGGCCGAGACATCGACAAGGTACGGCGCGAGGCGCGTGGCGAGTCGCGGGCGCCCGAAGCGCGGAGCCGTCGACACGAGCAACCACAGCCCCAAGCCCAGCCCGAGGCCCGCAAGCAGAGCGGCGCCCAGCTGCGGCGTCATCGGAACCACCGCCCCTCTTCGGGCAACCGCCCGAGCGCAATCATGAGCCGGTAGGCCACGAGCGTCGCGGCGAGCCCGCCCACGACGAGCACGGCACCGCCCGCGGAGTTGTAGGCCGCGGCGGCTTCGGGGCGCGTGCCGAGCATGAGCAGCACGATCCACGGCGCGACGACGCCGAGGCGGGCCGCTGTGCGCACCCACGACTGGCGCGCGTCAACCTCGGCGCGCACCGCGGCGTCGGCCCGCAGATACTGCGAGAGCGAGCGCAGTACCGTCGGCAGCTCGGTTCCGCCGACCTCGCGCGCCATGCGCACGGTCTCGATGATGCGGTCGGCTACCGGGTCGGCGAGAGTCGCCTTGAGGGAGTCGAGGCACTCGGTGAACTGCGCCGTGCGCAGGTAGTCGCGCCGAAACGCGCGGAACGGCGCGCGCACGGGCTCGGGCGCGCTGTCGGCGAGCGCCGCGACCGCTTGCGGCAGGCTCAACCCCGCGCGCACGCCCGAGAGCAGATGATCAACAACGTCGGGCCACACCGCTCGCAACGCCCGGCGGCGCGCAGCGGCCCGCGCTCGCAGCACCAGCACGGGAATCGTCGCCGCAACGACCGCGGCGACCGGTGCGAGGGCCACGACCGGCACGAGCAGCAGGGTCAGGGCTCCCCCAGCGATGCCCGCCATCGCGATGACGCCCACGAGAACGAGCGGCGAGACGCTGGGCACCCCGGCACGCGCGAGCAGGTCGGCAAGCGGGGCGAGGGCGTCGCGGCGTTGGGTGCGCGCTTCTTCGCGCCGCGGCCACAGCCACGGCGACGCCACGAGCAACACGCCCGCCGCGAGCAAGAACCCGACCGCGAGCGTCATGCGCGCGCCCCGCGGCTGGTGGTCGCCCGAGCGCCCGCCGTCGCATCCCGCTGCAACAGGATGCTCGGGTCAAGCCCCGCGCCCGCAAACCGCTCAGCGCGCGCGGGCAAGGTGCCCGTCGGCTCGAGCACCCCGTCGCGCACGACAAAGAGCGACTCGGCCTCGATGCCGCCCTGTACAACGACCCCCGTCGGCGCGACAATCTCGGCCACTCGGCGCGAGCCGCCCCTCACGAGTTCACAGTGCACCACGAGGTCGATCGCACTCGCGACGGTGGGCACCACGAACGCCGAGTCGATGTTGCGGCCCGCCAAGAGT
>NZ_JANRKZ010000018.1:0-5329 GCF_033763155.1 Microcella sp.
TGGTGAAGGCAAGCGGCTCATGCCCCTCACCGTCGACCGCGCCAAGCCTGCTGTGCCCTTCGCGGGCGGCTATCGACTCATCGACTTTGCGCTGTCGAATTTGATCAATTCGGGTCTTCGCCAGCTCGTCGTGCTGACGCAGTACAAGAGCCACTCTCTCGACCGCCACGTCTCGCAGACCTGGCGCCTCAGCGGCATGCTCAACGCCTACGTCGCGTCCGTGCCGGCGCAGCAGCGCCTCGGCAAGCGGTGGTTCTCGGGTTCGGCCGACGCCATTCTGCAGAGCCTCAACCTCATCCGCGACGAGAAGCCCGACATTGTCGTCGTCGTGGGCGCCGACCACGTGTACCGCATGGACTTCCGCCAGATGATCGAGGCGCACATTGCCAACGGCGCCGGAGTAACCGTCGCGGGCATCCGTCAGCCCATTTCGCTTGCCGACCAGTTCGGCGTGATCGAAACCGACCCGGCGAACCCGCAACGCATCGCGGCTTTTCACGAGAAGCCGAAGAACGCGGTCGGGCTTGCCGACTCGCCCCTCGAAGTGCTCGCCTCGATGGGCAACTACGTCTTCGACGCTGACGTTCTCGTCGATGCCGTCACGCGCGACGGTGATGACCCCGACAGTTCACACGACATGGGTGGTGACATCGTGCCAGCGTTCGTGCGTGATGGCCGCGCCTTCGTCTACGACCTCAACAACAACGAGGTTCCGGGGTCGACCGAACGCGATCGCTTCTACTGGCGCGACGTGGGCACGATCGAGTCGTTCTTCGACGCTCACCAAGACCTGATTTCTGCCTTGCCCGTCTTCAACCTCTACAACACCGAGTGGCCGATTTACTCGCAGCAGCTCAACTCGCCGCCGGCGAAGTTCGTGCGTGATGCCGCCGGCAATACCGGCAATGTCGTCGACTCGATCGTCTCGCTCGGAGCGGTCATCTCGGGCTCGCTCATCGAGCGCAGCGTGTTGGGCCCGTGGGTGACCATCGAGTCGGCAGAGGTCACCGACACCGTGGTGTTCGAGCGGGTCAAGATCGGCGCAGGTGCCGTCGTGCGCCGGGCTATCCTCGACAAAGAGGTTGTCGTGGCCCCGGGCGCCCAGGTGGGTGTCGACCACGACGCCGACCGCGCTCGCGGCCTCACGGTCACCGAGACGGGAATCGTGGTCGCCGGTAAGGGCGTCCGCATCGAGTAGAGCGGCTTGAGTCGCCCCGAGCCGCGCAGGAGCATCCACGAACATGGCGTCATTTCTCGTGGTGCTCGACGTCGACTCGACGCTCATCGAGCAAGAGGCCATTGAGCTTCTCGCCGACGAGGCGGGCGTAGGCGCTGAGGTCGCGGCAATCACTGCTCGAGCCATGGCGGGCGAGCTCGACTTTGCCGCATCGCTCGCCGAGCGCGTGGGGCTGCTCGCCGGCCTCGACACGCGCGTGGTCGCCCGCGTAGCCCCGCGCATCACCCTGACGCACGGTGCTCGAGAACTCGTTGCCGCCGTTCACGCGGCGGGCGGATGTGTTGCCGTGGTTTCGGGCGGATTCCACGAGTTGCTCGACCCGATCGCGCTCGAGCTCGGCCTTGACGCGCACCGCGCCAACCGACTTTCGGTGGCCGATGGTCGTTTCACGGGAACAACGGACGGCACGGTGGTCGACGCGACAGCGAAAGCCGACGCCCTGCGCGAGTGGGCGCACCAGTTCGGGGTTCCACTGTCACGCACGATCGCAGTGGGAGACGGCGCGAACGACCTCGAGATGATGGCGACCGCGGGGTTGTCGATCGCGTTCGACGCCAAGCCGGTCGTGCGCGCTGCGGCACACGTCAGCCTGCCCGAGCGCGACCTCTCGGCCGTGCTCGCGGTGGTGGGGCTGCGCTAAGGCTTAGTGCCCCATTCCGAGGCCACCGTCGACGGGAATCACCGCGCCGCTGATGTAGGCGGCATCGTCGCTCGCCAGCCACGTCACCACGCGAGCCACCTCGAGCGGCGTCGCAAACCGGCCCGCCGGAATGGCCTCTTGGTAGGCCTTCTGCTGGTCTTCGGGCAGAGCAGCCGTCATGTCGGTCTCGATGAATCCCGGAGCAACGACGTTCGCCGTGATGCCACGGCCGCCGAGCTCGCGCGTCAGCGAGCGTGCCATGCCCACGAGCGCCGACTTCGAGGCGCTGTAGTTGACCTGACCGGCCGAGCCGTAGAGGCCCACAACGCTCGAGATCAAGATGATGCGGCCGAAACGGGCCTTGAGCATCCCCTTCGACGCACGCTTCACGGTGCGGAAGGCGCCCGTGAGGTTCGTGTCGATGACGTCGGTGAAGTCGTCTTCTGACATGCGCAGCAGCAGGGTGTCGCGCGTGATACCCGCGTTGGCCACAACGACCTCGATGGGGCCGAGCTCGGCTTCGACGGTCGAGAAAGCGGCGTCGAGTGACGCGGAGTCGGTGACGTCGGCGATCACGGTGAGCGAGCCCTCGGGGCCCGAGCCCGAACGGGCCGTCACAGCCACGCGGTGGCCCTGGGCCACGAACTCTTGGGCGATCGAATAGCCGATGCCGCGGTTGCCGCCGGTAACAAGAACAGTGCGCTGGGTGGTCATGGCTCCCCAGCATATGCGCAACGTCGGGGGCTACCATCGCGGTGTGTCGAAGCCCACGTCCGCAGCCATCACGAGCTTGCCAACCTCGCCTGACGACGAGCGGCGTGCGCGCATGATTCGGTATGCGGTCGCGATGGGCATTCGCATGGTGTGCATTGGCGCGTGCTTCGTGACACCGGGCTGGTGGATGCTCATTCCCGCCTTTGGCGCGGTCGTGCTCCCCTACTTCGCCGTGATCGCCGCGAACACCGTCGTCTCGTCACCGCGAACAGCGGTCGAGCGGCCGGGTGCCGTGCTTCCCTTCGACAACCGCCCGTATTCGGGTGGACCGGCGTGATGGATCTGCCCGGTTCGATCTCGAGCGTGCGGTGCTCGCGTGCCGGATGCCGCGCCGAAGCAACGTGGGCCGTCAACTGGCGCAACCCGCGCATCCACACGCCGGATCGCGTCAAAGTGTGGCTCGCGTGTGACGAGCACCGCGATTACCTGTATGACTACGTTGATGCGCGCGGCTTTCCCGTGACGATCACTCCCGCGGGGGTTGTCGTTGACCGGGTTCCTGAGCGGGGAGAATAGCTCGTTGTGAGCATCCTCTCGCTGGCCCTGACGCGCCGCTGGCTCGGATGGCTGGCGTTCACGACGGTCTTTGCCGTCGTGTGCGTGGGTCTCGCACAGTGGCAGTGGGCGCGGCGCGTTGAGGCCGTCGCCGAGATTCGGGTGGTGGCTCAGAACTGGGATGCCGCGCCGGTCGCACTGCGTGAGGTGCTTCCGGGCGATGCCCCGCTCGCTCCCGCGGCGGAATGGACTCCGGTCGTGCTGGAGGGCGAGTATCTCGTCGACGAGCAAGTGCTCGTGCGCAACCGGCCGCTCGCCGGTCGCCCTGGCTTCGAAGTGCTCACTCCCCTGCTGCTCGCTTCGGGCGAGGTCTTCATCGTGAACCGCGGCTGGTTGCCGACGGGTGAGGCCCAGGACTCCCCCGACGTCGTGCCCATGCCGCCCACAGGAAGAGTCGACGTCATTGTCCGCCTCAAGCCGGGCGAGCCGACCATCGCCGGGCGCGGCGCGCCGGAGGGGCAAATCGCCACCATTCACCTTCCCGACCTTGCCGAGCGCATCGATGACGGCGCGGTCGTGACGGGTGCCTATGGGCTGCTCGACTCTGAATCACCGGCACCGGCGGAACGCCCGACTGCAGCGCTTCGCCCGGCGCCCGACGAGGGTCCGCACTTGAGCTACACGTTTCAGTGGTATCTCTTCGCGCTGTTGGGATTCGTTGGCTTTGGATGGGCACTGCGACACGAGTATCGCGCTCTGCGGGCCGACGAGACGGGCGTGCCCATCGAGCCGCGCGCGCGACGACGCCCCAGCGACGCCGACATCGAAGACGAGATTCTCGATGCGAGGTCGAATCAGTCGCGTTAGGCGAGCGAGATGAGTTCGGCGTAGTCCGCGGTCCAGAGATCTTCGACGCCGTCGGGCATGATCAACACTCGCTCGGGATTCAGTGCTGCGACAGCACCTTCGTCGTGGCTCACCAATACGACAGCGCCCGAGTAGCTCGCGAGAGCTCCCAAAATCTCTTCCCGACTCGCGGGGTCAAGGTTGTTGGTGGGCTCGTCGAGCAGCAAGAGGTTGGCTTTCGAGACGACGAGGGTCGCGAGCGAGAGACGCGTTTTCTCGCCACCCGACAGCACACCTGCGGGCTTCTGCACGTCATCACCGATGAAGAGGAATGATCCCAAGACACTGCGTGCCTCGCGTTCGGTGATCGACTCACTCGCGCTCATCATGTTCTCGAGCACGCTGCGCTTGACGTCGAGGGTCTCGTGCTCTTGTGCGTAGTACCCCACACGCAGGCCGTGACCGGGTTCAATCGTTCCCGTGTCGGGAGCATCCACCCCCGCAAGAATGCGCAACAAGGTCGTCTTGCCGGCGCCGTTGAGCCCCAAGATGACGACCTTCGACCCGCGGTCGACAGCCAGGTCGACCGCCGTGAAGATCTCGAGTGAGCCGTAGCTCTTCGAGAGATTGTGGGCTTGCAGCGGCGTCTTGCCCACGGGCGCTGGTTCCGGAAAACGCAGCTTGGCCACGCGGTCAACCGCGCGCACCTCATCGAGGCCCGAGAGCATCTTCTCGGCGCGCGCCACCATTTGGTGTGCCGCCGCGGCCTTAGAAGCTTTGGCGCCGAACCGTGCGGCCTGCAATTGAAGTGACGTTGCCTTCTTCTCGACGTTGGCGCGCTCTTTCTTGCGGCGTTCTTCGTCAGCCTCACGCTGCCGCAAGTAGTGCTTCCAGCCCATGTTGTAGATGTCGATGACGGTGCGGTTGGCATCGAGGTAAAAGACACGGTTGACCGTCTCTTCCACGAGGTGCACGTCGTGGCTAATGACGATGAAACCGCCCTGGTACGCCTTCAAGAAGTCACGTAGCCAGACGACCGAATCGGCGTCAAGGTGGTTGGTCGGTTCGTCGAGAATCATCGTCTCGGCATCGCTGAACAGGATGCGGGCGAGCTCGATACGGCGCCGCTGACCGCCCGACAGCGTGCTGAGCGGCTGGCTGAGGATGCGATCGGGAAGACTCAGGTTGCTCGCGATCGCCGCCGCTTCAGCTTCTGCCGCATAACCGCCAAGCGCATGGAATCGGTCGGTGAGCCGCCCGTACTGCGCCATCGCCTTCTCGGCCACAGCGGGGTTGCTGCTACCCATGTCGATCGACGCGCGTTCCATGTCGATGAC
>NZ_JANRKZ010000019.1:0-5897 GCF_033763155.1 Microcella sp.
CCCTGCAGCAGCGCGAAGGGGATCGTCATGAGGGGGCCCCAGGCCTGGTAACCAAGCTCCCACAAAAAGCTCACGAAGATGATGGCCTGCAAAATGTTTGCCGTGACGACGCGGAAGTGTCGCAACAAGAGCACGTAACACGTGCAGATGAAAAACAACTCGTCCCAAATGCCCACGGCGTTGACGCCGATGAAGAGCCGCAACACCTCGCTCCACTCGCTCACCGCCGGCCAGTTTTGGTAGGCACCCGAGGTGATGAAGTAGAACGGCAGAATCAGCCAGCCAAGAAACGGAACCGCGAAGAGATACGACTTCTCCCACGGCTGCCACTTTTGACCGCTGCGCCAGGGAAACCGGATGACCTTCCGCTTGAACACGAACCGATCAATGACAAACGGCACGGCCACGGCGAGGCTCAGCACGAAGCCCAGCAAGAAGAAGTTGGGCCACGAGATGTCGGCCTTGACGCTCACGGTGCTCACAACGATGAGACCCGCGGCAATGATGCCGAGATCGCGCATGAGCTCGCGGTCAACGAAAAAGGCAACGATGAGGCCGATGACGAGCCAGGGATAGCCGATCAGCCTGTTCTCGAAACCGAACAGGGGAATCGCGCTCGTCACGACAATGGCCGCGGGCACAAGCTTGAGGCTCAGGGCAGGAAGGGCATCCGTCGAGGGCGCGGAGTCAGCGGCGGGCATGCTGTCATCCTCTCAAACAAACACGCAAAATGCTTCACCTTTTTGACGATCCACGCCGAAGACTCAGCGCGTGCGCGGCACGCGAGCGACGACCTCGTCGATGACGGGCGGCAACCCCAGCACGCGAAAGTGCCCCTCGAACGGCAGGGGAACATTGTCGGCACCCTCGAGCACCGAGTTGCCCGCGGGCACGTACTGATCGAACCGCGAATACAGCGACGTGATGCGCTCGTTGACACTCGACGCGGCCGCGAGTTCGACGATGACCGGTCGCGTGGGCACGAATTCGCGCCAGGGGCCCATGGCAAAACGTGCGAGCGGGCTGCCGCCGTAGGGCGTGTTGATCGAGATCATGCGAGTCAGGCGGCGCACCGTGGCGCGCTCGTCGGCCACGAGCATGCTCTTGCCGATGAGTCCGCCCTTGCTGTGGGCGACGATCGTCACGTCGGTGAGCTCGCGGTGTTCGACATACGCGGTGAGCAGAGCAGCCATCTCCGGAATCGGGTGACGATTGAAGCCGAGCTCGGGCACGCTGTGCACGGGATGCCCGAGGGCCGCCAGTCGATCGCGGATGGGCTTGAGGTAGTGCCAGGTCTCGAAGACGCCGGGGATCAGCAGAACGGGAGGCGGGGCATCCGTCGCCGCCTCGATAGGAGCGGGAGGGCGAGAGCCATAGCGCCAGTAGCGCAGTCGCGACCGCCCCACATAGGCGTAATCGGCGACGATCGAGCCGATTCGTCTCATAGTCGCGAACGATAGACTGCCCCGCGCGAGGAGGCAACCGTCAGGCGCCGCAGGGGTGACTCGTGGGTGACTCTGAGGCGCTCACATGGCACTGAGACGGGCTCAGGCCTACACTGTCATTCTGGCCGAGGGGGGTTGAGTTGGTCGCTTCAGGCGTTGCACCGGGCTGGTATGCCGACGCCGTGAACCCTGCGCTCATTCGCTGGTGGGATGGCACGGCGTGGAGCGAACACACGCAGCCCAACCCGTCGACGCCGCCGTCGCCCAGCGTGCCGCAGTCGAACACCCTGCCGCTGCCGTCAGCGCCGTATGTTCCCCCGCCGTTCGCTGACCCGGTGCCGGCCGCGACCACCAGTGCGATTCCGGCCATGCCTACGGCCGCCGCCAGCGCACCGCCACCCCCGCTCGCTGTGCCGCTCGCCCCCGCACCAGCGCCCGAGCGGCCGATAGCGGCTCCGCTCTCTCCCACGCCCTACTCCCCCGCGATCGGCTCGGCGAGCACGCCGGGTTCGCGGCGTCGCACCGCGCCGTCACTGCCGGTGAGTGAGCCCGTGCGACTGGTTCCGCCCACCTCCGGGTCGATCGCCATCGCCGGCACCCCGGGTTTCGACGCTCCTGCGTCGATCTCGCCCGCCACCGCATCACCGGCGTTTCCCGGAGCCGAGTCATCACCCGCGGCGTCGGCACCGTCAAGCACGCCGTGGGCGACCGCCACGCCGTTCACGGGAGCCACGGGTTTTGCCCAGCCTCAGACGTCGTCGGTCGACCTAGCCAGTGTCGACTACGAGCCCATGACACGCACGTGGGGCTCGAAGCGCGGTGCCGCGTCAACGCGCATCGCGACGGGTGCATCAACGGGCGGATCGTGGATGCTCGCGCTCTCGCCCGTCATCTTCTTAGGCTTCGGCGCCCTCGCCTGGTGGCTCACCGAAGGCGCAACCTTGCCGACAACGCCCTATGTCATCGGCGGACTCTCAGCGCTCGCGGTGCTATGGCTCGTGGTCGGCGCGATCTCGGACTACCGCCGCCTGGGCGCTCTCGGCCACGACCATCGCGCCTCGGTCGCGTGGGTCATCGCTGGGCCCTTTTTCTACTTACTCGTCCGCGCTATCCACGTGCACCGCACGATGGGCACGGGCACAGCGCCCACGTGGGTCTACGTGATTCTCTCGATTGCCGTGGGCGTTGGTGCGGCCGCGCTGTCACTCTTTGTGCCGCGCGAAGTGGGCATCACCGAACTGCGGGTCGTCGAATCGCAACTCTCTGCTGACCTGCTTCAGCAAGGCCTGAACTACTCCGTGATCTGCCCGACCGAAGCTCCCGCCGCCGTTGGCAGCTCGTTTGTCTGCACGGCCTATGACGAGGTCGGCCCGGCCGCGCTCATTCGCGTCACCTGGGTTGGCCTCGGCGAGTTCGACTACACGATCGACTAACCGCGCCGCGGTGGCTCGGCGTCGACGAGTCGCACAAACGCGCTGAGCTCGGCCACGCCGTGTGGCGAGTGTGGCAAGTGGTCGATGAGCCCGGGCGAATAGACCAGGTACGCGGCATATTGTGCGCGCGAAATGGCCACGTTGAGTCGGTTGCGCATGAGCAAAAACTCCATGCCGCGCGGAACGTCGTGCGCACTCGACGCCGTCATCGAGACGATCGCGATGACGGCCTCTTGGCCCTGAAACTTGTCGACCGTGCCCACGCGCGTGCCCGTGAACCCTGCAGCATCGAGATGCTCGCGAATGAGCTGCTGCTGCGCGTTGTAGGGCGTGACGACGATGATCTCGCGGTCGTCAAGCTCACGGGTAGGGGCGTCAACCTGGTCGTTGCCGTACCACTCGCGGCCGATGAGGTCGCGCACGATGGCGACGACGCGCTCGGCTTCTTCGGCGCTCGAGGTCGCGTTGCCCTCGTGCTCGATGGGCACAGGGTGCAGGCCCGGGGCGACGCCCGCGAGTTCGCGCGTCGCCGCGATCCAGTGCGACTGCAACTCGCCCTGGTATGACAAGTGCGAAACGTGCTCGGTGAGAGCGGGGTGCATGCGCCGCGTCTCGGCCAAGAAGTAGCCATACTCGGCGGGCAGCACGTCGTGGCCCGCGCTGAGGTAGCCGAGCGCGCTGCCGTCGATGGGTTCGGGATGCGCCCCCTGGCTGACCTGCGGCAGCTGCTGCGGGTCGCCGAGCAACAACAAGCGTTGCGCGCTGACCGCAGCCGCGACGGTGGCCGCGAGCGAGAACTGTCCGGCTTCGTCGATGACGAGCAGGTCGAGGCTGCGGCGGCCGACGCGGCTGGGGTTCGAGAAATCCCACGCGGTGCCGCCGATGACGTAGCCACCCGTCTGGCCATCGGTGAAGTCGGGCAACTGGGAGGCGTGGCCGAGCACCGTGAACCGCGCGTGCGCGAGCTCATCATCCGTCGCTCCTGAGCGCTTCGCTTTGCCGACGAGCGTGCCGGGCAAGCCGGCGTCGACGACCTGGGCGAGCATGTGCTCGACGGTGCTGTGGCCTTGAGCGACGACGCCGATGCGCCAGCCGTCGCGCGCAAGTTGCGCGATGACGCGCGAGCCGAGGTAGGTCTTGCCCGTGCCGGGCGGGCCTTGCACGGCAAGGTACGAGTGGTCGAGGTCGCGCAGGCTCGCGACAACCGCGGTCACCCGGTCGGGTTCACCGGTGCCGCCGAGCGGCACCTCGGCGAGACGACCCGAGCGTGTCACGGGCGGCACGCGACGCAGCAGATCGGCGACGGCGTCGCGCGGCCACTCCGGCGCGGCCGCGACGAGCGTGGCCCCCCACTCTTCGATCGCGGGCTTCTGCTGGCCCGCCGGCGGCGGTGCACTCGGCGTGAGGGCAACCGGGATGTCGCGGTAGGGCTCGACGCCCTTCGCGAGCGTCTCGCTGATCGTCACGCCGTCGTCGTGAATGGCCTCGATCGTGACGCCGCGTGTGGCGCGCGCGAGTGGGTCGCGACTCTGCGCCCCAAAGGGGCTCGGCTGGTCATAGAGCGCGAACGGTCCGCTCATGCCGCCGACGCTCGGGCGACTGCCGGGGCTGTAGGTGCCCACGAGGCGCACGCGCCGCCGCAGCGAGCGTTGCTTGCCGGTCATGCCCCAGTCGGTTTGCTCGTGGTGGGCATCCGGATTGACGGCGAAGACATCGCGCGTATCGCTGAACTCGGCGAGCGGCGTGATGAGCCGGTCGAAGTGCTCCCACCAGAAGGTCTTGTGCTCGCGCCGGTGGTAGTCGATCGCCGCGGCCGCGTAGGCATAGGCGCGTTGCTCGGGCGTGCGGTCGGGTTCGAGGGCGGGGCTGCCATCAGCGTTCGCCGCAAGCTCGAGCAGCCGCTCGCGCAGCGGCGAGGGCTCGAGCTCGCGCGGAACCTCGGGCAGGTTCTCGTGATCGCCCGGCTGCACGCCATGCTCGACCGCGGTCTGCCGCAGCCAGGCCGCGAGCTTGAGCGTGCTGACGCAGTCGATCTCGTTGTAGTCGGCGATGTCGGTCAGGATGCCCTGCGCGGCCTCCTCGTCACCCGCCGCTCGCAGCCCCATCGCACGCACATACTCGGCCACCGAGTCGTCGCCGCGCGCCACCGCCGCGCCCTCGCGCGCGCCCGCGAAGTACAGCGGCTCGAGGTACTTGATCGAATAGCTCGTCGTGCCCACACGCAGTGCGCGCTTCACGATCGGGTAGAGGTCCACGAGCACGCCCGTGCGCAGCCACTCGTCGATCGTCTGCTCGGCCACGCCGTGCCGCGCGGCGAGGCTGCGCAGATGCGTGCGCTCGTAGGCGGCGTAGTGATAAATGTGCAGCTCAGGATGCTCGGCGCGACGCCGCTCGACATCGGCCACGAAGTCGAGCAGGGCCTGGCGTTCGTCGGCAAAGCTGTGCGCCCAGTAGGCGGTGAACTGCTCCCCCGCGTCGACGAAACCGAACAAGTAGTCGAGGCCCCACTGCGCGGGATCCGTCTCGGTGTAGAGCGGATCACCCTCGAAGTCGAAGAAGATGTCGCCGGGGCTTGGGGCGGGCAGGGCGCCGAGGGCCGCGAGGTCGGTGTAGGTGACCGGCGGAGTTGACCCCGTGGCGCCAGCTGCCTGGCTCTGCAAACTCGCCTGCAGCGCGAGACCCTGCAGGGCAGCGGCTCCGATGCCGTCGACGGGCGCCGTGCGGCCCGCGAGCTGAGGCAGCGTGGTGATGCCGGCGGCGGCGAGCCGGGTCCACTGCGTGCCGGTGAGCCCGGCGACCTGCCACACGTCGTTGGTGCGGGCGATCTCGTGGGCGCACCAGGCGCAGGTTCCGCAGAACGTGACGTGGGCATCCCGCCACGCGATTTCGGCGGATGCCGCCCAGCGCTCGCGCATGAGGCGATGCAGGCGCGCGCGACGCACACGCAGCACGGGGGCGATGTCGGCGATGCGGTGACTGCTCGTGGTGTGGTCGCCCAAGATGAGGTCGACGGTGTCAT
>NZ_JANRKZ010000020.1:0-4949 GCF_033763155.1 Microcella sp.
CTACGCCAACCCCGAGATTGGGGAGTTCTGGACCGGCCCGCGCCCCTCGCTCGCCGACGTCGCGGTCGACCTCGGACTCGCCACGGCCGGGCTCGCGGCGCTTGACGCGGCTCTCACAGCCGACGCGCTCATCGTGCGCGAGGCCGACCGCGCGCTGACCGACCAGCTCGACGCCGCCCGACTGCTCGCGGGAGCCGCTGACGTCGACACCGTGCGCGACGACGAACTCGCGCGCGACCTCAGCGAGCTGCGGCTCGTGAAAGACGCCTTCGAGATCGCCGAAATGCGCCGGGCTGTTGCGGCAACGCAACAGGGCTTCAACGACGTGATCACCGACCTGCCGCAGATCGTCGCGCACGCGCGCGGCGAACGACTCGTCGAGGGCACGTTCAACCGCCGGGCGCGCGCCGAGGGCAACACCGTCGGCTACGACACGATCGCCGCAAGCGGCCCCCACGCGTGCATCTTGCACTGGACCCGCAACGATGGCCCCGTCGTGCCGGGTGACCTCATTCTCATTGACGCGGGCGTCGAGCTCGAGAGCTACTACACGGCCGACATCACCCGCACACTTCCGGTGTCAGGCACCTTCACTGACGTGCAGCGTCGGGTGTACGAGGCCGTGCGCGAGGCGGCCGACGCGGCGTTCGCGATTGTGAAGCCGGGCATCCGCTTCAAAGAGGTGCACACGGCGGCGATGCAGGTCATCGCGGCGAAGACCGCCGAGTGGGGGCTCTTGCCCGTTTCGGCCGAAGAGAGCCTCGCGCCCGATGCGGGCTATCACCGCCGCTACATGGTGCACGGCACGTCGCACCACCTCGGCCTCGACGTGCACGACTGCGGGCAAGCGCGACGCGAGTTTTACGCCGACGGCATCGTCGAAGCCGGCATGGTGTTCACGATCGAACCCGGCCTCTACTTTCAGCCCGACGACCTCACGGTTCCCGAGGAATACCGCGGCATTGGCGTGCGCATTGAAGACGACATTCTCGTGACGGCCGACGGCGCCGAGAACCTGTCAGCGGGCATCCCGCGCACAGCCGACGAGGTCGAAGAATGGATGCGCGGCCGATAGCCCCGCGGGCGCACTAGCTTTTCGCGGCCGGTTGGTCGTTGTCGGCCCGCTCGCTGGCTTTCTCGCTGGCTTTCTCCTCGGCCGACGCGTCGGCCGCGGGCTCGGCAGGAGCCGCAGGCGGCAGCGGCGGCGGCCAGCTCGAGCCACCCGCGAGAGCCTGTCGAGCCTTCGCGGTCTGGCTCGGGTCGATGATGATCTGGTAGGTGCTCGCCATGACCTGCTGGGTTGAGCTGAAGTCGCGACGACGACGCCCGATCGAGTACGAAATGATGCCGAAGATCATGCCGAAGCCCGCGCCGATGAGTCCGGCGGCGAGCACGGTCGAGAAATCGGGCGTCGGCGAGAACACAAAGATGAGCAGCCCGAAGAAGAGGCCCAGCCAGGTTCCGCTCGCGGCCCCGGCGAGCGCCGCGCGGCCATACGAAAGTCGGCCCGTGATGCGCTCGACGGTCTTGAGGTCACTGCCCACGATTGCCATGCCACTGATGGCAAAGTCTGCTTTCGCGAGGCGATCGATCACCTTCTGGGCTTCGACATACGATTCGTACTCCCCCAGCACGTCGCCGCGGGGCACGGTCGTTAACGACGACGACCGCCGGGAAAAAGGGCTCGAATTGCTCACCGAGCCATTCTGACAGTGCGGGATATGGTTGAGCCGTGAGCACCGCAAGAGTCTTCGTCGCGCGCCTGTCGGGGTGCGCCGTCTTCGACCCCGCGGGCGACCGTGTTGGTCGGGTTCGTGATGCTCTTGTGGTGTACCGACGCAATGACCCTCCGCGCGTTGTGGGCCTGGTCGTCGAGGTTCCCGGCCGTCGCCGTGTCTTCTTGTCGATCGGCCGCGTGACGAGCATGAGCGGCGGCCAAGTGATCACGACGGGCCTCATCAACCTGCGCCGATTCGCCCAGCGCGGCGGTGAAGTGCGCGTGCTTGCCGAACTCGTCGGGCGCACCGTCACGCTGCGCGACGGAGGCGGCGCTGCGACCATCGAAGACGTCGCGATCATCGAATCGGGCCCGGGCGAGTGGACGGTCGACCAGCTGTTCGTGCGCAAGCCCCGCACGAGCCCCTCGCCCTTCTCGAAGGGTCCCACGTTGTTTGCCCGGTGGAGCGACGTCGTCGAAGATGCCGCCACCGACCAACCGCAAAGTGCAGAGCAGCTCGTGGCCACCTATAACGAGTTGCTTCCTGCCGACCTCGCGACCTCGCTGCTCGAACTGCCCGAAGCGCGTCGCATCGAGGTTGCCGAAGAGCTGTCTGACGACCGCCTCGCCGACGCCCTCGAAGAGATGCCCGAGGCCGAGCAGGTGCAGATTCTGTCGCGCCTCGACGACGAACGTGCCGCCGACGTGCTCGATCAGATGGAGCCCGACGACGCTGCCGACCTCATCGCTCAGCTGCCGACGGTGCGCGGTGAGGCGTTGCTCGACCTCATGGAGCCCGAAGAGGCCGAAGATGTGCGCTTCTTGCTCTCGTATGACGCCGACACCGCGGGTGGTCTCATGACCACCGAGCCGATCATCGTGTCGGCCGACGCCACGGTGGCCGAAGGTCTGGCGCTCATCCGCCGCCACGAGCTCGCGCCCGCCATCGGTGCGGCCATTTGTGTCACCCTGCCGCCCTATGAGCCGCCCACGGGCCGCTTCTTGGGAATGGTGCATTTTCAACGGATGCTGCGCTACCCGCCGCACGAACGCCTCGGCACCCTGCTCGACAAGAGCGTCGAGCCCGTAAGCCCCGAGACCTCGGCGGCCGAAGTGTCTCGGCGTCTCGCAAGCTACGACCTCGTCTCGTTGCCCGTTGTGGACGAAGCGCACCGGCTCGTCGGCGTCGTCACGATCGACGACGTGCTCGACTACCTGCTGCCGGATGACTGGCGTAGTGCCGACAACGATTCGACGCCCGTTCCCCCGCGCAAGCGGGGTGCTGCCGCGGTGAGGAGGGCGAGCAATGGCACAGCGTGACACGCGTGGATTGTTCGGCCGCCGGTCGGCGCCGACCAGCTCGGCACGCACCGACATCCGCCTCGACTCGCCCAAGGGCATGCGCACTCCGTTCGTTCGGCTCTCGAGCGGCAACGACCGCATGGGGCGGTTCTCTGAGGCGTTTGCGCGCGGCATGGGCACGCCGTGGTTTCTCGTGGGCATGTCGGTGTTCGTCACCGTGTGGCTCGTTTACAACACCGTCGCGCCCGCCGAGGCTCAGTTCGACCCGCGCGCGCTCAACTTCACGCTCTTGACCCTCATCTTGTCGTTGCAGGCTTCGTACGCCGCTCCGATGATCCTGCTCGCGCAGAACCGTCAAGACGACCGCGACCGCGTGCAGATCGAACAAGACCGTCAGCGCGCCGAACGCAACCTTGCCGACACCGAATACCTCGCCCGCGAGGTCGTTGCTCTGCGGCTGGCGATGAAAGACGTGGCCACGAAAGAGTTCTTGCGCTCTGAGTTGCGCGCCCTGCTCGACGAGCTTGATCGTCGCGACGACGACAACGTCGCGCAGGCCGAGGCTGCGGCCGTCGACGACCTCGCGCGCAACGCCCGCGAGCAATGACGGGGCCGACGTCGAGCGACGCCGAGCAGCATCCGCTCGCTATCGCGGTGCGGGCGGCGCTCGCGCGGGTCATCGATCCCGAGATTCGGCGGCCCATCACCGAGCTCGACATGGTGCCGCGCGTCAGCGCGCAGGGCGACCGCGTCGAGATCGACCTCCGGCTGACGATTGTCGGCTGCCCCGCCGCGAGCGCAATCGAACGCGATGTGCGGGCCGCAGCATCCACGGTCGCGGGCGTCGGCGAGGTGTCAGTTGACGTCGGGGTCATGGATGCCGCGACGCGCGACGCTCTCATCACCCGCTTGCGCGGCGACCGGCCAACGGGCCACCCGTTCACGGCCGACTCGCTCACGCGCGTCATCGCCGTCACGAGCGGCAAGGGCGGCGTCGGCAAGTCGACCCTGACCGCGAACCTCGCGGTCGCTCTCGCGGGCCAGGGTCTGAGCGTAGGCCTCGTCGATGCCGACGTGTTCGGCTTCTCGATTCCGGGCCTGCTCGGCATCGCTGACGCCAAGCCGACGCAGGTCGGCGGGCTCATCATGCCGCCACGGGCACACGGCGTCGCCGTCATCTCGATCGGCATGTTTGTGGATGCGCGCACCGCCGTCTCGTGGCGTGGCCCCATGCTGCACCGCACGGTGCAGCAGTTTCTCACCGACGTGCACTTCGGTGACATCGACGTCTTGCTGCTCGACATGCCGCCCGGCACGGGGGATGTGGCAATCTCAGCCGGGCAGCTCTTGCCGCATGCCGAGGTGCTCGTCGTGACAACGCCGCAGCGGGCGGCGGCCGATGTGGCCGAACGCTCAGGACTCGTCGCCCGCCAGACCGGCCAGACGGTCATCGGCGTCGTCGAGAACATGGCGGGGCTCGCTCAGCCCGACGGCAGCGTGCTCGAACTCTTCGGTTCGGGCGGCGGCGCCGAAACGGCGGCGCGCCTTGAGGTGCCGCTGCTCGCGCAGATTCCGCTCAGCATCGCGCTGCGCGAAGGCGGCGACGCGGGTGACCCCATCGTGCTGCGACCGGGCGACACCGCGGGCGACGCGATCACGCGACTCGCCACCGAACTCGCGAAGCGCGGCCGCGGACTCGCGGGCCGCAAACTCGGCCTCAGCCCGCGCTGATCGCCCGCTGTCGCGCGCACGGACTCAGCCCGCGCTGGCTGACCTGTGCAGGCGCACTACCGCCGCGACACGACAACGGCCGCCGGATCCCGTGCCCGCCCCTGGAAAGGCGAGAACGAGGTCCGACGGCCGTTGACGAAGGCGCCGTCTGGCGCAGTGCTCAGCGCTGCGTCGCGGGAACGCGACGGTAGCCGTCGCG
>NZ_JANRKZ010000021.1:0-2268 GCF_033763155.1 Microcella sp.
GCCCGCGACGCGTTTGATTCACGCCGGCTCGATTGCGACGGTGCTCGAGCCGGGGGCGACCCAGGTTGACGCGCTCATTCGTGCTCACGCCGCTGGGGTGTTCGTCACCTATGACCCCAACCTGCGCCCTCAGATCATGGGCTCGGTTAAGCTCGCCCGCGAACGGGTCGAGAGCTTCTGCTCGCTCGCGCAGGTCGTGAAGGCGAGCGCCGAAGATCTGGCGTGGGCCTACGACTCCATGACCCTCGTTGAGGCCGCACAGCATCTGTTGAGCCGGGGGCCCGAGCTCGTCGTGGTGACCGATGGGGGAGCATCCACCATCGCGGTCTCGAGCTCCGGAGTCGTGGAGTTCGCACCGCCGCGCGTTGACATTGTCGACACGATTGGCGCAGGCGATTCGTTCATGGCGGGAATCATCGCAGCGTTGGTTGATCAGGGTGTGGTCGACGCCTTCGCCGTCGATCGCGAGCGAGCTCTTGCGTCGATCGACGTCGACGCTCTGCTGTCGTTCGCGGGGCGGTGTGCCGCGATCACCGTGACACGCGCTGGCGCGGAGCCGCCGTGGAGGCACGAGCTCGGTTAACGGCGCCACCTCGGCGCTGGGCCTCGGCCCGCTGGTGTCTAGACGAGCGTGCGTGAGTCGTTCGCGCCGCCTACCGACTCGATGTCGACGAGTTCGATGAGGGTCGTTGCCCCACCGTGAATCCACGGTGCGATCGCGGCGTTGAACGCCGCACAGTGTGCTGTGCTGAGGTGCACCGCGAAGGCTTCATCGTTCTCGTACTCTTCGAAGATCAGGTAGCTGTTCGGATCGTCTTGACGGGTCGTCGGCGCGAACAGTCGGTTGCCCTTTTCGGCGCGAACAGCGTGCGCGTACTCGACCACGAGTTGGCGAACCACCTCGGCGCCAGAGGGCGCAACGGTGAATTGCGCGAGAAGGACCTTCTTCACTCGCCCACTCTAGCGAGTTTTGCGAGAACCTTCTCGCACATCGTCGGAGAACTGTCCCGGACGCCATCCGCTAGCGTTTCCCTGAGTCATTCGGAAGCGAATGACTGGCGAGCGGGCGAGGAGGCCGGTGTGAGCATCCGCTGGGTCATGGTGCTGACCGAGAACGACGCGATCGTCGACGCGCGCGACCTGGGCGGGCTCGTCGAGCTGTCCGTGACCGCCGAGCGGCACGGCGTCGACGCGGTGATGCTCAGCGACCACATCGCCCTCGGCCCCTCGGCGGGCGCGAACGGCGTCATGGCGAACCTGCGCGACTACGCCGCCCCCGGCAACCAAGACCCGGCGACCGCCTGGCCGAGCTCGCTCGTGCTCATGTCGGCCATCGCGCAGGCCACGACGACGCTGCGCCTGGTGGCGGGCGCCATCATCTTCCCGCTGCGGCACCCGCTGCTGCTCGCGAAAGACCTCGGCACGCTCGACCTGCTCGCGCAGGGCCGTCTCGTCGTGCTGCCGACGGTCAGCTGGCACAAGGACGAGTACGCGGCCCTCGGCGTGCCCTTCCACCGGCGCGGGGCGATTCTCGACGAGCAGCTCGACATCGTCGCGCGCGCGTGGCGGGGCGGGCCCGTGCGGCACGAGGGCGAGTTCTACCGCTTCGACGATGTGTGGCTCGAGCCGGGGCCCTTCCGGCCGGGCGGCCCGCCGCTGTGGTTCGGCGGGCAGGGCATGCACCCGCCGCTCGTGCGGCGGCTCGTGCGGTACGGGTCCGGTCTCAACCCGTTCGGCACGCTCACCGCCGACGATCTCGCCAGGCTCGAGCGCGCGATGGCCGAGGCCGGGCGTGCGATGAGCGAGCTCGAGCTCGTGGGGGGCATCCGGGGCCGCTTCGATGGGCCGGATGCGGTGGCCGACCTCGACGAGGCCCTCGCCGCCCTGCCCCGACAGGTCGAGCAGGGCTACACGAGCATCTGCTTCAAGCCGGCGATGTTCTGCCGCACGGTCGACGAGGTGCCCGAGCTCATCGCGCGGCTGCACGCGGCGGGCGCTGCCCTCAGCGCGTAGGTCACTCCGGGTGGTGTGGGCTCAGCCCAGCTGGTACAGCGCGAAGGCGAGCGCGAAGCCCAATGCCGCCCACAGTCCGGTCAGCGAGCGGTCGGCGGCGAAGGCCTCCGGAATCATCGTGTTGGCGACCATCGCCATGATGCCGCCCGCCGCGATCGTGGTGACCACGGCGACGACCTCGGGGCTCGCGCCCGAGAGCAGCGCGAAGCCGAGCATCGCCGCGACCCCTGAGACGAGCATGATGCCGCCCCACAC
>NZ_JANRKZ010000022.1:0-1539 GCF_033763155.1 Microcella sp.
CGGGCGCACGGTGAGCTGTTGCAGTGGGAGGCCTTCACCGATGCTCTCGACCGCGTCGAGCACGAGGGCACGCGTCAGGTGCTCACGTGGCTGCGCGATCTCTTCGGTCTTGGTCTCATCGAGAAGAACCTGGCCTGGTACATCATTCACGGCCAGTTGAGCGATCACCGCGCGCAAGCCATCACCGACTACATCGATGACCGCCTGTTGCCGCGCTTGCGCCCGCACGCGCTCGCGCTCACCGATGCCTTCGAGTTTGCCGACGAGCACATTCGCGCAGACATCGCGACGGGGGCCGAGCGTGCCCGCCAAGACGAGGCACGCGACTACTACGCGCACGAGCGTGCGAGCGGGTACGCGCCCGTCGACGAGAAAGACCTCATCGCGGTCAGAAAGTCGCGGCGCTAGGCATCGCTCGCGGGGGCAACGGGCGTAGGGTCGCGGCATGGATGCTGCACCCGAGCCCGCCGCCTTTCGACTGACCCCGGCCGCGGCCTGGTCGCTCGTCGGCGCACAGTTTGTCTTTCTGTTGCTCCTTGCCTTCCTGCCGTGGGGCGGTCTCTGGCCGCGCGACCCTGCCGTGGTGGTCATCGCCATCGTGCTGGGAGCGGTCGGATTCGGCATCGCGCTCGCCGCGGGCGCGGGCCTCGGTCGCACGCTGACCCCCAGCCCGGTGCCGCGCGCCGACGGTGTTCTCGTCACGACCGGGGTCTATGGCCTCGTGCGGCACCCCATCTATTCGGGCCTGCTGGTGCTCGGTATCGGGCTCGCCGTCATCGGCGCATCAGCACTGCACGTCATTGCCTGGCTCGGTCTGCTCACCGTGCTCATGGTCAAGTCGCGCCTCGAAGAGCGCATGCTGCTTGACCAGTACGCCGACTATGGGGCGTATGCCGCTCGTGTAGGCCGGTTGGTTCCGGGTCTGGGGCGCATCCGCTCATGACTCTCACCGACATCGTCATTCCGCAGCCCGGTGACCCGCGCGGCGGTGAGCTCACGGGAGTGCTCGGTGTGCCCAACGGCCCCGGGCCCTTCGTGCCGCTCGTGGTCGTGCACGAGCTCTTCGGCATCGACGACGCCATGCGCGACCACCTCGAGCGCTTGCGTGGCATGGGCTACCTCGTGCTCATGCCCAACCTCTTCAGTCGGGGCGGCGCGCGGCGGTGTCTTGTCGCCACATTCCGCGCGCTGCGGTCGGGCACCGGCGTGGCCTTCGATGACATCGAGGCCGCGCGGCGCCTGTTGCTCGAGCGCGACGACACCACGGGTTCGGCGGGGGTCATCGGCTTCTGCATGGGCGGAGGCTTTGCGCTGCTGCTGGCGGGGGCGGGCGGCTATGGCGCAGCATCCGTCAATTACGGGATGCTCCCCGACGACCTCGATGCAACCCTCGACGGCGCGTGCCCCGTGGTCGGCACTTTCGGTGCGCGTGACCTGAGCTTGCGCGGCGCGGCCGCGAAACTGGAGACAGCGCTCGTCGCTCGCGGCATCGACCACGACGTGGTCGAATATCCTGAGGCCGGGCACGCGTTTCTCAAC
>NZ_JANRKZ010000023.1:0-4272 GCF_033763155.1 Microcella sp.
GCTTGAGCGGGATGCCGTGCCACAGCTGAACGACCCGTGCGCCGCTCACACCGAAGCGGTTGACGTCACCGAACCCGTGGGTCACGACCACCACACCCGCGCGCAGCGTCGCCCAGAGCCCGCGTGGCCCACCCTTGCGCAGGGCGCGAAGTCCACGGGCTCGGGCCGCGGCGAGTTCGTCGGCACTCGACGCGAGCCACGTGAGGCGTCGCTCGGGCTCGCGCGCGGCGGATAGCTCGTAAAGCGCCAGCGCCCCCTCGCCGAGCCCGATGCCCGACCCGAACACCCACTGCTGCGGGCTGCGCGGCACGAGCACGGCGGCGAGCGCCCCGAGCGCATACAGCGGGGCGCGAGCGAGAACGCGCGCGTTGCCGGCGCTGAACGTGAAGCGGGCCATCGCGCCCGATTCTGTCACGCCTCGCGCGTTCGGCACCCTCCAGATCGGCGAATACTGGCGCACAACGAGGCGAACAGCCGTTCACGGCGCCCGTTGCGAACAAGTCGGTAACGGTGTGGCCGATTGGCGGGGCCGCTCGGGTCGCCGCTGAAAGAATCAAGACCATGAAGATCGTGAGCCAATACAAGACCGCGCGACGCATCGTGCGCGACCTCCTGCGCTCGCGCCGCAATCGCATTCTGCTCGCCGAGCGGCTTGCGCACGAGACTCCGGCCGCGCCCGGCAGCATCGAGATTGCCGTCTACTTCGCCGACACGCGCGTGAACCTCTACCAGATTCGGCAGTGGTATGCGCCGCTTGCCGAGCTCGCGCGCGAGCATCCGGTCGCCATCATCAGCCGCAGCCCCGGAACGATGATGACCTTGCTCGACGAAGCACCTGTTCCTGCCGTGTATCTGCGCAAGGTCACCGATCTCGAGAAGTTCGTCGCCGAGCAGCCGCTGCGCATCGTGTTCTACGTCAACCAGAACACCAAGAACTTTCAGATGTTCCGCTACGGCCGCATGTGGCACGTGTTCATCAACCATGGCGAGAGCGACAAGATGTACATGACCACCAACCAGTACAAGGCGTATGACTACGCCTTCGTCGCGGGGCAGGCGGCCCGCGACCGGTTGGCGCGCAAGCTGTGGTCGTACGACGTTGAGCACCGCACGCTCGAGATCGGCCGCCCGCAGGCCGACCACTTCGCGGGTGCCACGCCCTACACGCCCGACGATCGCACGGTCGTGCTCTATGCGCCAACGTGGGAGGGTGACCGACCTGCCGCGGCCTACGGCTCGATCGCGAGTCACGGTGAGGCCCTGGTGGATGCCCTGCTCGCGACCGGCCGCCACCGCGTGATCTACCGCCCGCACCCGCGCAGCGGGGTCGTGAGCCGCGCGTATGGCGCAGCGAACCGGCGCATCATCGCGGCTCTGGATCGCGCCAACGCCGCCGACCCCTCAGCCCAGCACGTGCACGACACGGGGTCGGCGCTGGGCTGGCAACTCTCGGCCGCCGACGTTGCCATCACCGACATCTCGGCGATGGTCTATGACCGCCTCGCCACGGGCAAGCCCATCATGGTGGCGCGGCCCGCGTCACCCGAGGCCGAGATCGACGACTCGGGCTACCTGAGCGACTGCGAGTGGCTCACGGTCGACGACGCGGCGCACATCGTGCCGCTCATCGATCGGGTGCTCACGAGTGCTGAAGCACACGACAAGCTCACGCGCTGGGTGCAGCGCTACTTCGGCGACACGACTCCGGGAGCAGCCACGGCGCGATTCCATGCCGCGGTTGAGACGCTGTATGCCGAGTGGGATCGCGTGGCGGCCATCCACGCACACGACCCGATTACATCGGAGTCGAACCCGTTCGACGACGAAGACGACGAAGACGAGGCTCCTTCGGGGGACTGAGCTGGTCGAGCTCGGCCGGCCACCGCGTGGGAGCGGGCCCAAACGCTTGCTGAGCGGTGCGCACAACCTTGCCGCCGATGAGGCGGTTACCCGCACCACCGATGACCGCGCCAATGCCAAAGGGAACGAGCCGGCCAGCCATGCTGCCGCCTTGCTTGACCGCCATGCTCTTGACGAGCTCGTCGCGCAGCCGTTTGTTCAAGAGCCCGACGAGGGCCTTGGGCATTCCGGCCGTGATCGACTCACCCCAGTACTGCGTGCGGTCGGGGCCACGGCCCGTTGCTTGCCCCACGAATTGCTGCACGAGCTCTTTTCCGGGCCCCCCGAGCATGAGCGCCATGACGAGATTGTGGGCGCGTTCTTCATCGTCGACGACGATGCCGTGAATCTCAGCAACCGACTGCGCAAACAGGGCCGTCATCTCGAAGAAGGCCACGGTCTCGACCCCGATCACGGTGAGCCCGAGGGCTGTGCCCACGCCGGGAATGAGCGATGCCGCGCCGCTGCCCGCGCCCGTAATCGTGACGCTGTTGAGAAAACGACGCTCGAGAATCATGATGACTTGCTCGGGTGTGGCCGCGGGATACTGCCGACGGATCGAGCGGATGTGCAGCAACACGGCCGGACGTTGCGCCGACATCGCGGCGCGCAGCGCCCGCACGAGAACGGGGTCGGCGGCGACAACGGCCACCTCGGTCGAGGCCGTAACACTCTCGTCGTCGTCGATCGGGATGCCCTGCAGGGGCTCGCGCTCGGTCGCGCCGTCGTTCTCGCTCGGGGTGAGAGTCACCGCAACCTCCAGAGATCGTTCGCGGTCAGTGTACGAGCCGCGACTGAGAGCGCCTCGGGCGACTAGTCGACGACGGTGCTCGTGATGCCCGTGCCGTAGTCGCGGTTGTACGCATCGAGAACGTCGCCGATAGCGCCGTCGAGCACGAGCGATCCCTTGTCGAGATAGAGCCCGCGCGTGCAGAAGCGCTTGAGGTCACGCTCATTGTGTGAAACGAAGAAGAGCGTGCGCCCGCCCGCCAGCAACTGGTCGATGCGGGCATAGCACTTGTCGCGAAACGCTTTATCGCCGACGGCGAGCACTTCGTCGACGAGCAAGATCGGCTCTTCGAGTCGCGAAATGACCGAGAAGGCGAGGCGCACTTTCATGCCGCTCGACAGGTGTTTATAGGGGGTTCCGACGAAGTCGCGCAGCTCAGCGAAGTCGATGATCTCGTCGTAGCGCTGGTCGATCTCGCGCTTCGACATGCCGTGCAAGCCCGCCGTCAGGTAGAGGTTCTCGCGCACGGTGAGGTCATCGACGAATCCGCCCGTGATCTCGATGAGGGGCGCGACGCCCCCGTGCACGTCAACGGTGCCTTCGTCGGGAAGCATGACCCCGGCGACGAGCTTGAGCAGGGTCGACTTGCCTTGACCGTTTCGGCCGACGACGCCGATGGCTTCACCGGCGCGCACCTCGACACTCACGTTGCGCAAGGCCCAGAACTCATCGGGTCGAGACCGTCGCTGCGACCCCGCGAAGAGGTCTTTGAACGATCGGCGCCCGCGGCGATTGCGCCGAAAGCGGATGCCGGCGTCTGCCACGCGAATAACGGTGTCCGCGGCCACTAGACCTCCTTCAAGACGGCGCGCACCATGCGGCGGAAGACGAGGATGCCGACGGCGAGAATGCCGAGGCTCATGGCGGCCGCGATGATCACCGCGCGGGCATCCAGTTGTTCAGGAAAGAAGCTGGCTCGGTATAGCGAGATGATGCCCGCAAGGGGGTTGAACGACGCCCAGAAGTCGAGGCCGTGGGGCAAGTCGCCCAGGCCGTAGATGATGGGCGAGGCGTAGAACAAGAACCGCAACACGAGCTTGACCGCACGCTCGAGGTCTCGAAAGAAGACCACGAGCGGAGCGATGATGAGCCCGAGCCCGACCGTCAAGATGCCCTGCAGAACGATGGCGACGGGCAACCAGAGCACACCCCACGTCGGCTGGGCCCCGAAAATCATCGCGAAGATCACGATGACCGGCAGGGCCGCGATGAATTCGATGCCCTTCGACAACACGATGCGGTTGACCCAGATCGTGCGGGGAATTCGGGTCGACCGCACGAGCTTGGCGTCTTTCGTGAAGGCGCGGGTTGCGTCGCCGACCGCTCCGTTGAACCACATCCACGGCAGCAATCCCGCGAGCAAGAACACGATGTAAGGCTCGTAGCCGATCGTACGATCAACCACCTGGGTGAAGACGAACCAGTAGATGACCGCCATCACGAGCGGGTCGAGAACCGACCAGAGATAGCCAAGAAACGAGGTCGCGTACCGAACCTTGAGGTCACGGCTCGTGAGCAACCACAGCGATTGCCGATACACCTGTGCGGCAGAGCGCGGCGGGCGCGGCGGCGGGGCTGTGGTC
>NZ_JANRKZ010000024.1:0-4332 GCF_033763155.1 Microcella sp.
GGCGTCGTGGATGCCCGGCACCCTGCTCGCCATCACCGGGCCGAGCGGCGCCGGCAAGAGCTCGTTACTCGGAGCGGTGCTCGGTCTGGTTGACCACGAGGGCGTGGTCGAACTTGACGGATTACCCGTGTCTCCGGCCGACCGCATCTCACGTCTGGCGTGGAGCGGCCAACGTGCCGACCTCACAGGAGGCTCGCTCGACGAGGTTGTGGCTCTCGGCGCAGATTCTGTTGACCCGGCGCGCGTGACGGCATCACTGCTGTGGGCGGGCGCCGGCGATGTGCCCCGCGCCACCGTGCTGGGCGCCGCGGGCGATGGCCTCTCGGGGGGCCAGGCTCAGCGGGTCGCTCTTGCGCGAGCGCACTATCGGGCGATCGATCGTGACTGCCGCGTCGTTCTTGTCGACGAGCCGACATCGGCACTCGACGCGGCGAGTGAGCGCATCGTGATCGCTGGTTTGCGCGCACTCGCGCGCGAGGGCCGACTCGTCATCGTCGTCACTCACCGTCGTGCGGTGATGGCGGCCGCCGACGAGGTGCTTGAGATCACGACCGCGCGCCGTGCGGTCGACGCGAGCGAGGTGTCGACCTCATGACGACGATGACCATCGCCGCCCGCCGTAGCCGTCGTGGCGTGCTGCGCGCATCCGTGCCTCCGATGCGCGCGTTCGCACCTGCCCTTGCCCTGGGTGTGCTGGCGAGCGCCTCCGCTGTTGCTCTCTTGGCTACGAGCGCGTGGCTCATCGCGCGCTCGGCCGAGCAACCGCCCATTCTCTTTCTCGGCTTTGCGATCGTGGGCGTGCGAGCATTCGCGCTCGGGCGCGCGGTCTTTCGCTATGTCGAACGGCTGGTCGCTCACGACGCGGCCTTCCGTGCGCTGAGCACGGTGCGCGTTGGAGTGTTTCGACGGCTGTTGCCCGTGGCCCCCGATGGTCTTCGCGGCGTTCGGCGCGGCGATCTGCTGACGACACTTGTGCGCGATGCTGATGCTCTGCAAGACCTTCCCCTCCGCGTTCTGCAACCACTCGTTACGGCAAGCGTTGTGGCGGCGCTGAGCGTCATCGGCGTGTGGTGGGTGTCTGCGCCCGCGGGCGCTGTGCTGCTCGTTGGCCTCGTGGTGACGGCAACCGTCGCGACCCTCGTGATGGTGGGCCTCAGCCGTGATGCCGACCTGCGCATCGCGCCCTTGCGGGCTGCCCTTGCGGATGCGGTGGTCGAGTACGTCGCGCGGTGGGAAACCCTGCGAGCCTTTGGGGTTGACCTGCGCCAGCGCGAACGCGTGCTCGAGCTCGACGCCCAGCTGCGGCGCGCACAGTCGCGGCAATCGGCGGCAGCCGGGAGCGTCGCTGCCCTGTTCACTCTCGGCGCCGGGCTCACGCTACTCGCCGCGCTTCTCGTGACTGGGCCCGAATTCTCTGCGGCGTCGGTGACCGGCCCGCAACTGGTCTTGCTCGTGCTCGTTCCGCTGGCCGTGTTCGAGGTCGTCGCCGCGTTGCCGGGAGTTCTCTCGGCATGGTGGCGCGTGAGGGCAAGTGCTGATCGCCTCGCGAGCATTGTGCCCGACGAGGTTCCCGCCGAACTGCCGGTTGTTCCCGAGGCTCTCGCGTCGGTTCCCGACGGTCCGCTGACGCTCCGCCTGCGCGGAGTGAGCGCCCGGTGGCCGGGAGACGCGAACCCCGCCATTGCGGGCATCGAGCTCGACCTCGCGCCGGGAGACCGGGTGGTCGTCGAGGGCTCGAGTGGTGCGGGCAAGACCACGCTGGCGCACGTGCTCGTGCGCTTTCTCGACCATGAGGGCGAGTACCGGCTCGGGGGAGTCGACGTGCACGATCTACACCCTGATGAGGTGCGCCGTCACGTGGTGCTGTGCGAGCAAAGTCCCCATCTCTTTGACGAGAGCATCCGTCAGAACCTGATCTTCGCCCGTGATGACGCGACTGACGACGACCTGCTCGCGGTGCTCGACCGTGTCGGCTTGGCTCAGTGGTGCCGTGAGCGCGGCGGGCTCGATGCGCCCGTCGGTGAACGCGGACGCCTCGTGAGCGGGGGCGAGGCGCAGCGCATCGCACTCGCTCGTGCTCTGCTCAGCCACGCTCCCGTGCTCGTGCTCGATGAACCGACGGCGAATGTCGATCCTGACCGGGCCGAGAGCCTGTTGGAAGAGCTCTTGGGAGCGGCAGCCGGCCCCGAGCGGGCCGTTCTCGTGATCTCGCACACGCCCGTTCCCGAACATCTCGTGACGGCGCGCGTGCAGGTGCGGGCCGCCCGATAGGCTTGAGCCGCCACCGCAACTGTTCGAAGACCCTCAAGGAAGAGGCATCCGCAATGGTGCGCACCACTGGCCCTGGCCCGAGTTTCACCACGAGTGACGACGGCATTCCCATCTACCGACCCGGCATGGATGAAGACGCGGATGCTCCGCGCCCCATGCGGCTCGAACGCGACTCTCTCGGCGAAATGCCGATTCCGGCCGACGCCTACTGGGGAATCCACACTGCTCGGGCCCTCGAGAACTTTCCCATCACGCGCCGCGCGCTCTCGAACCACCCCAACTTGGTGATCGCTCTCGCGATGGTCAAGCAAGCGGCCGCGCGCGCGAACAAAGAAATCGGGGTCATTCGCGCCGTGCGGGCCGACCTCATCGACCAGGTCTGCCAAGAGATCATCGATGGCGAGTTGCACGACGAGTTCGTGCTCGGTGTGCTACAGGGTGGTGCGGGTACGAGCACCAATATGTGTGCCAACGAGATCATTGCGAATCGCTGTCTCGAGCTCATGGGCCACGAGAAGGGTGACTACGCCAACTTTCACCCCATCGATCACGTCAACCGCAGCCAGTCAACGAACGACGTGTATCCGACGGCGATCAAGCTCGCCATGGTGTTTAGCCTCAAGAGCCTGCTCGATGAGCACCGACTGCTGATCGACTCGTTTGCGGCCAAGGGCCAGGAGTTTTCGCAGATTCTCAAGGTCGGCCGAACTCAGATGCAAGATGCGGTGCCGATGACGCTGGGCCAAGAGTTTCGCGGCTTCGCCACGACTCTGGGCGAAGATCAAGAGCGGTTGAGCGAGATCATTCCGTGGCTCAATGAGATCAACATGGGTGCCACGGCAATCGGCACGGGCATCACCGCCGACCCGCGATACGCCGAAGCCGTGCGTCGCCACTTGAGCGAGATCTCGGGCTACACGATGGTGACGTCGCCCGACCTCATCGAGGCGACGAGCGACACGGGCATCTTCATGACCGTCTCGGGAACCCTCAAGCGCGCGGCCGTCAAGCTCTCGAAGATTTGCAATGACTTGCGATTGCTGTCGAGCGGGCCGCAGGCGGGCTTTGGTGAGATCAACCTTCCGCCCCGCCAGGCCGGCAGCTCGATCATGCCCGGCAAGGTCAACCCCGTGATTCCCGAGGTCGTCAACCAGGTCGCCTTTTCGATCATCGGTGCCGATGCCACTGTCACTGCGGCCGTCGAGGGCGGTCAGCTGCAGCTCAACGCCTTTGAACCCGTGATTGCCACGAGCATCATGCAGTCGTTGGCGTGGATGTCGAACGCGTGCCGCACGTTGCGCCTCAATTGCATCGACGGCATTACGGCCAACGAAGATCGACTGCACGAGATGGTCGAAGCGAGCGTGGGCGTTGTCACGGCACTGACCCCCTACATCGGCTATCAAGAGTCGGCGGCGCTCGCCTACGAGGCTCTGGCCTCAAAGGTGCCGATTCGCCAACTCGTGATTGAGCGCGGTCTCATGACGGCCGACGACATCGCCAAAGTGCTCTCGCCCGAGCGTCTCAGCGGTGTCGTTCCAGCGACCGGCGCTATTCCGTTGCCGATGGTCGCGCCCGAGAACTAGGGGCGGGCGCTCGACGCGCGGGAGGTGGTGCGGCGCGCCACCAGTGCAGGGTGGCGTAGCTGCGCCACGGCGCCCAGCGCCTGCCCAGCGCGGCAGCCTCCCGTGCGGTTGACGCCGCGCCCCGAGCACTGAGCGAGCGCAGCAGCACGAGATCGGTGTCGAGCAAGAGATCGGGCGAGCCGAGTACGCGCAGGGCGACGTAGTCGGCCGTCCATGGACCGATGCCGGGCATCCGCATGAGTCGTTCGCGCAGTTCGAGTGTCGACAGGCCGACATCAACGACTAAATCACCGCTCGCCAAGGCTTCGGCGGTGTCGACGATCGTCCGCACGCGACGTTCGGGGCCCCGCAACACGCTCGCCCCACGACGAGCGATCGCTTCGGCCGACGGAAATCGTCGCAGGGCGCCCGTCTCGGTCGAGGTGTCGAGGTTCTCGGCAAGGGTGCCCAGCACGGTTCGTGCGGCAGGCAACGA
>NZ_JANRKZ010000025.1:0-6156 GCF_033763155.1 Microcella sp.
GGCGGCGCCGTCTCCGGGCACGACCGCACGACCCTGAGCGCTCGCCCGGTGCACGAGCGGCGCCTGGCTGCCATCGTTCGTCCACGGCCGCTGGGCGCTCACCGCGAGCTGGTCGACCGACCACTCGAGCGCGGCCGTGGCGGTGGTGGAGGCGGCGGTGGTCGCGGCGGCGTGCGACTCGAGCGCTGCGGTGGTGCGGGCCAGGGCGGTGCGAGCAGCCTCGAGCACCGCATCCCGCTCGGCCCCGTCGGCGCTGACGGTGAACCGCACGGTGGCGCGCTCGGGGGCCAGCTCGGCGCGGGCGCTGCCGCGCACGGTGAGAGTGAGGGCGGTCATGGATGCTCCTTCGAGGGAAGGTCGGTCGTGACGTATACTGTAGGGCTGCGTCTGAAACGGCGCATGAACGCCCGGTTCGCCCGGGCTCGGCAACTCCACAGTGCGTGACAACGACCCGCCCCTGCTGCGCGCCCGATCCGTCGGGCCGCGATGGCGGCGACCGAGGGGATGATCGGTTTCGACATCGCCTGCGAAACGGTGAGAAGCGGGTCGAGGATGCAGGGTTATCTCGTAAACGATCTCTGCAAACAACAGGTGCCAATGCTAAGCGCACCGACTTCGCTCTCGCCGCCTAAGGCAGAGTAGATAAGTCCGTCAGCCCGGGTTCGTCTCCGCCCCGGTGTCTGGCGTCATGAAGGAGACTTGCTGCGTGCCTGCGTCTCAGGTGCACGTGGGACTTTCACTGAGGCTGGGCTCGTCGACCTAGGGGTCTGCAACACAGGTCGGAGCCGAGCAGAACGATTCAGCAGACTACACCCGTAGAAGGCTCTGGCTCACAGCGATGGACGGGGGTTCAATTCCCCCCATCTCCACCACTGGTTGCTGTCACGCACTGTTGAGACCCACGACTGCACGTGCCCCTGGCGCCTCAGCTCGAACGGCCGATATTGTCGTGTGCACGTGGTGAAAGGATGTCTCATGCCTGGTCGGGTTCTCATCGGCGCTGTTGCCATCGTGTTCGTGTTGGCAGGATGCACACCGGCGGCCGAGCCGTCCACTCCCGAAGCTTCACCCTCGGTGACAGAGTCGCCGACGCCAACGGTGGAGCCGACTGTCGAGCCGGTCGTTGAGGCATTGACGATTCCGGAGTGCGAGACCTTGGTGCCCCTGGCGCTCGCGAAGGCTCAGTTCTCCGAGTCGACCGAGTCTCGCGGTGAAATGACCGCTACCGAGTATCCCGTCCGATTCGACGTCCCCGGCGTGACAGGAGCCCTCGTCGGCGCCGAGACTTTCCGCGCGTGTGCGTGGGCCGTGC
This sequence comes from Microcella sp., assembly GCF_033763155.1. GTDB lineage: Bacteria > Actinomycetota > Actinomycetes > Actinomycetales > Microbacteriaceae > Microcella. The sequence goes on from NZ_JANRKZ010000025.1 coordinate 1,313, forward strand.
CGAACTCCGATGGGTTCTTTGCTCTCGCTGTCGCGTCAATCACGGCCGACACGCGCACGTCGCTCCAGGCGGAGCTCTCGGCGGCGGGATTTGCGTCAACCACGATGGGCACCGTCACCGCGTTCGAATTGGAAGGAGAGGGGGCCGTCTCGAGCATTGGAGCGACCTACCTCTTCACCGGAGACGTGTTGATCGCGTGCAATGGCACCAGCATTTCGCTGACCGGCGCGATTACCGGCTCGGCGCTCGACGCCATGCGCACCGCAAACCCCACGCTCGGACTCTAACGCGCGGCCCCTCGAGTCGCGACTCGCCCGGCGAGCCGCCAGACTAGAGGCATGCGCACTCTGCTCAACATCATTTGGCTGATCCTCTCGGGCTTCTGGCTCTTTCTCGGCTACGCCCTCGCGGCTCTCGTCATGTTCGTTCTCATCGTGACGATCCCGTGGGGCATCGCGGCATGGCGCATCGGCGTCTACTCGCTGTGGCCGTTCGGCAAGACGGTGGTCGAGAAGCCGTCGGCGGGCGCATGGTCGGTGCTCGGCAACATCGTGTGGGTGATTCTTGCCGGTTGGTGGTTGGCCATCGCCCACATCACGTCGGCCATCGCCCTCGCGATCACGATCATCGGCATCCCCTTCGCGTGGGCGAACCTCAAGATGGTCCCGGTTGCTCTGTTGCCGCTGGGCAAGGAGATCGTCGATAAGCCGTGAGCCTGCGGCACTCGCTGCTCGCGCTGCTCGTCGTCGTCATTTGGGGCGCCAACTTCGTCGTCATTGATGCGGGGCAGGCGGATGTTCCTCCTCTCGTCTTCCTCGCCCTGCGCTTTCTCGTGGTCTGTGTTCCGGCTGTCTTCTTTCTGAAGCCGCCCGCCATCGGATGGCGTCAACTGCTCTTGGTCGGCGGATTCCTCAGCCTCGGACAGTTCGCTCTGCTCTACCTGGCGCTCGCGCTGGGCATGCCCCCGGGCCTCGCGTCTCTGCTACTGCAGACCCAGGTGATGTTCTCGCTCATCGTGGCAGCGCTGGTGCTGCGCGAACGCCCGACGGTGCGGCAGCTCATCGGGGTGCTCGTGGGGATGGTTGGCCTCGCCCTGGTGATCATCGGCCACGCGCAGGCGGCACCGTGGTTGCCGCTCATCATCACGCTCGGCGCCGCGCTGTCGTGGTCGATCGGCAACGTTCTGGCCCGCCGGGCGCAAGCCAGCTCGGGGCTCTCTCTCGTCGTGTGGTCGGGCCTCGTGGTTCCTTTGCCGGCCCTCGCGCTGTCACTCATTGTTGATTCACCCCCGGTCGTCTGGGAGGCGCTGACGGGGCTCTCGTGGGTCGCGATCGCGAGCACGGTCTATACGGCGGTGTTCGCGAGCCTTGTCGGCTACGGCATCTGGAACTCACTGCTCGCGCGCTACCCGACGAGCGCGGTCGTGCCGTTCACGTTGCTGGTTCCCGTGGTGGGAATTCTGGCCGCGTGGCTCGTTCAAGGCGAAGTGCCGTCTATGACCGAGTTGATCGGCGGCGCGATCATGTTGACGGGACTGGCCGCGGCAGTGCTGCAGCCACGTCGACCGGCGGCCCTCGCTCACAAGAGCAAAGTCAAACAAACTTGACATGATGTAATCAATGCTTTACCTTCGGTTATGTCAAGGATTCTTGACATGACCGAAGGGAGGCCCTCGTGGCCATTGACGACATGAACTACGAAGAACGCGTCGCGTGGGTGGGGCTCGTCGTCTCGATCGCGTCGTTCGCCGTGTATGTGACCGTTCTGCTCACGCGGGCGGCCGAGACCCCGATGCCCGAGACGCCCTATGTTGACGCGATGCTGTGGACCATCGGTGCATCGATCGTCGTGATGATTATCGTCTCGATCATCGTCGGCATCGTGACCCACAAAGATGGCCACGAGACCGACATTCGCGACAAGCAGATCAAGGCGCGTGCCGAATTCACGTCGCGCGGCTTTCTCGTCGCTGGTGCTTTCGCGGCACTCGTCTTTGCGCTTCTCGAACTCGATCCGTTCTGGATCGCGAACGTGCTCTACCTCGGATTCTTCCTGTCGGCGCTTCTCGAAACCGTCACGAAGATCGCCCTCTACCGTCGGGGAGTGCCCGCATGGTGAAGCCCACTAGCGTGACCAACAACATCCGTTCGCTGCGATTCGCCGCCGGAGAGCTCACGCAAGCCGAACTCGCGGAGCGCGTCGGCGTAACACGCCAAACCATCATCGCGATCGAGCAAGGCAAGTACTCACCCTCGCTCGAGATCGCGTTTCAGATTGCGTATGCGCTCGGTGTGCGGCTCGACGAGGTTTTCACGTACCCGGGCGCTTCGGCAGCACCAGCACCCACGGGAGAGTCCGAATGACAAACACCGCCCCCACCGCAATGACTGCCATCGTGCAACACGGTTACGGCGGCGTCGAGGTCGTGAGCATCGGAACCGCGGCGGTTCCCGTGGCCGGCCCGGCCGAGGTTCGCGTGCGCGTCGCGGCCGTGAGCCCCGACTCGGGCACCGTGCACCTCATGACGGGTGACCCCCTGGTCGTGCGCGCCGTGATCGGCCTGCGCACGCCTCGCCAGCCGATCATCGGCCTCGCCTTTGCGGGCGTCGTCGAGTCAGTCGGAGCGCAGGTCGAAGGCTTCGTGGTCGGTGACCGTGTGGCCGGCACCGCGCCGGCCGCCTTCGCCGAGTACGTCGTGGCGAAGCCGGCCAAACTCGCGCGCATCCCCGACACCGTTTCGATGACGGATGCCGCGAGCCTGCCGGTCTCGGCCGGCACCGCTCTGCAGGCCGTGCGTGACAGTGCTCGCGTGCAGCCGGGCCAGAGCGTGCTGATCATCGGCGCGGGTGGTGGGGTCGGATCGTTTATGACCCAGCTTGCCGCTGCCGCGGGCGCGCGCGTGACCGGAGTCGCCAGTGCCGCGAAGTCCGAGTTCGTTCGCTCGCTGGGCGCCGAGCGGGTCATTGACTATCGCGTCACGCCCAACCCGGCTGACTGGGGCCTGTTCGACGTCATCATCGACGCGGCCGATGGCCGTGCGCTGCACGTGCTGCGCCAGGCGCTCGCGGAGCGGGGCACTCTGGTCATCGTGGGAGCCGATCAGTCGGGCGGCCCTCTGCTGCGGGGAGCCGACCGTCAACTGCGTGCCATGATGCTCGACCCGTGGGCCAGGCACCGCTTGACCGCCGTGGTGCAGCGCGAGAACTGCGCCGATCTCGCGACGTTGCTTGACATGCTCGCGCAGGGCACGCTTCGTGCGGCGATCGACGACGTGGCGCCCCTCGACGGGGCACTCGCCCTCATCGATCGGCTCGCTCACCAGCAGGTGAGCGGCAAGGCCGTCATTCGCGTGAGCGACGAGCGCTAGTCGGTCACGCCCTTCAGCGAGCCGGTGACTTGCCCCGCGGGGTCGTAGATGACGCAGAGCACTTCGCGATCACCGTTCGCCCAACTGGCCTCGGTGGGGTAGTAGTAGCTGAAGTCAAAGCGCGAGTCGAGGTAAGGCTCGCCGACGAACTCTTCGAAAGCGGGAAGACACAGCGATTCGGCTTCGGCGATGATGACGTCGTCGCCGCGGTAGGTCGATTCGCCGAGCAGATGGGCCGAATAGATCTCGCTGTCATGGGGTTCGTCACACGGCACGGTCGGAACCGTCTGCACTTCGCCCGTTGCACTCGCATCGTTGAGGCAGTCGCCGACGACGAGCTCAAAGGCATCGGTTTGCTCATTGGTGTCGACGATGACGCCGTTGTCGTCGCGCACCGGTTGCGTGTTCGACGCCACGGGACCGAAGAGTGAGCATCCAGAAACAGCCACGGCGACGGCTGCCGCCGCGAAAACCGCGGTCGGTAGCCGTCGCCGTAGCGTCATGGTCATGGGCGAAACGCTTAGCGCCCGATGTTCTGCAGCGAGCCCGTGGTCTGGCCGGCCTCGTCGTAGATCGTGCAGAGAATCTCGCGGTCGCCGCCAGCCCAGCTGCCCTCGGTCGGGAAGTAGTAGCTGTAGTAGTACAGCGAGTCGGCGTAGTCGATGCCCACGAAGCCCGCGAAGGCGTCGAGGCACGCCTGGTCAGCCTGGGCGATCGTGGCGTCTTCACCCGGGAAGACGTCGCCCTCCATGATGATCGAGGCGTAGATCTCGCTGTCGTGCGGCTCGTCACACGGCACGGTGGGAATGGTCTCGACCGTCTCAGCGGCCGTCGCGTCGTTGAGGCAGTCGCCCACCTGGAGGGTAAAGACGTCGGTGTTGTCGTTGCCTTCGACGACCTCGCCGCTGTCGTCACGAGTGGCGGTGCCGCCGCCCGTGAACTGAGAAAGGATGCTGCAGCCGCTCAGCGCGACGCCCGCAGAGGCGATGGCGACGATGGCAAGAGCGCGAGTGAGGCGCGTAGTCGTGTCGATAGTCATGAGTGCTCGATTCAACTCTGGGTGGCGGGGTGGACGTGGCGCCGAGGGTGCTGCGATCGGCGCACGCTACAGAGCCTACTCAGCCCTGAAGTCGTCGCAACACTTCATCATGCAAGAGTCCGTTCGTGGCGAGCGCGCTGCCGTGCCACGGACCCGACTCGCCGTTGACCGACGTGAAGCGTCCGCCCGCTTCTTCCACGATCGGTTGCAGGGCAGCCATGTCGTAGGGCTGCAAGTCGAACTCAGCCGCGATGTCGATGGCGCCCTCGGCAACGAGCATGTACGACCACATGTCTCCGATCGCGCGAGCCCGCCAGACTGCGCGCGTGAGGTGCACAATGGGCTCGAGCCGGCCAACGCCGTCCCACCCGGGCAAACTGTTGTAGCTCAACGAGGCGTCGGCGAGCTCGCGCACTCCGCTGACCTGCAGCCGCCGAG
>NZ_JANRKZ010000026.1:0-33682 GCF_033763155.1 Microcella sp.
TGCACGCCGCCGGTGACGCCTCCCGTGAGGTTCCAGAGCAGCCAGGTGTCGATCGTGCCGAAGAGCAGTTCGCCGGCTTCGGCGCGCGCACGGGCACCCTCGACGTGGTCAAGAATCCACGCGATCTTGGTGGCACTGAAATAGGTGGCGAGGGGCAGGCCGGTGATGTCGGCGAAGCGCCGCACGCCACCGTCGGCGGCAAGCGCATCAACGAGGTCTTGCGTTCGCGTGTCTTGCCACACGATCGCGTTGTAGATGGGCTGGCCCGTCGCGCGATCCCACACGACGGCGGTCTCGCGCTGGTTCGTGATGCCGATCGCGGCGACCTCGTGACGCGTGATTCCCGCCTTGCCGAGCGCCTGGCCGACGACCTCTTGCGTGTTGTGCCAGATCTCGAGCGGGTCGTGCTCGACCCACCCCGCCTTGGGAAAAATCTGTTCGTGCGGGTGCTGCCCCACAGCGACGATCGCGCCGTGGTGGTCAACAATCACGGCACGCGTGCTCGTGGTGCCCTGATCGATCGCAACGATGTGGCTCATGGCTCAGCCCTTTCTGCGAGAGCGCGACGGTGCGCTGTCGAGCGTGATTCCGTGCCGGTCGGCGAGGTACAGCCTGGCATCGTCGACCTCCTGGGCGCGACGCTTCGCATCCCAACCGAGCGAGTCGGCGAGCAATTCGGCGAGCTCGAGCAGCAGGGCATCGGTGACGAGCCCGCGGAAGGCGAGCGACGTGCGCCGCAGCAGCACGTCTACGAGTCGAACGACTTGCTCGGTCTCGACGAGGTGCCGCAGTTCGGCGCGCGAGTAGTCGGGCGCGGCGGCGAGGGGCGCATCCGAGGTCGCCACACTGCGACGGATGATCGCCTCAGCGCTCGTGCCGTAGCGCTCGAGCAGCTCGGCCGCACGATCGGCGCCCACGGTCGCGCCGTGCGCAGCAAGCCACTCGGCACGTGTCTCGGGCGTCGTCGGATACCCGACCGCTCCGCCGATGAGCCGGCCGTCGGTGCTGACCGTGCGCGAGCGTCCGAGCAGCGCGAGCACGCGCCCGCCCAGTTGTTCGCCGAGCGCCCGGAAGGTCGTCCACTTGCCGCCGACGAGGCTCAACACGGGCACGCCGCCGCGCTCACCCTCTTCGACGCGGTAGTCGCGACTGATTTGCGCGTTCGAGGCGGCATCCTGCCGCGGCAGGGGCCGCACGCCCGAGAAGCGGAAGACGATGTGCGACCGGTCGACCGGGATGCTCGGAAAGACGTACTTGACCACCTCGATGAAGTAGTCGACCTCGGCCTCGGTGCACCGAATCGGCTCGGCCATGTCGTGCGCAATGTCGGTCGTGCCGATGAGCACGCGACCCTTGAGGGGATAGATCAACACGATGCGGCCATCCGAGAACTCAAAGAAGATCTCGCGACCGTTGCATGCTGCGAGCAGCTCGGGGTGATCGACGACGATGTGCGAGCCCTTCGTGCCGCCCATGAACTGTGTGGCCTCGCCGAGGGCTGCGTTGGTGAGGTCGGTCCAGGGGCCTGAGGCGTTGACGACCACGCGCGCGCGCAGGTCGAAAGCGTCACCCGTGACCGCGTCGCGTAGGGTCACCGCGCCGTCAGCGCCCATGCCCACCGCTTCGACGTAGTTGGATGCTCGCGCACGGTCGCCCTCGGCAACACCGTCCATCAGCACGTCGAGGGCGAGCCGCTCGGGGTCGTGCATCGACGCGTCGTAGTACGTCGCCGTCCACTTGACGTCGCGGCGCAGCGCGGGCAGCAGCGCGCGTGAGGCCTTCGCGCCGCGGAACTGGTGGCGCGGCACTCGTCCACCATCGCGCGAGAAGATGTCGTAAATCGTCAGGCCAACCTTGATGATGAGCGCGCCGCGCTCTTTGCGGCCCTTCGTCTTCACGCCCATGAAACGCAACGGCGCTGCGAGCAGGCTCGAGAAGGTCGAGAAGATCGGAATCGTCGTTGGCAGCGGCCGCACGTAGTGCGGGGCCAACCGCAGCAGGGCATTGCGCTCGTGCACCGACTCGTTGACGAGGCGGAACTCGCCGTTCTCGAGATAGCGAATACCGCCGTGAATCATGTGCGACGAGCCCGACGAGGCTCCGGCCACATAGTCATCGCGGTCGACGAGCACGACGTCTACGCCGTTGAGCGCGAGGTCACGGAACGTCGCGATGCCGTTGATGCCTGCCCCGATGATGAGCACCTCGCACTCGGGGCGAGCGCGCAGGGCCTCCACGGTGGCGCGAACGGACGACGAAGAGGTGCGTGCAGGCATCGGGATGCTGACCATTCTGACGATGGGGGCTCGACGACACCGGCTGTTGTCGCCGGGTCCATCCTGCGACGGTTTGCCCAATGTGCCAACCCCGCTGCACAAACGTGCACACCGTCACGCCGGCACCGACTCTCAGCGCGCGGGTGCCCCGCTCTCGTCGGCGACCAGTGCGGTCGCGAGACTCTCATCAAGCACAAGATCGGTGATCAGACCCCCGGCAAGCGCTCCGCGCAGGCTCGACAGTTTTTGCACTCCCGACACGATGCAGACCCGTCGAGCAACGCGGCGCAAACGGTCGAGTCCGGGGCCGGAGGCCCGGGCGTTGAGCGCGATGCCGTCCGAGGTTCCGTCGCCGCGAAAGAACACCGTGGCCACGTCTCCCACGACGCCGTCAGCACTCAAGCTGCGATAGTCAGCGGCGTCGAGGTAGCCACCGATATAGACCTGGCTGGGCACTTCGGCGAAGGGCGAGCCGAGCCCGAACACGGCGACGTCCATGCGCCCGTGAATCTCAAGAAGCCGCCGCGTGCTGCGTTCGCGCCAGAGCGCCTCGCGCGTCGCGGGGTCGTCGAAGAACGCCGGAACCGGAAACTGCTGCACTTGGGCGGTGTAGGCCTCGCCAAAACGGTGCAGAATCTCGCTGGCATAGTCGATTCCGGTGGTCTGCATGTTGCCGGCGCCGTTCATCTGCACGATCACCGAGTTGTGCGTCGGCTTCTTCACAAGATGGCGGCTGAGCGCTCCGAGCGTAGACCCCCACGCCACACCAACGACCATGTTCGCGTCGACGAAGCGGCCGAGCAGTCGGCCCGCGGTCATCGCCACGCGCTCGAGTCGATCCACATCGCTGATCGACTCGGGCATGGGGACCACGTGGGCAACCACGCGGTGCCGGGCCAGAATCGCCTGCTCGATATCGAGCCCGCGATCGAACGGCGAGCGAATCTGAATGTCGACGAGCCCCGACTCGCGGGCGAACGACAGCAACCGTGACACCGACGAACGCGACGTGCCCAACTCGGCGGCGATCGCCTCCATCGTGAGGTCTTGCATGTAGTAGCGCTGCGCAGCCGTGAGCGCGGCAGCGGTCTTCGCGGTCTCGGGGTCGCTCGCGGGCATGGCGGCAGTCTGACATGCGCTGCACATCTGTGCGTGCTCCCAGAACGAATGCGGGCATCCGTCGCCCCCTAGTACCACTCACCAAACACCCGAGCGATTCCCAGCCAAGGGTCGGGAATAGTGAGGCTTCAGAGCGGTTGACTACTCTGATACCAAGTACGTGTTCCGGGGTCGGTGAAAATCCGAGCCGGCGGTGAAAGCCCGCGACCCGCCATCGAGGCAACTCGAGAGCGGTTGAACCGGTGGAATTCCGGTGCCGACGGTGAAAGTCCGGATGGGAGGAACACGCGAGCGGCAGCATGCCGTGCGCGCGACCCCGGATGCGTTCCTGACTCTGAAGGAACCCCGATGACCAGCACCGCACCGCACGCCGACGAGACTCTCGTCGCGGCGATGCGACGCGCCCTCAGCCTCGCGACCCACGGCCCCGCAGTCGGCGAGAACCCGCAGGTGGGGTGCGTGCTGCTCGACGAGTCGGGCGCCATTGTTGCCGAAGGCTGGCACCGCGGCGTCGGCACCAACCACGCCGAAGTGGATGCTCTCTCGCACGTCGACAGCGCGGCAGGCCTCACCGCCATCGTCACGCTCGAGCCCTGCAATCACACGGGTCGCACCGGCCCGTGTGCGCAGGCGCTCATCGATGCCGGTGTCGCTCGCGTGGTCTACGCACTCGACGACCCCAACCCGATCGCGGTCGGAGGTGCTGACCGGCTGCGCGCCGCGGGCATCGAGGTCACGGGCGGCGTGCTCGCCGATGAGGCTCACGAGCTGCTGCGGCCCTGGCTCACAAGCGTGCGGCTCGGGCGCCCGTTCGTCACGGTCAAGTGGGCTTCGACGCTCGACGGCCGCGCCGCTGCGGCCGACGGTACGAGCCAGTGGATCACTGGCACGGCGGCTCGCCAGCGCGTGCACGAGCAGCGCGCCGCGCACGACGCCATCGCCGTCGGCACGGGCACCGTTCTCGCCGACGACCCCACCCTGACCGCGCGCGGCGACGGCGGCGAACTGCTGCCGCACCAGCCTATTCCGGTCGTGTTCGGAACCACCCCGGTACCGACGGATGCCCGGCTACGGCAGCACCCTGCCGGACTCATCGAACTCGGCCACCGCGACCTCGGCGCGGGCCTGAGCGAGTTGTATGAGCGAGGAATCCGACGCTTGTACGTGGAGGGCGGCCCCACTCTCGCGAGCGCCTTTCTGCGCGAGGGACTCGTCGACGACGTACTCGTGTACCTCGCTCCCCTGCTGCTCGGCGGGCCGAAGACGGCCATCGACGACCTGGGGGTCACCACCATGAGCGAGGCGCTGGCGCTGCGCATCCACCACATCGAATCGCTCGGCGACGACCTGCTCGTCGTCGCCCGCCCCTACCAACCCACCCCTGAGGACTAAACGATGTTTACCGGATTGATCGAAGAACTCGGCGCCATGGTGCGCTGGGAGCCCCGCGGCGACGCGGGCAGACTCACCGTGCGCGGGCCGCTCGTCGTGAGTGACGCCGCCCACGGCGACTCCATTTCGGTGAATGGCGTGTGCCTCACCGTGGTCGAGCAGGGCGACGACTGGTTTACCGCCGATGTCATGGGCCAAACCCTCGCGATGAGCACGATCGGCACCTGGGTCGAGGGCGAGCCCGTCAATCTTGAGCGCGCGGCATCCGTCGGCGACCGCCTCGGCGGGCACATCGTTCAGGGCCACATCGACGGCACCACGACGGTGCTCGAGGTGCGGCAGCAAGACGCCTGGCGCGTGCTGCGGTTTTCGCTCGACGCCGTGCATGCTCCGCTCGTGGTTGACAAAGGCTCGATCGCCGTCGATGGCGTGAGCCTCACGGTGAGCGCGGCCGGCGACGACTGGTTCGAGGTCTCGCTGATTCCCGAAACCCTCGCCGTTACCACGCTCGGCCGCAAGCAGGTCGGCGACACCGCCAACATCGAAACCGACATTCTCGCCCGCCACGTGGCGCGACTGGTGCGCTTCGGCGCAACCGACGGAAGGACCGAGTCATGAGCATCGGAACAATCCCCCAGGCGCTCGCCGCCTTGCGCGAGGGCAAGCCCGTGCTCGTCGCCGACGATGAGGGCCGCGAGAACGAGGGCGACGTCATCATCTCGGCCGAACTCGCAACGCCCGCGTGGATCGCGTGGACGATTCGCCACACGAGTGGCTTCTTGTGCGCACCCATGACCAATGAGATCGCTGACGCGCTCGACTTGCCACTCATGGTGAGCGACAACCAAGACCCGCGGCGCACGGCATACACGATCACGGTCGATGCGGCCGAACGCATCACGACGGGCATCAGCGCGGGTGATCGCACCCACACCCTCCGCACCCTCGCCAACCCTGCCTCGACACCCACGAGCCTGATTCGCCCTGGCCACGTGCTCCCGCTGCGCGCGGTCGATGGCGGCGTTCGTGAACGCGCCGGCCACACCGAGGCGGCCGTCGAACTCATGCACCTCGCGGGCTTGCGCCCGGTCGCGGCCATCGGCGAGGTCGTTGCCGACGACGGCGACATGATGCGCCTGCCCGAGCTCATTCGTTTTGGCGAGCAAGAAGGTGTCGTCGTCATCACGATCGTCGACCTCATCGCCTACCTCGAGTCGGGTGAAGACTTCGCCGCGGCATCACCGTCGCGCGTCGTCGACCGCGCGAGCAGCGTGACGTTTGAGGTGGCCACGACGGTTCCGACGACCCACGGACCGTTCTCGATGCGCGCGTATCGTGACCGCAAGACCGGCGCCGACCACGTGGCGATCGTGAGTGGGATGCCCCACGACGACATGATCGTGCGCGTGCACTCCGAGTGCCTCACGGGTGAGGCGTTCGGCTCGCTCAAGTGCGAGTGCGGCCCCCAGCTCGACGCCGCACTCGACGTTATCCAGCGCCAGGGTGGGGCTGTGCTCTACATGCGCGGACACGAAGGGCGCGGCATCGGGCTCATCAACAAGCTCAAGGCCTACCGCTTGCAAGAAGACGGCTACGACACGCTCGACGCCAACTTGGCCCTGGGGCTACCGGCCGACGCGCGCGACTATGAGGCCGCCAGTGACATGTTGCGCGACCTTGGCGTTTCGCGCGTGCGCTTGCTCAGCAACAACCCCGAGAAGCAGCGCCAGCTGACGCAGTACGGTGTCGAGGTGAGCGCTCTCGTTCCGCTCGTCGTCGGCGTCGGCGACGACAACGAGGGCTACCTCTCGGCCAAGCGCGACCGCATGGGTCACCGCTTGCCCGACAGCATCACCAGTGCCCCCGTTTTCGCCACCATCGAAGGGAAGACCGCATGAGCGGCGCAGGATCCCCCACTCTCTCCGTCGACGGCACGGGCCTCACGGTCGCCATCGTGGCGGGCCAGTGGCACACAGTGATTAGCGAGGGGCTGAAGGCAGGCGCGCGGCGTGTGCTCGAGGCATCCGGAGCCACGATCGTCGAATACGCCGTGCCCGGCTCATTCGAATTGCCCGTCGTGAGCAAGGCTGCCCTCGAGGCGGGAGCCGACGCGGTAGTCGCTCTCGGAGTCATCATTCGGGGCGGCACGCCGCACTTCGAATACGTGAGCTCGGCCGCGACGGATGGCCTGACGCGCGTCGCTCTCGACACGGGCAAGCCCGTGGGTTTCGGGGTGCTGACGCTCGAGAACGAGCAGCAGGGAATCGATCGCGCGGGGCTTCCTGGATCGATCGAAGACAAGGGCGCCGAGGCCGCCGAAGCGGCGCTCGCGACCGCGCGCGTGCTGCAGGCCATTCGCGCCTAAGGGCGGCACACCCCCTGTTCGGGGCGCGGCGCACGTCAGAGCCGTTTGCCCCAGTAATCTGGCGCGTGTGAGCTCACCCCAAACTCCTTCTGGCTTCAATCCCTTCGCCGAGCCGACCCGTCGCGTGAGCGCCGCGTGGATCGCAGTCTTCGCCATGGCGTGGCTGGGAATCTGGATGGCGCAACTCACGCCGATTCAGCTGTTGTTGCCGCAAGAGATCGATGCCCTGCTGACGACGACCGACTGGACCGAGAGCGTCGTCGCCTTCGGCATCATCTCAGCCATCGCGGGCGTGTGCGCGCTGATCGTTTTTCCGCTCACGGGCGCCTTGAGCGACCGCACCACCTCGCGCTTCGGTCGACGCAAGCCGTGGATCGCCGCGGGCACACTCATCTTCGCGTGCGCACTCGTCGCGCTCGGCCTGCAGTCCAGCCTCGTGGGCATCGGCATTTGCTGGTCGCTCGCCATCAGCGGATTCTGCATGGCATCGGCCGCCATCACGGCGACGATTGCCGACCAAGTGCCCGTCGAGCAGCGCGGGTTTGTCTCGGGATGGGTCTCGGCGCCGCAAGCCGTGGGCACCCTCTTGGGCATCGTGCTCGTCGTTTTTCTTGGCCTCAGCTTGATTCAGGGCTACCTGCTTGTCGCCGCGCTTCTCATCGTGCTCGTGCTGCCCTTCTTGCTGCTGACGCGCGACGAAGTGCTCCCCGCCGTCTTGCGCCCTCCGTTTCGGCCGCGGATGCTCATCACGGGTCTCTGGATCAGCCCGCGCAAGCACCCCGACTTCGCGTGGACGCTCGTCAGCCGCGTGCTCGTCAATCTGGGCAACGCACTCGGCACGACCCTGCTGCTCTACTTCTTGCTCTATGGCCTCAACCGAGGCGACACAGCCGAAGACGACCTTCTCGTTCTCACGCTCATCTACCTGGTGTTCTTCACCGGCTCAGCTCTGATTTTCGGCCGCGTAAGCGACCGCCTCCGGCAGCGCAAAGCGTTCGTGTATGTCGCCGCCTATCTGCAAGCACTCGCCGCCTTGCTCTTGGCGCTGGTTCCCGACTTCTCGGTGGCGCTCGTTGCCGCAGGGTTCCTCGGCATCGGCTACGGCAGCTTCATGGCCGTCGACCAGGCCTTGGCGACGCAAGTGTTGCCCGACCGTCACACGCGCGGCAAAGACCTCGGAATCATGAACGTGGCTCTCGCCGTGCCGCAAGCGTTTGGGCCGCTGCTGGGCGCGATGGTGGTTGCCGCCACGGGAGGCTTTGTCGGTCTCTTTATCGCCTCGGCCGTGGTCGCGGTGCTCGGTGGACTCGCCGTTCTGCCCGTGAAGTCGGTGCGCTAGTCGCTACTTCAAGAACAGCGCGCGCAGTCGGCTCGTCGTAAAGACCAGCCCGATCGCGATCATCGCGAGGTAGTAGCCGACGTGCACGAGCATGATGGGTGACAGAGCGCCGGTCGTCAGGCCGCGCACGAGCTCGACGCCGTGCCAGAGAGGCAACGCCTGAATGACCCACTGGATCGCCTCGGGATACACGGTGATCGGGTAGAACGTTGCCGAGAACAAGAACATCGGCAGCATGATGAAGGCGATCCAGTCCATCTGGTTGAACGTCTTCATGTAGCTCGTGATCGCCATGCCGAGGCTGGCGAAGCCGAAGGCGATGAGCAGCACGGCCGGCAGGGCGAGCAGCGCCGTCCACGCGAGATTCAGGCCGAAGGCCTGCATGATCACCATGAAGCCGACGGCGTACATCGCGCCGCGAAGCAGGGCCAAGAAGATCTCGCCGAGGGCGACGTCGAGCGGGCCGAGCGACGTGGCGAGCATCCCGTGATACAGCCGCGAGTAATTGAGCTTGAAGAAGACGTTCCACGTCGAGTCGTAGACCGCGCCGTTCATGGCCGAGACGGCGAGGAGTGCCGGTGCAATGAAGGCTGCGTAGGGCACCTCTTGGCCGGTCGAGGTCTGCACGGTGCCGACGAGTGCACCGAAGCCGATGCCGAGCGAGAGCAAGTAGAACACCGGCTCGAAGAAACCGCTGAGCACGACGAGTCCGTTCGTGCTGCGCGTCGCGAGAAAGCCGCGGTGGATGACCGCGCGCGTGTTGCCGGCATACAGCGCACTGCGGCGCGGGGCTAAAGCCTGCTCGGTCGAGGTCGTGGTGGTCATTTGTTGAGCCTCCGCGCGAAGTGGCGGTGCGTCGCCCAGAGGGCGATGGCGAAGAGGGTGACGAGGTACCCCACGTGGGTGACCGTCAGCCACAGGGGCTCCTCCAGGCCGTAGCTGAAAACGCGCCCGAGCTCGGTGCCGTGCCAGAGCGGTGATGCCCAGCCGAGCGGCTGCAGCCACAGCGGCAACTGTTCGAGCGGAAAGAAGGTGCCCGAGAACAAGAAGAGCGGCGTGATGGCGAATCGCTGCAAGAGCGCCATCTGCCCCTTGTCTTCAGTGATCGTCGAGGTGTAGGCCGCCTGCGCGGCGCCGACCGCCATGCCCGTGAGGCTCGCGGCGATGATCGCCAGCCAACCGGCGGGCGAGGGCACGGCACCGAAGAGCACGATGATGCCGAAGTAAATGGTGACCGTCGCGACGATGCGGATCGCGAGCTGAATCATCGTGCCGTTGACGATCTGCGCGGGCGTGATCGGGGCGGCGTTCATGGCGAAAAAGATCGGGTTCCACTTGAAACCCGCCATGATCGGGTAGCTCGTCTCGCTCGCCGCAACGGTCATTGCGGCGGTTGCCATGAGCGCGGGAGCGACGAACTGCAGGTAGCTAACGCCCCCCACTCCCTGCGGCACGAGGCTCGCGAGGCCCACCCCGAGGGCGAACAAGTAGATCAGTGGGTTGCCAAAGCTCTGAAAGATCGCGTCGGGAAGGTAGCCCTGCATGCCACGAAGTCGGTGCTCGGCGACGTACCACGAGCCCCAGCGGCGCGGGGCGATGCCCGCGGTGAGCGCGCGCTGAGCATCCGGATGCACGGCGTCCGGTTGCTGCGTGTGGTCGAGTGCGGTCATTCGATGAGGCTCCGCCCGGTGAGGCGCAGAAACACGTCTTCCAGACTCGAACGGCGCACGAGCGACGTGATGGGCTCGAGCCCGAGGTGCGTCACGGCTTCGAGGGCCGCCTCGCCGTTGTCGCTATAGACGAGGATGCGGTCGGGCAGCACCTCGAGGCGCTCGCCCACCCCGGCCATGCGCTCGGCAGCCTCGGCATTCTTATCGCTACCGAAGCGCACCTCGAGCACCTCGCGACTGGAGTACTCACGAATGAGCGAAGAGGGCGAACCCTCCGCCATGATCTGGCCCTTGTCGACGACGACGAGACGGTCACACAGTTGCTCGGCTTCGTCCATGTAATGCGTCGTGAGCACGAGGGTCGTGCCCTGTTCCTTGAGCCGGAACAGACGGTCCCACAAGATGTGCCGCGCTTGCGGGTCGAGGCCCGTCGTTGGCTCGTCGAGCAGCAAGATGCGCGGCTCGTTGATGAGAGCGCGCGCGATCGTCAGGCGGCGCTTCATGCCGCCGGAGAGGTCGTCGACCTTTGCCTTCTTGCGGTCGGTCAGTTGGGCGAACTCGAGCAGGGCATCCTCCCGCTCGGCGACCACCGCGCGCGGCAAACCGAAGTAGCGCCCATAGACGAGCAGATTGTCACGCACGCGCAGTTCTTGATCGAGGTTGTCTTGCTGCGGAACCACGCCGAGTTGCGAGCGAATATCGGGCCCGTGATCGTTCGGATCGAGGCCCAGGATGCTCAAGCTGCCACTCGTGCGCGTTGACACCGCCCCGACCATGCGCATCGTGGTCGACTTGCCCGCACCGTTCGGGCCGAGCAGTCCGAACGATTCGCCCGGAGCGACCTCGAAGTCGATCGCATTGACGGCCGTGAAGTCGCCGTAGGTCTTGGTGAGAGCAGTCGCTGTGATTACTGGGGTGGGCACGGTACCCGAGCCTAAACCCGACGAGTGACGCGGCACAGCGTGTGAGTGACACGGCGCACAGGGAGTTCTATGCTTGCGCCCATGAAGCGGACTCCCGTGCTGATGAGCGCAGCGACCATCATTCTTCTCGCCCTCGCCGGATGCACGCCTCCCGCTGAGCCCGGCACCCCGGTTGCCAGTGAGTCACCGAGTTCGCCGGCATCGGCCGAGCCGTCGCCCACGGCCGAAGCTCTGGCCGAAGATGTGCTCCTCGTCGTCTCGGCGGTCGCTACAGCTGACAACGGTGCTGTGCTCGACCTCACCATGACCGTTCACCGTCCCACGGCGTTCGACGACCCGGCGTCGGCAGCGGCCGCCGCCCTCATGACCGACTCATGCGGCGGTGGCACTGACGACAGCGTGTACGCCGATCAGCTGTGGACATTCGCGAGCGTCGACATCGAGGCGGTCGAACGACCCGGCACAGCGTGGCCCACGAACCGTCGCCTCTTCTTCTATCCGCTCGCCACCGATGTCAACATCGCCGCCGACGGAGCCGTGCTCGACGACGACATGGTCGATCCGGCGACGCCACACTGCCGCACCGATAAGCACCTCGACGCTCCCGGATCAGGAGTCATGGTCGTCGGGCTCGAGGGCGACACCGATGACGTCTCGGCAGCGGGGCAGTTCACCCGGTGGGCCAACCACATGTGGGGCTTCTCGGGCGTCTACGTCGCGGGCCAATCCGCAGCCGCTGCGGGCATCGTGCTCTCGGAGTGCGCCTACACCGTGACCGATGCCGGCAAGGCCCTCAATGGCGGCTCGGCTGAGTGGATTGACCTCATCGACGACGAGCGCTGCCAGGTCGGGAATCCGACGATCTAAGCGCGACAACGGGGCGCCTCACGCTCGTAGCGAAACAGTACCCGTGGCCTAGTTCTGCGCGGGTCTTGTGGACGAGACTGGAAGCACCATGACGCTTCCCGCACCGACCCCACGCTCCCGGTTCTCGCGTACGCCCGATGACGGACCTCGCGCGACATTTGCCCAACTGTGGCCCTACCTCGCCGAGCACCGCCGCATCCTGAGCGTGGTCGTCGTGCTGAGCATTCTGGCGGCCGCGGCATCGCTCGCCCAGCCCGTGCTCGTCAGCCAGGTCATCACGGTCGTGCAAGCAGGAGACCCGCTCGGTTCACTGGTCTGGGTCTTGGTCGGCCTTGTGGTCGCGTCTGCCGTGCTCAGCGGATTTCAGCACTATTTGCTGCAGCGCACCGGCACCTCGGTCGTGCTCAGTGCACGCCGTCAGCTCGTGCGCCGCATGCTTCGCCTGCCCATCAGCGAGTTCGACACGCGGCGCACCGGCGACCTGGTCTCGCGCGTGGGGTCGGACACCACACTGCTCTACGCCGTCATCACCCAAGGGCTCGTCGACGCCGTCGGTGGAGCGCTCGTCTTCGTGGGCGCGCTCATCGCCATGCTCATCATCGATGCCGTGCTACTCGGGCTCACCCTGGCCGTCATTGGCATCGCCGTGGTCACGGTCGTGACGCTCTCGGGCCGCATTCGGGTCGCTAGCCGCAAACAGCAAGAGAAGGTGGGCGACCTCGCCGCCTCAGTCGAGCGATCGTTGAGCGCGGTGCGCACGGTGCGAGCATCCAACGCCACCGACCGCGAAATCGCGTCGGTCGAGAAAGATGCCGAAGGCGCGTGGCGCATGGGTATCGCGGTGGCCAAGATCTCGGCGCTCGTTGTGCCCATTGCCGGCATCGCCCTGCAGGTCGCCCTGCTCGTGGTGCTCGGCGTGGGCGGGTTCCGCGTCGCGAGCGAGGCCATCACGATCGCGAGCCTCGTGTCGTTCATCTTGTTTCTGTTCATGATGATCATGCCGCTCGGGCAAGCCTTCGGCGCGATCAACTCGGTCAACCAGGCGCTGGGCGCCCTCGGCCGCATTCAAGAAATTGTCGGGCTGCCGAGCGAGACCGACGGCGATGCCGACATTGTTCCGGCCGACGCCATCGAGACCGACGACGCCGTGACGTTCGAGAACGTCGCGTTTAGTTACCCCGAAGGCACCGTGCTCGAACAGGTCACGAACCAGGTTGCTGAGCTCGTTGAGACAGAACATCTCGCGGGTCGAGTTGCCACGGCTACCACCCCCGAGATCGATCGCACCGTGTTGCGCGGCGTCACCTTTTCGGCGCCGCGCGGCAAGCGCACAGCGCTCGTCGGGCTGTCGGGTGCCGGCAAGAGCACGATTCTCGCGCTCATCGAGCGGTTCTACGACCCGACTGGCGGCGTCGTTCGCCTCGGCGGCGTCGACATTCGCGCTCTCGATCGCACCGCCTTGCGAGCACAGATCGGCTACGTCGAACAAGACGCACCCGTGCTCGCCGGCACGATCGGCGAGAACCTGCGACTCTCAACCCCCGATGCCACCGACGACGAGTGTGTGGCGGTGCTTCGCGCCGTCAACCTCATCGATGTGCTCGAGCGTGATGAGCGGGGTCTGGATGCGCACGTGGGCGAAGACGGCGTGATGTTGTCAGGCGGCGAGCGTCAGCGCCTCGCCATCGCACGAGCCTTGTTGGCGGCGCCGCCCATTCTGCTGCTCGACGAGTCGACATCATCACTCGACGGCCTCAACGAGCAACGCATGCGCGAGGCCATCGACGCGGTGGCCGAGAACCGCACTCTCATCGTCATCGCGCACCGACTCTCGACCGTCGTCGACAGCGACCAAATCGTCGTGCTCGACCACGGCACGGTCGTGGGAGTCGGCACCCACAGCGAACTCGTGGCGTCGACGCCGCTCTACCGCGACCTCGCGAAACACCAGTTGCTCGTGTAGTCCCGCCTACTCGGCGCCGACGAGAGTGACACCTGCCGCCGAGAGCTCGTCGAGTGCGCCGGCACTGGATGCGGGGGCAACTCCCGCAACGAGGTGCGTCAACACGCGCACGCGGCGACCGGCCGCCAGGGCATCCAGAGCCGAAGCGCGCACGCAATAGTCCGTCGCGATACCGACGACATCGACATCGGTGATGCCGAGTTCATCGAGGGCCGCCACAATGCCGCGGCCGTCGTCGGTCGTGCCTTCGAAGATCGAATAGGCCGGTACCCCTTGGCCTTTACGCACGTGAATGTCAATCAGGCCGGTGTCGATCGCCGGGTGATACTCGGCACCGTCGGTGCCTGCCATGCAGTGCGGCGGCCAGGTCGAGACGAAGTCAGGGTTGCCGTGCGCCGCAAAGTGCCCTCCGTTGTCGTTGTCAGGGTCGTGCCAGTCACGCGATGCGATCACGACCGCATAATCATCGGGATGCTCGCGCACGTGTTCCGTGATCGCAGCGGCCACGGCCGCGCCCCCCTCGACTCCGAGGGCACCCCCCTCGGTGAAGTCGTTCTGCACGTCGATGATCACGAGCGCACGCGCCATTGCTGCCTCCGATGCCGAATACGTCAGTTGTTCGAGAGATTGTCGCCGCACGTGAACACCCCGGTCGTCAGGGTGTCGAGGGCTTCTTTGGCACTAGAACCAATGCCGTCACGAATTGCATAGAACGCGAAAGTGAGCACCGAGCCGTCTGCCGCGCGCACGATGCCCGCGAGCGAATACGAACTGTCGATCCAGCCAGTCTTGGCAAAGACCTGACCCCGAGCAACGGCATTCGCGCCAGTGAAGCGACCAGACAAGCTGCCGCTGACTCCCGCGACGGGCAGGGCTCCCGTGATGAGTTCGAGATTCTGCCCCGCACCGTTGATGACGGCAAACAGCTGAGCAACGTACTGCGCCGGCACAGCGTTGAGTTCGCTCAAGCCGGAGCCGTCACGAATGCTGAGACCCGTCGTGGGCACGCCGTAGATGTTGAGCACCCCGGTGAACGTTTGATTGAGCGAGGCAGCCGAGCCGTTGAGCCCGATCGCCTTTGATGACACCCGGGCAAGCATCTCAGCGAGAGTGTTGTCGCTGTTGGGAAGCATTTGTGAAATGAGCGTCTTGACGGGCTGCGACTGCACTTGAGCGAGAACAGTCGTGCTGACGGCAGAGCCGGTCGTCCACGTGGGCACGCCAGCGGGGTTGCCCGCAGCAGCGAGTGCGGCAGCAAACTCGGCACCGGCACGCGCGACAGGATCGGTCGACCGCGGGCTCGTGAGCTGGCGCGGATCTTGGCGGTCGCCATCAACCTGCAGTGCGGTGACCTCTGAGTGGTACCCGATGGTCTGCTCGCTGCGCGCCCACGACGAGTCCCACTTGTCGGCGGTGCTCCAAAAGTTCGAGTCGAGAACGACCTGCGTGATCCCGGGGGCATCCGGATTCGCGGCAGCGTAGGCGGCGACGGTTTGCGCGGCGAGATCCGAGAGCTTGGGCGCGCCTCGATAGACACTTTCTTGACCGGCGGGCAAGCGACTTAAGGTCGCATCTCCGCCGCCCACCAGCACAACAGTTCCCGGGCTCGACCCGGGAACGACCCGTGTCGTGAGGCGGTACTCCGGCCCCAAGGCCGACAGCGCCACAGCGGCGGTGAGCACCTTCAAGACGCTGGCCGTGCGCGCCGGAACGGCAGCCTGTCGATCAAAGAGCACTTCACCGGTCGTGGCATTAATGACCGACCCAAAGAGCGTCGTCAGGCGTTCATCGCGAGCGAGAGCATCGATCGAACAGGTGCGCAAACGGCTCGGGGCTGCGATCGAGATCGGAAGCTCGCGCGGGTCGGGCGTGGGGGTCGCCGTCACGATGGTCTCGGGCGCGTTCGCGCTCGCAGAACCAACCGCCACTCCGGCAAAGAGAGCACCCGTCGCCACGAGCACGAAACCTACCGAGAGCGCGGTCGTCAGCACAGCGCGGGGGTGTCGGGCGATGAACGCCCCCATGCCGCGCGGTGACTCTGACGGCGCGGTCGCGCGTGCGCCAGCATCCGTCGACGCAGACCGTGACCTGCCCTTAGCCGATTGAGCATCACGCAGGGCGCGTCGACTCAACGGCTGCTCTGGGTGGGTCATGGAGTCATGATATCGAGAGGGCCCACCGGCTATTCGCCTGGGTATCGCAGTCCAATGACCGACCGCACTTCATCGAGAACCCCCATGATGGCGACCGACTCGTCGATGGGCAACGAGGTCGGGGCCGCGCCCGCGACACGGGCTTCGAGCTCGGCCGCTTGAAACTGCATTCCGCGCGTCGTTATGTCGGCCGAGAACCGCTCGACAACGTTCCACTCGCGGTCGTAGCGCGTGAGCGTCGTCGGTGTGTACCAGACGCGATCCAACTCGATTGCTCCCGTCGTGCCGAGAACAACGGCCCGATTAGAGCCCGCGGTGTCGAGGGCGCAATGCAGAACGGCTTGGCGGCCGTCGTCATAGCTAAAGATCATCGCGGTCTGACGATCCACGCCCGTCGCGGTCATCGACGCGTGGGCAGCGATCGACGACGGAATCCCGAGCACGTCGACCGCGAATGACACCGGGTACACCCCCAGGTCGAGAAGTGCCCCACCCCCGAGATGAGGGTTCTGGAGTCGGTGTTCAGGATGAGTCGGGAGCGATTGTGTGTGGTCGGCCATGACCGTGCGCACCTCGCCGATTGCCCCTGATTCGAGGAGACCGCGAAGGTGAACCATGTGTGGCAAGAACCGCGTCCACATTGCCTCCATCGCGACGACGCCACGCTCTGCTGCGCGGTCAGCGATGCGCTGCGCATCCGTTCGATTGATCGTGAACGGTTTCTCGATGAGCACGTGCTTTCCGGCATCGATCGCAAGAAGCGCGGCATCAATGTGCTGCGGGTGAGGCGTCGCCACGTAAATGACATCGACCTCGGGGTCGGCCGCGAGTTGTTCGTAGCTACCGTGCGCATTCGGGATGCCGAACTCCGCCGCAAACGCGTCAGCCGCGGCGGGCGCACGCGACCCGACGGCGGTCACCGTGAACCCCGAATCACGCAGATCGAGAACGAAGCTTCGGGCGATGTGTCCGGTGGCAAGAATGCCCCACCGCAGTGCAGTGCTCACGAACGGCTCCTTTTCGGGCGCCGCCATGGCGTCCGGTGCCGTCAGCCT
This sequence comes from Microcella sp., assembly GCF_033763155.1. Classification (GTDB taxonomy): domain Bacteria; phylum Actinomycetota; class Actinomycetes; order Actinomycetales; family Microbacteriaceae; genus Microcella. Next base: position 17,123 of record NZ_JANRKZ010000026.1, read on the forward strand.
ACTCATTCACGCCGAGGCGATCCCTAACAGTTCACCCAGCGAGCGGCAGCGCGCGTGAACGAGTACGGCTCGTTCGGAACACCGCCGTGAGTCATCGAGAACAAGATGCAGACGCGCGCGGTGCTCGCGGTATACGTCGGCTTGTACAGCGATGCGCGGTGACTCGACGAGTCCCACCACTTCTGCGCCACCGTCGAACCCGTGTTGCCCGAGCCGCCAGCCAAGTTGCCATCGCAACCGACGCTCGCGAGTCCGTCGCTGCGAACCGAACCGATGTGACCCCAGGCGCTCATGGGATCTGTGCTCGGGTCTTCGGCCATCCAGAACAGACGGTCTTCCATGCACGAGTCGTATCGAATGTTGCCGAACGGCACCGGCGGCAGACAGTTGGCAACGCGGATGGCGTTTAACGTTTGCGCGAACGACTGCAGGTCAGCAGAGGTCGTACCCGTGACGCCAAGCGGAGAGGTGCGACTCGGCGCTCCCGGCGTCGACCCGCTGATGGCTGCCGGACACACCGGAGCGGGGGGCGTGGTCGGCGCGGGCGCGCTCGGCGTTGGCGTGGGCTTCGGAGACGTGGTTGGGCTCGGCGAGGTGGTCGGCTTCGGAGTGGGCGATGTTCCCCCGCCCGACGTCGTGCCCCCACCCGAGGTGCCCCCGCCCGTGGTACCGCCACCCGTGGTGCCCCCGCCAGAGGTGCCGCCGGTTGATGGGCCCCCCGAAGTCGACCCGCCAGACGTTGAACCACCGGAGGTCTCCCCATCGGGCGTGATCTCGCCCGGTTCTGACCCTCCGCTGTCGGGCGAGGTAGCTTCGCCGTCGTTCTCGGAGTTCGTCGCTGTCTGGTGGGCGACATAGCTCCCAATGGGCATCGTGGAGTCTCGCACCGCAGCCCAAGCCTCGCGGGTCGAAATGAGAGCAACATTGCTACTCGTGCCGGACACCTCGAGAGGAACGTGATCGCCCTCTATTCCATTCATGAACGGAAACGTCACGGCCATGACCATGGTCAGTGCCGTTGCGGCAAACGCGGAGTGCAACATGTGCCGCTCCCCTCAGACAGGTGCCTCGGCAGCCCCCCGGCTGCTGGCTTCACGGTATGCCTCAGGGCCCCGCGCCACCAAGTGGCCATAGTCGAAAAGCGAACGGGTCGAAAGGCAAAAGCCCCGAGTTCAGCGGAGTCGTCCCCCGAAGTGGGGCAATGCTCACGACGCATCGCGTCGCGAAAGAGAGCCGACTGCGGGCGCGGCACATCGTGCCGCGCTGGGCGCGGCCGCGTTCACCGCGAGTCTGAGGGGAACAGCGACAAATCGCGTCGCGACAGAGAGCCGACTAGGGGACTTGAACCCCGCGACGCATCGCGTCGCGACAGAGAGCCGACTGCGGGACTTGAACCCGCAACCGCCCGATTACAAGTCGGGTGCGCTACCAATTGCGCCAAGTCGGCATTGACCGTTTCCGGCCGGGCTGTGCGCCCTCGCTAAGACTACCGGGGCTACGGCGTCGGGGTCGGAGTGGGCGTGGGAGTTGGCGTCGGGTTGGTCGAGAATTCGTCACCCGCCGCCTGCAACACGAACTGCGCGAACTCTCCCTGGTCGAAGGGATACGTGTACTCGAACTTCAGGCCGTTCACAAAAACGGTCGGCGTTCCCTCGATGCGGTCGACCTCGGCGTCGCGAATGGCGAGTGGCCCCGTTTGGGCTCGATCGGTCACCGCCTTGACCCACGACTCAAAGGTGCGTTCAGTAATGCACTCTTCGATGACCGTCGAGCCCGCGCCGGCTGCGGCTGCAATCTCGATCAGCCGACTGTCGTCGAGTCCGGGCGTTCCCTCGTCGGGCTGTTCGGCAAACAGACGTTCGTTGAACTCAAAGAAGGAATCAGGTGAAGAGTTCGCCACGCACGCTGCTGCATTGGCTGCGCGCAAGGAGTATTCAGTTCCGGCAGAGCGGCTCGTCAAGATCGCAATCGGGCGGTATTCGATCGTTGCGGCTCCGGATTCGACAAGGGTGCGAATGAACTCGCCATTCGTCGCTTCGAATTCGCCACAGATGGGGCACAAGTAGTCGAGAACGATCTGGATGTCGACAACACCAGCGGCGTTGGCTTCAGAGACGACCGGGCGTGCGTCGGCCGGCAACGCGGGAGTGGTGACCGCGACGAAACCTTCGCCAATACGAATGCCATCGCTCGCCATGTTGCGTGGGCCAGGGCCAGCAGGGCGTACCGAGTTCACCAGAACCAGGGCAATGATCGCCACAACGGCAACGGCGGCCAGGGCTATTCCGCCCTGCAGCAAGATCCGGTTGCGTCGTTCACGCTTCTCGTGCTGCTGACGCAGCTGACGCGCCTTCTCACGCGCTTCAGCGCGACGCTCGTTCTTCGACGGGCGTGCGTGCGCGGATCGGTAGTCGCTCATGAACCCTCATTCGACGGGAGGATGGGCATTCCCCCGGGACACGGTGAAGGGCGCTCGCGGCGCCCTCTGTCGATAGTACGACGCAGTCCTATGCATACGCCACGTCGCGAGCACGCAGGCCGTATCAAGAGGTGGCATACTGAGGGCGGCGGTCAATGAGGCCCGTCTCGCCTTACGGCATATCCATTCACGAAGGATCGTCCGGCACGTACCTGCCGGTGAAGGAGAAGATCAACATGGCAACTGTGACCTTTGATAAGGCCACTCGGCTCTACCCGGGCTCGACGGTTCCGGCCGTCGACGCACTTGACCTCAGTGTCGGTGACGGTGAGTTCCTCGTTCTTGTCGGCCCCTCGGGCTGCGGCAAGTCAACCTCGCTTCGCATGCTCGCGGGCCTCGAAGAGGTCAACGACGGCAACATCTTCATTGGTGACCGCAACGTCACCGATGTGCCGCCGAAAGACCGCGACATCGCAATGGTGTTCCAGAACTACGCTCTCTACCCGCACATGACCGTGGCCGAGAACATGGGCTTCGCGCTCAAGATCGCCGGCGTCAGCAAAGACGAGCGTGCCACGCGCGTGCTCGAGGCCGCTCGTTTGCTCGACCTTGAGCCCTACCTCGACCGCAAGCCGAAGGCGCTCTCGGGTGGCCAGCGTCAGCGTGTTGCCATGGGCCGCGCCATCGTGCGCCAGCCCCAGGTGTTCCTCATGGATGAGCCCCTGTCGAACCTCGACGCGAAGCTGCGCGTGCAGACGCGTACGCAGATCGCGTCGCTGCAGCGCCGCCTCGGCGTCACCACGGTCTACGTCACCCACGACCAGACCGAGGCCCTGACCATGGGTGACCGCATCGCGGTGCTCAAGGGTGGCGTGCTGCAGCAGGTGGGTACTCCTCGCGACCTGTACGAGACGCCGAACAACGTTTTCGTTGCCGGCTTCATCGGCTCGCCCGCGATGAACCTGTTCCCTGCAGAGGTTGCTGACGGCGGTGTGACGTTCGGCTCGACCGTCGCCCCGGTGACTCGCGAGGTGCTCTCGGCGACGAGCGAGAAGATCGTCACGGTCGGCGTTCGCCCCGAAGACATGATCGTCAAGACCTCGGGCGAAGGCCTTGCGGTCACGGTCGACATCGTCGAAGAACTCGGTGCTGACGGCTACCTCTACGGTCACACGGCGGTTGCCGGCCAGCGCGTCGACATCGTCGCGCGCGTCGACGGCCGTGTGCACCCGCACAGCGGCGACACGGTTTACATCACCCCCGAGCCCAAGCACGTTCACGTGTTTGACACCGCGTCGGGCCTGCGCCTGAACAAGGAGCGCATCGCGAGCTAGTTCGCGATGACAACCACCGATGAGGGCGGGAGTGCTGACGAAGCGCACCCGCCCTTATCGTTTCGTGAGCATCCCGTCTCTTCCGACACCAAGGAGCCCGAAGCATGAGCGCCTCGCTCTCGATCACATCGGCCGTTACCGACCCGGCCTTGCTCGACTTGCCGTGGCAACTGCCGCTCGAGCTGTGGCCCGACGATTCGATCGCGTCGCTGCCGAAGGGCATCTCCCGTCACCTCGTGCGCTTCGTGCACATGAGCGACTTCGTTGTCGCGGTGAAAGAGACCACGGAAGACATGGCTCGCCGCGAGTACGACATGCTGCGCACGCTGCAGCGACTCGACATCCCCTGCGTCGAGCCCGTTGCCGTCATCACGGGTCGAGTGGGGGCCGACGGTGAGCAGCTCATGCCCGTGCTCGTGACGAGGCACCTCCGCTTTTCTCTTCCCTACCGGGCGCTCTACTCCCAAACACTTCGCCCCGACACGGCGACGCGCCTCGTGGATGCCCTCGCCCTGCTGCTCGTGCGCCTGCACATCATCGGATTCTTCTGGGGCGACGTGTCGCTCTCGAACACGCTCTTCCGCCGCGACGCCGGCGCGTTTGCCGCGTATCTCGTCGATGCCGAGACGGGCCAGCTCTACGAGGGCGGCCTCTCGAATGGTCAGCGTGAGAATGACCTTGAGATCGCGCGCGTGAACATCGCTGGTGAGTTGCTCGACCTCGAAGCGGGTGGCCGACTCGACGAGAGCGTCGATGCGATCGAAACCAGCAACGGCATCATCGAGTCGTATCGGTCGCTCTGGAAAGAACTCACGGGGTGGGAGTCGTTCGACCGTTCGGAGCGCTGGCGCATCAACCAGCGCGTCGAGCGGCTCAACACTCTCGGTTTTGACATCGAAGAGCTCTCGATCACCACCGACGGTGACAGCACCGAGGTGCGCATTCGGCCGAAGGTCGTGGATGCGGGCCACCACACGCGTCGTCTGCTTCGACTGACCGGCATCGATGCCGAAGAGAACCAGGCCCGCCGCCTTCTCAACGACCTCGATTCGTATGCGGCATCCAACTATCCCGATCGGGAAGCAGACGAAGAGGTCGTCGCGCACGAGTGGCTCGTGCGTGTGTTTGAGCCGGTCGTGCGCGCGATTCCCAAAGACCTGCGCGGCAAGCTTGAGACGCCCGAGATGTTCCACCAGTTGCTCGAGCACCGCTGGTACCGCTCGCAAGACGAGGGCCGCGCGATTCCGCTCGCCGAAGCGCTTAGTTCTTACATCGACACGGTGCTGCGTCACCGGCGCGACGAAGCGACGATGATTGCGCCACCGACCGAGACGATTTCACTGCCCCCGCTCGACACGAGCGAGATCGAGATCGTCGAGGGTGACGACCTGCCAACGGGAAGCTGGCGCGACAAGGTCTAGCCCGGTCTCGGCGCCTAGAGATTCTTGACGGCCGTCAGCACCTTCGTGAGCGAGTCTTTGGCATCGCCGAAGAGCAGCGTGGTTTGCGGCTCAAACAGCAGGTCGTTCTCGATGCCCGCAAAGCCCGGGCGCATCGAGCGCTTGAGAAACACCACCTGGCGGGCCGAGGCCACATCGAGAATCGGCATGCCATAGATGGGCGAGCCAGGGCTCGTCTTGGCCGCCGGATTGACGACGTCGTTGGCACCCACGACGAGCGCTACGTCGCAGTTCTTGAACTGCGGATTGACCTCATCCATCTCGGCGAGCACCTCGTAGGGCACGTTCGCTTCGGCAAGCAACACGTTCATGTGCCCCGGCATGCGGCCGGCCACGGGATGAATGCCGAAGACCACGTCAATGCCCTTGGCCTCGAGGGTCGTCGCGAGTTCGGCCATGGTGTGCTGGGCCTGCGCGACCGCGAGTCCGTATCCCGGAACCACAATGACCCGCTGTGCGTAGCCGAGCAGAATCGCCACGTCTTCAGCGCTCGAGCTGCGCACCGGCCGATCACTCACGGCCGTCGAGCCCGCGGTCGAGCCGCCGCGGAATGCGCCGAACAAGATGCCGACCACGCTGCGTCCCATGGCTGAGGCCATGGCGCGCGTGAGTATGGTTCCGGATGCTCCCACGAGAGTGCCCGCAACCAGCAGCAGCGTGTTGCCGAGCACGAGTCCTGAGGCGGCCACGGTGAGGCCGGTAAACGCGTTGAGCAGCGAGATGACGATGGGCACATCGGCGCCGCCGACCGGCAGCACGACGAGCACACCGAGCGCCGTTCCGAGCGCGAGTAGCACGTAGGCCGCGAGCGGGTCGCCCGTCAGCACAAGCCACACGGCGCTCGCGAGCGAGCCCAAAGCCACGAGCGAGATCACAACGGGTGCGCCCGGAAAAACGATGGGCCGCGTCGGCATGAGCTCTTGCAGCTTGGCAAAGGTGATGGCCGAGCCGGCGAACGACACCGCACCGACAAGCACCGTGAAGGCGACGGCGATGAGGCTGCCGAGGCCGTCGACGTGCGTGAGTTCGAGCATCGCGACGAGTGCGGCCGCGCCGCCGCCGACACCGTTGAAAAGCGCGACGAGCTGGGGCATCTGCGTCATCTTGACGAGCCGCGAAGCCGGAACGGCGATGACCGTGCCGAGAGCAATGACGCCAAGAATCAAAAGAATGTTGTCGAGCTCAGTCGAGAGAAACACGACGACCATGGCCAGCAACGCACCGAACGCGCCGATGAGGTTGCCGCGACGCGCCGACTTCGGCGAGCTCAGACCCTTGAGGGCGAGGATGAAACAGACCGCCGCGACGAGGTAGAGAACCGCGGTGAGTTCAGGGCTCAGGAGGGTCACTTCGCGCCTTCTTTCGTCGCAGCGGCGCCCGGCGCGCGTCGGCCGCCGAACATCTCGAGCATGCGGTCGGTGACAACGAATCCGCCCACGAGGTTCACCGTCGCGAGCAACACAGCGATGAGCGCCACGACGAGCACGGGGATGCTCTCAGCCTGACCCGCAACGATCACGGCTCCGACGAGGATGATGCCGTGGATGGCGTTGGCCCCCGACATGAGCGGCGTGTGCAGCGTGCTCGAGACCTTCGAGACGACCTCGAAGCCCACGAACACCGCGAGCACGAAAAATGTCAGCAGAGTGATGGCATCCATTACTTCTTCGCGCCCTTTCGGTCGGCGATTGCGGCGGCGGTCGGCTCGTGCCGCACCACCCCGTCGTGGGTGAGGCAGGCGCCCGCAACGACCTCGTCATCGAAGTCGGGAACGAGCGCACCCTCACGCGTCATGAGGGCGACGAGGTTGGCGATGTTCTGGCCGAGCAGGCGAGAGGCATCAAACGGCATCGTCGACGCGGCATCTTTCATGCCAACGATCGTCACGTGCCCGCCCGTGACCGGAACCGTCACGTCGACACCCGCGACGGCACCCTCGACGTTGCCACCGGTCTCGGCCGCGAGGTCGACGATGATCGAGCCGGGCGCCATGCCTTGCACCATCTGCTTCGTCACGAGGCGCGGGGCGGGGCGGCCGGGAATCGCCGCCGTCGTCACGATGAGGTCAGCGTCGGCAACGTACGGCGCGAGCAGCTCACGCTGGCGGTCGGCGCGATCGGCCGCGAGTTCTTTCGCGTAGCCGCCCGCCGCATCCGCCGCCGCATCGAGGTCGAGGTGAATGAACGTGCCGCCCATCGACTGCACTTCGTCGGCCGAGGCCGAGCGCACGTCGTAGGCCGAGACCTTTGCGCCGAGGCGCTTGGCCGTGGCAATGGCCTGCAGACCCGCGACGCCCGCGCCGAGCACGAGCACGCGCGCCGGCGGGATGGTGCCAGCGGCCGTCATGAAGAGGGGTAAGAATCGCGGAAACCGCATGGCGCCCTCGAGCACGCAGCGGTAGCCGGCGACGAGTGCTTGTGAGGTGAGGGCATCCATCGACTGTGCGCGCGAGATGCGCGGAATGAGCTCGAGCGAGAACGCCGTCACCCCTCGAGCGGCGAGGGCCGCGACGCCGTCGAGCTCACTCGCGGGCGAGGCGAACCCGATCGTCATGGCGCCCTTCGGCAGAGCGCCGATCGTGGCCGCATCGAGCGGGCGCACGTGCACCAGCACATCGACGCTTTTCAACGGGATGCTCGCCGCAAGCGTCGCGCCTGCCTCACCGTACGCGGCATCGGCATAGCCGGCCGCGACTCCCGCACCTTTTTCGACCGTGACCGTGTATCCCGCGGCAACGTACTGCGCAACCGCCGCGGGAGTGGCCGCAACGCGGCGCTCACCCTCGATCGGTTCGCGCCGGACAGCAATCTTCATTGACACTCCCGCTCGGCTGGAACTGCAATCAGTGGAACAGTACCCCTCAGGCGAGGATTGTCACCGGGTTCTCGATGCGCGTCACGAACGTTACTGGCGAGCGACCTGGTTGCGCTCGCTGTCGTGGTCGTGCACCACCTCGTAGGAAAGGTCACGGCGCTCGAGCACAAACCAGACTCCGCGCGCAGGCACGTCACCGTGATTGCTCAAAAGATGCGGGCGCGAGCCATCAAAGCAAAACGAGTCACCCGGCTCGAGCGTGTAGGTATCGAAGTCCACGCGAAGGGTGAACTGGCCCTCGAGTACGACGCCGTATTCGAAGGATTCATGACGCATCATCTTGCCGTCGGCTGACGATGATGCACCGGGTGCGTAGGTGACAATGAGTGGGTCGACCTTGGTGGCGTCGTGGGCCGCGAGGCGCTCCCATCGAACGCCGTTCTGCAGCTCAATCTTTGGATTGTCTTCGCGACGCTGTACGACCGACCGTGCGGGTTGGCCTGCTGGACGATGCGGTGCGTTATCGCGAGACCGCATTGTTCCTCTTGCGGTGGGCACTGAATCACGCGTGGACGGCGCCATGAGGCCATCGAGCGACATGCCCAGGTGGTGCACAAGCGCGAACAGGGTGCCGACCGACGGCTGGGTCTTCCCGGTTTCGACCTGCGAAAGCAGACTCGCCGAAACACCCACAGCGCCCGCCACCGATCGCAAACTGAGCTTTTGCGACTCGCGGACCCGTCTGAGCTCAGGGCCGACATCACGTTGCACCAGCAGCGCCTTTCTCTCACGACGACGACCGACGGTCGATGCACAGCCTGACTGAACAGCCGAGGCCATTCCGAGCCTATACGAACGCTCATTCACGGCCTTTCGGCCCCTAATGATCAGCGATGTTCGACCATCGACAGTGACGCCGGGCCGTCAAGCCCAGCTACACAGCAAAAGCGGGTGCGGCTACAGGGCTGCGCGCCTCCGCGCCACCTCGTAGAGCGCGACGCTCGCCGCAATGCCCGCGTTGAGCGATTCTGTGGCCGACGAGATTGGGATCGACACAATCGCATCGCACGTCTCGGTGACGAGGCGCGAAAGACCTTTGCCTTCGCTGCCCACGACGATCACGAGCGGACGGTCGGCGAGCTCGAGCTTCGGCAGCGACATGTCGCCGTCACCGTCGAGCCCGAGCACGAACACGCCCTCGGACTTCATGGCCTTGAGGGTTTGCGTGAGGTTGGCCGCCATGGCGACGGGCGTGCGCGCGGCGGCGCCGGCCGAGGTCTTCCAGGCCGCAGCCGTGACGCCGACCGAGCGGCGTTGCGGCACGATCACCCCGTGCCCGCCGAACGCGGCGGTCGAGCGGATGATCGCCCCGAGGTTGCGCGGGTCGGTCACGCCGTCGAGCGCCACGAGCAGAGGAGTGTGTCCGCGATCGACCGCACGGCTGATGAGATCCATGGGGTGCGCATACTCATACGCCGGCACGCTGATCGCAATGCCCTGGTTCACCGAATTCTCGCCGGTCATGCGATCGAGCTCGGGCCGCATCACTTCGAGAACGGGGATGCCGCGCTTCGTCGCGAGCGACAACGCCTCTTTCACGCGATCATCCATCTCGATGCGCGATGCGATGTAGAGCGTGCTCGCCGGAATCTTGGCACGCAGTGCCTCCAGCACCGAGTTGCGGCCGCTCACGACCTCGACGTCGGCGCTCTTCTTTGGGGCGCGCGCGCGGTTCGACTGCTGACCGCCGCCGTTGCCGCCGCCCGCTCGTGTCTTGGCCGCAGCGAGCCGCTCTTGCGCTGCCTTGCGCTTGCCCGCGGGGTGCCAGCTACGGTCTTCCGCCTTGGGCGTCGGGCCGCGGCCCTCGAGGGCCTGCCGACCCTGACCGCCTGAACCAACGGTGGGGCCCTTCTTCTTGTTGCTTGCGCCAGGACGCCCGGGCTTAGCCATCGATACTCCAGTCGGTTGCGGTCGGTGAATCTTCGAGCACGATGCCCGCGGCCGCGAGGTCGTCACGAATACGGTCGGCCGTCGCGAAGTCGCGCGACTCGCGCGCCTCGCGGCGTTCGGCGATGAGCCGGTCGACCAGAGTCGAGAGGGCTCGGTGAGCGCGATCGTCGGCGCGAGCATCCGCATCGGGCGCATCAAAGCCCAGCACGCTCACCATGAGCGACACTTCAGCGTGGGCGCGCGCGGCGGCCGCGGGGTCGTCGGCATCGAGGGCAGCGTTTCCGAGGCGAACCCGATCGTGCAAGACGGCGAGCGCCTGCGGAACGGCAAGGTCGTCGTCCATCGCGGCGACGAACTCGGCCGGCAGTTCGGCGGCCTCATCAGCGAATCGCGTGTCGGCAATGCGACGGGATGCGCGGGCGAGAAAGCCGTCAATGCGGTCGAGGGCGGCTTGCGCCTCGTTGAGCGACGTGGGCGTGTAGTCGATGCTCGAGCGGTAGTGGGCCGAGCCGAGCCAATAGCGCACCACGGCCGGTCGGTGGCTCGCGAGCAAGTCGGCGGCAAACACCGAGTTGCCGAGCGACTTCGACATCTTCTGGCCGCCGATCGTCACGAGGCCGTTGTGCACCCAGTGCTGCGCAAAGCCGTCGCCGGCGGCCGCCGACTGGGCGAGCTCGTTTTCGTGATGCGGAAACCGCAAGTCGAGTCCGCCGCCGTGAATGTCGAACGCAGGGCCCAGGTAGCGCGCCGCCATCGCCGAGCACTCGATGTGCCAGCCCGGGCGTCCCGCACCCCAGGGCGAATCCCATTGGGCGGTCGTCGGTTCATCGGGCTTGGCGCCCTTCCAGAGGGCGAAGTCGCGGGGGTCCCGCTTGGCACGCGCGGGGGCGTCGCCCGCCTCGTCCATGTCGTCGGGGTTCTGGCGCGTCAGCTCGCCGTAGCGGCTCCAACTGCGCACGTCGAAATAGACGTCACCCGAGGCATCCGTCGCCACATAGGCGTGGCCCGCCGCAATGAGGCGTTCGATGAGAGCATGCATCTGCGGAATGCTCGCCGTCGCCCGCGGCTCATACGTGGGGGCCAAGATACCCAGCGCGCGGTAGGCGGCCGTGAACTCCAGCTCGACGCGGTAGGCCACGGCGAACCACGGCTCGTCGTCGGTCGCGTTCGCGAGCACCTTGTCGTCGATGTCGGTGACGTTGCGCACGAAGGTCACGGCATAGCCCCGCGCCGTGAGCCAGCGCCGCCACAAGTCGTAGACCAGAGCGCTGCGCAAGTGGCCGATGTGGGGAGCCGATTGCACGGTGGGGCCGCAGACATACATGCCCACGTGACCCGCGACCCGCGGTTCGAGGTCGACAACAGCCGCTTGAAGGCTGTCATACAGGCGCACGCTCACCGCCCCAGCCTACCGGCGTGCGAGTTGGGAGCGACGAGGAGAGCGGCGAAGCCGACGACCGCGCTCGTCGGCGGAGCCGCATCGCGCCGCAGAAGCGGCGGCGCGATCAAGAATGAACGCAGCGGCGGCGCGATCAGGAATGAAGCAGTGCCGTCGCGACGGCCGCAACGCCTTCGGCCCGGCCGGTGAAGCCCAGCCCATCGCTGGTCGTCGCCGCCACACTCACGGGTGCCCCGAGAGTGCGGGTGAGCAGGGCTTCAACCTCGTGACGCCTGGCTGCAAACCGCGGGCGCTTCGCGACCACCTGCACCGCGACATTGACGATCTCGAAACCGGCGTTGTGCACGAGTTCTAGGGTTGCCGTGAGAAACACCTCGCCGCGGGCCTCCGCGAATCGCGGGTCGTCGACGCCGAACCGCGAACCGACGTCGCCCAGTCCTGCCGCCGACAAGAGCGCGTCACACACCGCGTGGCTGATGGCGTCTCCATCGCTGTGGCCAGCCAACCCGGGCTCGCCCGGCCAGTACAAGCCGCCGAGCCACAGGGGCCGGTTCTCGTCATAGGCGTGCACGTCAATGCCGATTCCCGTGCGCACCGTGGGGCGATCGCCCGCAACGAGCAACTCGGCGCGACGGAGATCCCACGGTGTCGTGACCTTGAACGCTCGGTCGTCACCGGGCACCGTGACAACGGGATGCCCTGCCGCCGCGAACACGCTGGCGTCATCAGTGTGCTCGGCACCGGGTGCGATCGCCGCAACGGCAGCGCGGTAGGCGTCGAACGGAAAACCCTGCGGGGTCTGGATCGCCGCCAGCTGCGACCGATCCACCTGTTCCATGACCGCTCCCGCGGCATCACGGCGCGCGATCGTGTCGACGACGGGCAACGCGGGGATCACCCCGACGTTCTCCGCGCGCACACGCTCGACGACACGCGTAAAGACCTCGGGCGGCGTCAGAGCTCGCGCCGCATCGTGGATGAGCACCACGTCGACACCGTCAGCGACAGCAGCGAGTCCCGCGGCCACGGAGGCCGCGCGGCTATCGCCGCCGACAACCACGGTGAGGGCATCCCGAGCCGCACCCGCGACACGGTGCCCGATCGACACGGCATCGGCCCGATGACTGCTCGGGGCAACAACGATCACCTGAGCGGCCTCGGGTTGCGCGAACACGCCCTCAAGGGCGAGCTCAAGAAGCGTGCGGCCCTTGACCGGCACGAACGCCTTGGGCTGTGACAGCCCCAGCCGGGTGCCGCTGCCCGCGGCAACGACAATGATGGCGAGCCGCGCAGGGAACGGCGCCATGGCTATGAGGCGAGAACCTCGTCGAGAACCGTGGAGGCTTTCTCTTCGTCGGTCTTCTCAGCGAGGGCGAGCTCACTAATGAGAATCTGACGGGCCTTCGCAAGCATGCGCTTCTCGCCCGCACTCAAGCCGCGGTCTTGGTCACGGCGCCACAAGTCACGCACGACCTCAGACACCTTGATGACGTCACCCGACGCAAGCTTCTCAAGGTTGGCCTTGTAGCGGCGCGACCAGTTGGTGGGCTCTTCGGTGAACGGAGCGCGCAGCACTTCGAACACCTTGTCGAGACCTTCTTGGCCAATGACGTCGCGAACCCCCACGAGGTCGACGTTCTCGGCCGGCACCTCGATGGTCAAATCACCCTGCGTGACGTTGAGCTTGAGATAGAGCTTCTCTTCGCCCCGGACGGTTCGGTTCTTTACTTCGATGATCGTTGCCGCACCGTGGTGGGGGTAAACGACCGTCTCGCCGACCTGAAAAAGCATGGCTGATGGTCCTTCCGCAGAATCGCCAGTCTACCACAGGGGTTTCTCAGAAATTCGGGGCGGCCAGGCTCGCGAGCGGGCGGCAATGGGGCTGCGCGTGCTGGCTAGACTAGAATTCATTGGACTTCCGCGAGCGCCTCACACTGTGCGTGACCGGGCACGCCGACGGCCTAAAGGAGACAATTCGTGAAATCTCGCGTTGCGGCGTCGATCGCTCTTGCCGCGGCTTTGCTGATCGGCACGACCGGATGCACCTTCGGGGCCAACATTGCGACTCAAGAGGACTACGACCCGAGCGACGGAGTCGGAACCGAAGTTGGCGCGCTCGCGATTCGCAATGCGCTTCTGATCGGCGAAACCGGCGACGAACTGAACCTGGTCATGACCGTGGCCAGCGCAGCCGATGTCGACCGCCGCTTAATCGTGCAGTGGGAAAGCGACGGCGAGCGTGTTTCTGAGGCCATCGTGATCGCCGCGGGCGAGCGCACGCGCGTGGGCGGGCCCGACGACGAGATCCAGATTGTTCTCTCGGGCACCGGGGCCACGATTGGCGGGCTCGTTCCCGTCTTCTTCACCTACACGGGGGCCGAGGGCTCCGAGGTTCTCGTGCCGGTGCTCGACGGGGCGCTGCCGGAGTACGAGCTTTACATACCCTAAGGCTCGCCCTTCGGGCGACGAATTCCCTAGCTCGCCCTGCGGGCGACGAATTCCGTAACTCGCCGCCTTGGCGACGGGGCATCACCCCACGGCCGTCAGGCCTCGAAGCGGTATCCCAGACCGCGCACGGTCACGAGCAGACGCGGGTTGCCGGGGTCGGGCTCGATCTTCGAGCGGATGCGCTTGACGTGCACGTCGAGCGTCTTCGTGTCGCCGAAGTAATCAGCACCCCACACCCGGTCGATCAGTTGTCCACGGGTGAGCACGCGCCCAGCATTGCGCAACAAGAGCTCGAGCAGTTCGAACTCCTTGAGTGGCATCGGCACGACGGTGCCATCCACGGTGACTTGGTGCTTCTCGACATCCATGCGCACGCTTCCGACCGACAACACCGACTCGTCGATCTCACCCGCGTCAATCTGACGCCGCATGACGGCACGGATGCGCGCGAGCAGTTCGCGCGTCGAATACGGCTTCGTCACGTAGTCGTCCGCACCCAGCTCAAGCCCCACGACGATGTCGACTTCGCTGTCTTTCGCCGTGAGCATGATGATGGGCACGGTGGACCGCTGGCGCAACTCGCGACAGACTTCGGTTCCGGCCAAGCCAGGAAGCATGAGGTCGAGCAAGACGAGATCGGCCCCGGCGCGATCAAATTCGGTAAGCGCGGCGAGCCCGTCGGCGGCCACCACCGTCTCGTAGCCCTCGCGCGTCAAGAGGTAGGCGAGGGGCTCAGACAGCGAGGGCTCGTCTTCGATGATCAAGATGCGGGTCATGTCAGGCCTTCAGTCGAGCGGCCGCGGGTTCGAGAACGCGCGGGAGGCGGATGGTAAAGGTCGATCCCCGACCGGGCTGCGACCAGACACGCACGTCGCCACCATGGTTCTGCACGACGTGCTTGACGATGCTGAGCCCGAGCCCGGTGCCGCCCGTGGTGCGCGAGCGGGCCTGGTCAACCCGAAAGAACCGCTCGAACACGCGGTCGAGTTCTTCTTCGGGAATACCGATGCCTTGATCGGTCACCGCGATCTCGATGACGTCATCGGCCGCGGTCACGCCGATTCCCACGCGCGCGGGCGAGTGCGAGTACTGCACGGCGTTGAGAATGAGGTTGTGTACGGCCGTGATCAGCATGGCCTCATCACCCCACACACGTAGACCCTTGGTGCCTCCGCTGACGAGGGTCACGCGCTGAGCATCCGCATGCACGCGGTTTTGGTCGATTGCGGCCGAGACGACGTGGTCGAGCTCGACAATCTCCGGGTCAGAAAGAGCATCTTTTGCTTGCAAGCGAGACAGCTCGATGATCTCTTGCGTCATGCTCGCGAGCCGCCCTGACTCTTTGGCAAGTTGCTCGGCAAAGCGGCGCACCTGCACGGGATCATCGGCGGCGTGGCCCAGAGCCTCACCCAAGAGCCCGATCGCGCCGATGGGCGTCTTAAGTTCGTGGCTGATGTTGGCGACAAAGTCGCGACGCACGGCATCTAAGCGATACGACTCGGTGCGGTCTTCAGCCAGAACGAGCATGAAGCGGCTGCCGAGGCGAGCGACGCGCACCGAGAGGTGAAGGGCGGCATCGCCCAGTGGGCCTCGACTGAGCTCGAGCTCTTCCGTGATCGGCTCTCCACTGCGACGAACGCGATCGACCAGCTCGACCATGCGCCCATGCACGAGCGTGCGGTGCCAGACCAAACCCATCGTGACGGCGCGCGCTGAGGCCTTGATGACGTTGTTGCTCGGGTCGAGCACAATGCCCGCCGACTCGAGCACGTCAATGACTTGATCGACGCCATCGGGAACAGTCGTTGAGGCCACTTCAGCAGCCATGCGCCCTCGACGGGCGGCCGTCACAACGGCGACCACGGCTCCGCCCCCGATCAGCACCCCGAAGGCGAGAGCGAGGGGCACGAGCAGTGCCGAGTCCATGAGCACTAGATTAGTGACCGAGGGCCCGCCCCTGAGCCGCAACTGCGCCTCTGGAGGCGAGGTCATCGAGAATTCACCTGTGGGTTGACTACCGTTCACCGCCGAACGGCACGGTGAGAGGGATTGTGCCGAGACCCCCCAGATAGAGGACGTGACCAGATGCGCGAAGTTTTCCAGCAAGAGCTGCGAGAGGTGCGCGAGCGACTTGTCGAGATCGCCGGGCTCGTGGCTGGCTCAATCGAGAACGCCACGCAAGCCTTCAACGAGTCGAACGTGTCGCTCGCCGAGACGGTCATCGCCGATGACGCGAAGATTGACGTTGCCGCCGCCGAGCTCGACGAACTCGCCATCAATATTCTTGCTCGCCAACAGCCCGTTGCCCGTGACCTGCGTGTTGTCGTGAGCGCGTTGCGCATCAGCGCCTCGCTCGAGCGCATGGGTGACATGTCCGAGCACATTGCTCAACTGGCGCGTTACCGGTTCCCCGACAAGGTGGTTCCGAAGAGCCTCCGCTCGACGTTCAAAGAGATGGGCCAGCTCGACGTCACGATCGCCCGCAAGCTCATTGAGCTGCTCGAGACCGAAGACCTCGCGATCGCCGAGTTCATTCGCGACGAAGACGACAAGATCGACGCCCTGCACCTCAGTGTCTTCGACAAGGTGCTCGGCGAAACCTGGAAGGGCGAGGCGATCGACACTGTCGATGCCACGCTCGCGTCGCGATACCACGAGCGTTTCGCCGACCACGCCGTCTCGATCTCGAAGAAGGTGCAATACCTCGCGACGGGCGACTGGGTTCCCGCCGACTGA
>NZ_JANRKZ010000027.1:0-19323 GCF_033763155.1 Microcella sp.
GAGCGCACGGCAATCTTGGTCTGTTGCCACCGTTCGGTGAGGTCATCGGCCGTCGTCGCGAGGCCCGTTGCACGCGCGAGCACGCGCAAGCGATCGGCGTCACGCGGCATCAGGTGCGTGCGCGTCATGCGATCGAGCTGCACGCGGTGCTCGATCACGCGCAGTAGCCGATAGTCGTGCGAGAACGACGCCGCCTCTTCGCGACCGATGTAGCCGTGCTGCGCGAGTGCCGCGAGGGCCCCGAGGGTATCCCGCTGCCGCACGCGGTCATCGCTGTGACCGTGCACGAGCTGCAACAGCTGGATGGTGAATTCGACGTCGCGCAACCCGCCCGGGCCGAGCTTGAGTTGAACATCCACTTCGTCGGCGGGAATGTGCTCGGTGACTCGCTCGCGCATGCGTTGCACCGAGTCGACGAAGCCCTCGCGCTGTGAGCTGGCCCAGACGAACGGATGCACCGTGTCGCAGTAGCGCTCCCCCAGTTGGGCGTCTCCGGCCAGGGGCCGCGACTTCAACAGCGCCTGGAACTCCCACGACTTTGCCCAGCGTTCGTAGTAGGCGCGGTGCGAGTCGATCGTGCGCACGAGGGCGCCGTCTTTACCTTCAGGACGAAGGTTGGCATCGACTTCCCACAGCGGAGGTTCGATTCCCGGCTCTTGGATTCCCCGAGCGGTCTCGGCCGCGAGGCGCGTCGCGATCTCGACGGCGCGGGCGTTGTCGAGCTCGTCTGCACCTTCGGCCACGTAGATGACGTCGACGTCGCTGATGTAGTTGAGCTCGCGGGCGCCCGCCTTGCCCATGCCGATGATCGAGAGGCGCGTGCGAGCCACCTCGTCGGCCGAGAAGGTGCTGACCGCGCGCGCGAGCGTCAGGCTCGCGTCGAGAGCTGCCCCGGCCAGGTCAGCGAGGGCTGCCGCCACGTGCGGCAGGGCCTCAACCGCGTCGGCGTGCTCAAGATCCCACGCGGCAATGCGCAGTAGCCAGCGGCGGTAGCGCACGCGCAGCGCCGTGCGGGCCTGCTCGACCTGGGCGGCGGCGCTGCCCTCCACGGCGGCCGCAAGGTAGCGCCGCAATTGCTCGGCGCTCGGCAGGGAGCGGAGGGGCTCGCGCAGCGCCGCGAGCTCGGCCGGCCGGCGCCGCAGAAAGTCGCCGAGGCCCTCACTCGCGCCGAGCACCACGATGAGGCGCGCCGCCCAGGCGGGGTCGGCGAGCACGGGGCGGAGGGCATCCGGATGCTGCTCCTGCAGCCGCACGAGCAGCCGCAGCGCCCGGTCAGGGTCGGCGGCCGCGCCGAAGGCCTCGAGGTGCTCGGCCCAGTCGCCGAGGGCATCACGAGCCGCACCCAGCTCGGCGAAGCCGAGTCGGGCGAGTTCAGTCAGCGTCGACGGTTGTCGCGACATGGCGCGGGGGTCGGAGACGCGCTAGAGAATCTCGAGATTGCTCTCGAGCTCGTAGGGCGTCACTTGCGCGCGATAGGCAGCCCACTCGCGCCGCTTGTTGAGCAGCACGTAGTTGAACACCTGCTCGCCCAGAGTTTCGGCGACGAGCTCGCTCTCTTCCATGAGGCCAAGGGCGCGGTCGAGGCTCGAGGGCAGCGGCTTGTAGCCGAGAGCGCGGCGCTCGGACTGGCTGAGCTCCCACACCGTGTTCTCGGCCTCGGGAGGCAACTCATAGCCCTCTTCGATGCCCTTGAGCCCGGCGGCGAGCAGAAGCGAGAACGCGAGGTAGGGGTTGGCGGCAGAATCCATGCCGCGGTACTCCACGCGCGCGCTCTGGCCCTTGCCGGGCTTGTAGAGCGGAACACGCACGAGGGCCGAACGGTTGTTGTGGCCCCAGGTGACGTAGCTCGGGGCTTCGTCACCCGTCCAGAGGCGCTTGTACGAGTTGACGAACTGGTTGGTGATCGCCGTGATCTCGGGAGCGTGCGTGAGCAAGCCGGCCACGAACTGGCGACCGATCTTCGACAGCTGGTATTGCCCGGCCGGGTCGAAGAACGCGTTCGTGTCGCCCTCGAACAGCGAGAGGTGCGTGTGCATGCCCGATCCGGGATGCGCGGCCAAGGGCTTGGGCATGAACGTGGCATAGACGCCCTGCTCGATGGCCACCTCTTTCACGACCGTGCGGAAGGTCATGATGTTGTCGGCCGTCGTGAGAGCGTCGGCGTAGCGCAAGTCGATCTCGTTCTGACCCGGGCCAGCCTCGTGGTGGCTGAACTCCACCGAGATGCCGAGGTCTTCGAGCATGCGCACGGCGCGGCGGCGGAAGTCGTGAGCCGTGCCACCGGGCACGTTGTCGAAGTAGCCGGCAGCATCCACCGGCTGGGGGCCCTTCGGGCCGACCTTGCTGCTCTTGAGCAGATAGAACTCGATCTCGGGGTGCGTGTAGAACGTGAAGCCGCGGTCGGCAGCCTTCGCGAGCGTGCGCTTGAGCACGTGACGCGGGTCGGCCGCGGCGGGCTGGCCATCGGGCGTCGTGATGTCGCAGAACATGCGCGCGGTCGGGTCGACCTCACCGCGCCACGGCAGAATCTGGAAGGTCGTGGGGTCGGGATGCGCGAGCACGTCGGCCTCGTAGGCACGCGAGAAGCCCTCGATGGCCGACCCATCGAACCCGAGACCCTCAGCGAAAGCGCCCTCGACCTCGGCCGGCGCGACGGCAACCATCTTGAGCGTGCCGACGACGTCGGTGAACCAGAGCCGCACGAACTTGACCCCGCGTTCTTCAATCGTGCGAAGAACGAAGTCGCGCTGCTTGTCCATGCCACCCATTCCGGTGCTCACATCTCTCCCTCAAACGACGCGGAAAACCCGCCATTAGGCTAACGGGTATGCCCCGCCTCCGCTTGGCCCTCGCCCAGTCGAACCCCATTGTCGGAGACCTGGTGGGCAATGCCGACCAGATCGTCGCCGCCGCGCACGCCGCTGCAGCGCAGGGCGCCGACCTTCTCGCCCTCGGCGAGATGGCCCTGACGGGCTACCCCATCGAAGACCTCGCGTCACGCCCCGCGTTTCTCGTCGATGCGAGCGCCGCCGTCACCGCGCTGGCGGCGCGACTCGAAGCAGAAGGGCTCGGGCACTTGCCCGTCGTGGTGGGCCACCCGGATGGCCCGCACGAGCCGCGACTATTGGGCACGTCGAACGCGCCGACGGCCATCGCGCAGAACTGCGCGAGCGTGCTGCAGGGGGGCACGGTTGTCGCACGCTACGCCAAGCACCACTTGCCCAACTACGGGGTGTTCGACGAGTACCGCATCTTCATTCCGGGCGACGAGCTCCTCGTGCTGCGACTCAAGGGCGTCGACGTGGCCCTCATCATTTGCGAAGACCTCTGGCGCGACGGCGGGCCCGTCGGGCGAGTGCTCGAATCCGACGCCGGCGTGTTGCTCGTCATCAATGCCTCGCCCTTTGAGCGCGACAAAGACGAAGTGCGCGTTCCGCTCGTCACACGTCGCGCCACCGAGACCAGCACCGTCGTGGCCTACGTCAACATCGTCGGCGGGCAAGACGACCTCGTGTTCGACGGCGACTCTGTGGTCGTCAACGAGCGCGGCGAGATCATTGCGCGCGCGCCCCAGTTCGCTGAGCACCTTCTCGTCGTCGACGTGGATGCGGCCGACGCCACCGACACCGAGCTACCCCCCGCGGTGCGGCGCGTCGAACTCGCGGGCGGAGGTACCTCGAGCGAGCATCCCGCAGCAGCCGACATCGCGCAGTTGCCCGACGACCGCGAACAACTCTGGAACGCACTCGTTCTCGGCACGCGTGACTACGTGCGCAAGAACGGGTTTCGCACGGTCATCTTGGGGCTTTCGGGCGGCATCGACTCGGCGGTCTGCGCGGCGATCGCCGCCGATGCCGTGGGCGCCGAGAATGTCTATGGCGTCTCGATGCCCTCGCGCTATAGCTCTGACCACTCGCGCAGCGACGCCGACGACCTCGCCGACCGCATCGGACTCAACTTCTCGACCGAGCCGATCGCCGACCTCGTGGCGCCCGTCGAGACCCAGCTCGAGCTCAACGGCGTAGCCGCCGAAAACCTGCAGGCGCGCATCCGGGCCATCATCTTGATGGGCCTGTCAAACATGCACGGTCACCTCGTGCTCACGACGGGCAACAAGACCGAGCTCTCGGTGGGCTACTCGACGATCTATGGCGACTCGGTCGGCGGCTTCGCGCCCATCAAGGATGTGCCGAAGCTGCTCGTCTGGGAGCTCGCGCGCTGGCGCAACGAGCATGCCGAGAGCCGCGGCGAGACGCCGCCGATTCCGGAGAACTCGATCGCGAAGCCGCCGAGCGCCGAGCTGCGCCCGGGTCAGGTCGACCAAGACACGCTGCCGCCCTACGAGGTGCTCGACGCGATTCTCGACGCTTATGTGGGTCGGGAACTTGGCCGCGACGATGTCGTCGCCCTCGGATTCGCGCCCGAGACCGTCGACTTCGTCACGCGCCTCGTCGATCGCTCGGAGTGGAAGCGCCGCCAAGGCGCGATCGGGCCGAAAATCTCGGGCATGGCGTTCGGGCGCGATCGACGTCTGCCGATTACGTATCGGCCCACGAAGTAACCCAGGGCTAGGCTTGCCGCCATGGCTGAGGCACCGAAGCGCGTTCGCACCCGACACTTCGCGCGGGCGAAAGAGCAGGGCATCAAGATCACCGGGCTCACGTCGTATGACGTGCTGACGGCGCAGATTTTCGACGAAGCGGGCATCGACTTCTTGCTCGTGGGCGACTCGGCGGGCAACACCGTGCTCGGCTATGACACGACCCTGCCCGTCACGATCGACGACCTCATTCCCCTCACGCGCGGTGTCGTGAGCGGAGTCAAGCGCGCGTTCGTCGTCGCCGACATGCCGTTCGGGTCGTACGAGACCGGCCCCGAAGAGGCCTTGCACACCGCGTTCCGGTTCATGAAAGAAACCGGAGCCCACGCCGTGAAGCTCGAAGGCGGGGTGCGGTCGGCCAAGCAGATTCGGCGCATCGTGTCGGCGGGCATCCCGGTCATGGCGCACATCGGCTTCACGCCGCAGAGCGAGCACGGTCTCGGCGGCCACGTTATTCAGGGCCGTGGTGAAGCGGCCGAACAGTTGCTCGCCGACGCACACGCGGTGCAAGAAGCCGGCGCCTTCGCGGTCGTGCTCGAGATGATTCCCGCCGAGGTTGCCAAGCGCATCACCGCCGAACTCACGATTCCGACGATCAGCGTCGGCGGCGGCCCCCACTGCGACGGCCAGCTCGTCGTGTGGACCGACTGGGCGGGCCTCACGGCCGGGCGCATCCCGAAGTTCGTCAAGCAATACGCCAACCTTCGCCAGGTGCTGACGGATGCCGCGCTCGCCTACAAGGCCGACGTCGAGTCAGGCGCCTACCCCGACGAGGCGCACAGCTACAGCGACGCGACCGCCGAGCAAGCCCTGCACGACCGCACGAACTAGCGGCTACTCCTCTTCGTCGGCCGCCCACGCGCGAGCGCGCTCGCGCGCGATCTCCGGCGCCCGACGGGCGTCGGCCTCGGTTGCGTAGGGGCCATCGCGGTCACTGCCGAGCGACTGAGGGCCGTATTCGACCTCGCCGGTCTTGTGGTTGTACCACCACTGCTGCGTCTCGTCGTCGGCCATGAGCCGCTCCTCCCCCGAACCGAGGCGCACACGCGGCTCGATAGACTCGACCCTATGCCTCGCGACGCCTCCGGTCACCTCGTTGCCGGGCGGCTGTCGCCGCAGCGATCGGTGCCGTCGAGCATCCCGCGCCCCGAATACGTGGGCAAGCCCGGGCCCACGCCGCACGTTGGCGGAGACGTCTACGACGCCGAGACAATCGAGCTGATTCGGCAGAGCGGGCGCATCGCAGCTCAAGCCGTCGAGGCGGTCGGGGCAGCCATCGCGCCGGGCGTGACGACCGATGAGCTTGACCGCATCGCGCACGAGTACCTGCTCGACCACGGCGCTTACCCGTCGACGCTTGGCTATCGCGGCTTTCCCAAGTCGTGCTGCACGAGCCTCAACGAGGTCATCTGCCACGGCATCCCCGACGACACCGCCATCGCCGAGGGCGACATCGTCAACATCGACATCACGGCCTACACAAACGGCGTGCACGGCGATCTCAACAAGACCTTCATCGCTGGTGAGGCGAGCGACGACGCGCGTCTCTTGGTCGAGCGCACGCAAGAGGCGCTCAACCGCGGCATCAAGGCCGTCGCCCCCGGCAGAGAGATCAATGTCATCGGCCGGGCCATCGAGGCCTACGCGCAACGCTTTGGCTACGGCGTCGTGCGCGACTTCACCGGTCACGGTGTGGGGCGCTCGTTTCACTCGGGCCTCATCGTGCCGCACTACGACGCGGCGCCCGACTACTCCACCGTCATGCAGCCCGGCATGGTGTTCACGATCGAGCCGATGTTGACGCTGGGCGGCATTGCCTGGGACCTCTGGGCTGATGACTGGACCGTCACGACGAAAGACAAGTCGCTCAGCGCCCAGTTCGAGCACACGCTCGTCGTCACCGAGCGCGGCGCCGAGATCTTGACGCTCCCGTAACTCCCCCACCCCACCGACAGGAGACCCGCATGACGCTCGCCATTGGCATCGACATCGGCGGCACCGGCATCAAGGGCGCTGTTATTGATCTGGATGCGGGCGACATCGTCGGCGACCGTATCAAGCACCCGACTCCCGACGGTGGTGAGCCCGACGACATCATCGCGACTGTCGCCCAGCTCGTCGACGAGCTCGGCACCGAGGGTGTCGAGCACATTGGTGTGTGCTTTCCGGCGGTCGTCGTCAACGGCCGCACGATGTCGGCCGCCAATGTGAGCGAGCGCTGGATCGGCCTGGATGCCGACACCGCGTTCGGCGAGGCCCTCGGCCGTGACATCCACTTCATTAATGACGCGGATGCGGCCGGCTATGCCGAAGCGATGTCGGGCGCCGCACGCGGGCAGCGCGGCCTCGTCATCATGACCACGCTCGGCACGGGCATCGGAAGCGCCCTTATCAACGACGGAGTTCTCATCGCGAACTCTGAACTCGGACACCTCGTGGTGAATGGCCGCGACGCCGAGTCATGGGCGGCGAACTCAGCGCGCGAGCGCGAAGACCTGAGCTTTGCCGAGTGGGCCGAGCGCTTGACCGAGTACTACCGCTATGTCGAAGACCTGCTCTGGCCTGAACTCTTCGTCATCGGCGGCGGAATCTCGAAGCAGCACGACGAGTTCATTCCGCTCATCGACGTGCGCACGCCCATCGTGCCCGCCGAGCTGCGCAACAACGCCGGAATCATTGGCGCTGCGGCACTGGCTCAGCGCTACTCGCGCTGACGAACGTCTAGCTGCGCCGGAACTGATTGACGACCGGGCAGTCGAAGGGGTCGCGCGCCGACAAGCCGACGCGGTTCAAGTAGTCGATGACGATGCCGTAGGAGCGGAATACGCCCGTCTCGGTATACGAGATGCCCGTCGCCTGAGCGTATTCACGCACGATCTCGCGCGCACGGCTGAGCGCCGGTCGCGGCATGTTCGGGAACAAGTGGTGCTCGACCTGGTGGTTGAGCCCGCCGAACATCACGGTTGCCCACCAGCCGCCCTTGAGGTTGCGCGAGGTCAGAATCTGGCGGTGCAAGAAGTCGAGTGAGGTGTCATTCTCGAGAATCGGCATGCCCTTGTGGTTGGGGGCGAAGGATGCTCCCATGTAGACCCCGAAGACCGCCAGTTGCACGCCCAAGAACGCGAACGCCATGCCGAGGGGCAAGAACCAGAACAGCACGGCAACGTAGAGCGAGAGACGCAGGGTGATGAGTGCGAGCTCGAGGTAGCGGTGCTCAACGCGACCCTTGTCGAAGAGACTCAGGATCGAGCGGAAGTGCAGGTTGATGCCCTCGAGCGTGAGCAGCGGGAAGAACAAGTAGCCCTGGCGGCGCGTGATGAGCGCGAGGAATCCGGTCGACTTCGCGGCGTCGGCCTCGGTGAAGACGATCGTGTCGGGCTCGATGTCGGGGTCGGCCCCGAGCTGATTGGGTTTGGCGTGGTGGCGCGAGTGCTTGTGCATCCACCAGTGATAGCTAATGCCCACGACGGCGGTCGCGAGAATGCGGCCGACCCAGTCGTTGACTTTGCCCGAGGCGAAGATCTGGCGGTGCGAGGCTTCGTGCGTCACGAACGCGATTTGCGTGAGCACGATGCCGAGCGCGCCGGCCATGAGAAGTTGGAACCAGCTGTCACCGAGCAAAACCATTCCCGTGATGACGCCCCCGAGAGCGACAGCGAGACCGGCGAAGACGGCGTAGTAGAAGCCTTCGCGGCGGCGGAGGAGACCGCCGTCACGCACCGTGCGCATGAGCGCCGAGTACGAGGCCGTGAGCGGCACGGCGTTGGGGTCGCGAGGAGTCGTGGAGCGCACGGAGCCGAGGTTGCCGGAGGAGGCGAGAGAGGTCATGAGGCCTTCGGAGTCGGAATGCGACTTCCCAGCCGACGCGAGTCGCAGGCCCGTGCCTGCCAGATGTTCTGACTCTACGCACGTGCGTATGCCAAACGCGGAATGACAGGCCGATTCATAGCCCAGGCTTGCCTTGCTTGATGGTGGAGGAGCCACGGAGTTGACTGGGGTGCATGACCGAGCCATCGAGCGTCGCCGCCCACACTCCGCACGATTCAGAACCGCACGATCGCGGGGCGTTCAGTGACGGCCTCAACAAGCTGCGCGCCGGTGTGTTGGGGGCGAACGATGGCATCGTCTCGGTCGCTGCCGTCGTCGTCGGTGTTGCCGGCGCGACGAGCGCGATCGCCCCGATCATCACGGCCGGCGCGGCCGCCGTCGTGGGTGGGGCAATCTCGATGGCGCTTGGAGAGTACGTCTCGGTCGCGAGTGCGCGCGACAGCCAGACCGCGCTCATCGCAAAAGAGCGCCGCGAGTTGGCGGAGATGCCCGAGCAAGAGCTCGCCGAACTCGCGAGCATCTACCAGGCCAAGGGGCTCACCCCCGAGACCGCCCAGAAAGTCGCCGAAGAGCTGACCGCTCACGACGCGCTCGGGGCACACCTCGAAGCAGAGCTCCACATCGACGAGAACGAAGTTCTCAAGCCCTGGCAAGCCGCTGCGGCCTCGGGCGTGGCGTTTCTCGCCGGCGCGGTACTTCCGATGCTCGCGATTCTGCTGCCTCCGCCCGAGCTGCGCATTCCGATCACCTTCGTGGCCACACTCGTCGCACTGGGCATCACCGGAGCACTCGGGGCGATTCTCGGCAAGAGCCACTGGTTGCGCCCGACACTGCGGGTGCTCATCGGCGGTGCGCTCGCCCTCGCGGTGACGTTCGGCATCGGCGCGCTGCTCGGCACGCAGATCGCGTAACGACAGAGCAGTCCCTCTGCGCCGGGTACCCTGGCGTGTGCCTTCTGATCAGCCTGCGCCCGGCGACTCGGGCGGTATCGACCCCGCTGACCTCGAGACGACGCTGCGGGTGCTCAGCACACTGCACGAGCTTGACCACGAGCATCCTGACTTCATCGCGGTGCGCCACGCGACCGCCCACATGTTCCGCGCCGTCAAGGTGCATCGGCGGCTCACGAAGCGTGCCGAAGTACTCGCTGCCGACAAAGCCGTCATCGAGGCGACCGCGACGGGCTCGCCCGACCGCATCGACGACGAAACTCGTGGCGTCGATATCTCATCGTCGACCGACGCACCGTTCGCTGGCGAGCTCACGCGCCCGCAGTCGTGCTACATCTGCAAGAAGCCCTACACGCTCGTCGACGCCTTTTATCACCAGCTATGCCCCGACTGCGCGCGTCTCAATCACGCGAAACGGGATGCCCGCACCGACCTCACCGGACGCCGCGCCCTGCTCACCGGAGGCCGCGCGAAGATCGGCATGTACATCGCCTTGCGGCTGCTGCGTGACGGCGCGCACACGACCATCACGACGCGGTTTCCGCGGGATGCCGTGCGCCGCTTCTCGGCACTCCCCGACGCGGCCGACTGGATCGACCGCTTGCGCATCGTCGGCATCGACTTGCGCGACCCGGCCCAGGTCATCGGCCTCGCTGAGTCGGTGGCCGCGGCAGGACCCCTCGACATCATCATCAACAACGCAGCGCAAACCGTGCGCCGCTCCCCCGGCGCGTATCAGCCGCTCATCGAGGCCGAGCTTGCTCCCCTGCCCGACGGGCCACTGCCCGAGCTGGTGACGTTCGGCCACACGATGGATCCGCACCCGCTGGCGTTGGCCGAGTCGGTCGCCGCCCACCCGATTCTGTCGGCGGCCGCGGCGAAGGCTGAGCAGCTGACGCAGGCGGCCATGACCGCGGGCAACGCATCCCTCGAACGGCACAAAGCCGGAACCGCGATCGATGCCGGCGGACTCGTGCCCGACTTGCACGACGTCAACAGTTGGACGCAGGCCGTTGGCGCGGTTGAGCCGCTCGAGATGCTCGAAGTTCAGCTCGCCAACTCGATCGCGCCGTTCATCCTCGTCGACCGGTTGCGTCCTTCGCTGGCCGCCTCACCGTTCGCGCGCACCTACGTTGTCAACGTGAGCGCCATGGAGGGTGTGTTCGGCCGGGGATACAAGGGGCCGGGGCATCCGCACACCAACATGGCGAAAGCCGCGATGAACATGCTCACGCGCACGAGCGCTCGCGAGATGTTCGAGACCGACGGCATCTTGATGACGAGCGTCGACACCGGGTGGATTACCGACGAGCGCCCGCACCCCACCAAACTGCGCCTGGCCGAAGAAGGCTTTCACGCTCCGCTCGATCTCGTCGACGGCGCCGCACGGGTCTACGACCCCATCGTGCGCGGCGAGGCAGGCGAAGACCTGTTCGGGGTGTTCTTGAAGGACTACGCGCCCTCACAGTGGTGATGCGGCACTACTGAGGCAAGTGGGCCGGCCGATACGCCGGGTTCTGTTCCAGGAATCGCTTCCCTTCGACGGCCATCTCTCTCGGGACTACGTTGCCGCAGCCCTCTAGCGGTCTACCCGACACCTCGGCGAGCAGCGTTAACGGTGTCTGTCTGACCTTGCTCCGGGCGAGGTTTACCTAGCGAGCCCGATCACTCGGGCCCCTGGTGGTCTCTTACACCACCGTTTCACCCTTACCCCGGGCCGAAACCCGTGGCGGTCTGCTCTCTGTTGCACTGTTCTCGCGCATTGCTGCGGGTGGGTGTTACCCACCGCCCTGCTCTGTGGAGCCCGGACGTTCCTCGGCGAAGTCGTTCCCCTCGCGGGGCGTGCCCTCGACGCGACCGTCTGGCCGGCCCACTTGCGAGACCCAGGTTAGCGTTGGAACGACGAGCGAGCATCCATCGCGTCATTCGCACACTTATCGGCACGAGAGTTTTGCAGGCGCGGCACCCACTCGAATCGCACGGGGGTGCCCGTCAACGCCTGCCGCGCCTCGGCGGCGAGCTCGGCCATCGCCGGGTGCTTGATCTTCCAGCGGCCCATCATTTGTTCGACAACGAGCTTGGAATCCATGCGAATCGTCAGTTCGGCATCGGGGTCGAGTTCGAGCGCGCGCCGAACTCCGGCGAGCATGCCGCTGTACTCGGCGACATTGTTGGTGGCAACTCCCACCCACACCCCGACTTCCGCGAGTACCTCGCCCGACGCCGGGTCGATGACGACGGCTCCGCCCGCGGCCGGCCCGGGGTTGCCGCGCGAACCACCATCAGCCTCGACGATCAGCTCGCGAGTCACAGTCCGCTCTCGTCGGTGCGCACGAGGATGGCGTTGGAATCAGGACACAGCAGAACGGCATCGGGCGCCGCCGCACGAACCGCTGCGAGATCACTGCCCGTGAGTTCGACGCCGCTCGCACTCGAGATGCGCGCCCGCAAGTGCGAGGCACCCACGCCGTAGCGCTCGCGCTGCTTCTCATAGAGCGCCAAGAGGTCGGCAGGCACCGTCGCGACAATCGCCGCGCGCTGCGACCGAGCCGCCTCGGATTCGCTCGCGATGACGGCGAGCGCTGCATCGCGAGCCGCTTGCGCTTCAGCAAGCTTCTGCTGGTGCTCATCGAGTGAGGCCGTCGCCGATGCGAGCTCGGTCTCGATCGCCTCGACCTTCTCCATCACCGCGAGCTCAATCTCTTCAAGATCGTTCAGGCGGCCTCGCAGCGACTCGAGCTCGTGCTCGAGACCCTGAATGTCTTTGACTGACGAGCTCGACTGCATGCGCTCGCCATCGCGAGCGATGCGCGATTGAACGACCACCACGTCGCTCTCGACTCGACCCAGCTCGAGTCGAGCGTCGTCGAGCTCTCCCCGTCGCTGAATGACAAACTCGCGCATGACATCGGCTTCAGCGACCAGCGCATCAACGACAGCTCTCTCGGGCAACGACCGCTCGCGGTGAGCCAGCTGCTGCAGCGTCGTGTCGAGCGCTTGCACATCGAGCAAGACGCGCTGCGCCTCGGGACTAGCGGTCAGGGCCATGCGGGGCTCACCTGGTCTCTCATGGGTTGCGTGGGGCTCGGGTGGGGCGGGAATCATCGTTCGCGGCGAGGCGCGCCCCTACTGTACGACGACGAAGTCCCATGGGTCGGTGCGAAGCTCGCTGACGTTGATCTCGACGCCCGGAAGCGCCTCACGCAATTCGTCGGCAGCCACCTCTAGCCACAGCCACTCACTCGCCCAGTGCGAGACGTCAATAAGTGCGGGTCCGCCGGCCACGCGCGCCGTCTCGACAGCCTCACTCGCCGGATGATGCCGCAGGTCGGCCGTGACATACACGTCGGCGGCACGCACCGCGGGCTCGTTGAGGAGCGAGTCCCCCGCCCCGCCGCAGACGGCGACCGTGGTCACGACACGATCGAACGACCCCGCCACCCGCACACCCGTCGCCGTGAGCGGCAGGATGCCCGCGAGGCGCCGCGCGAGGGCACCGAGGGTCATCGGCTCGGGCAAGCGCCCGACGCGGCCCAGGCCGATGCCGGGCGCGGTCTCGACAATCGGACGGGCATCCGTCAGCCCCACCAGCTCGGCCAGACGAGCACTCGTGCCCGTCGCGACACTGTCGGCATTGGTGTGTGCCGCCAGAAGAGCACAGCCACCCCGAATGAGCCGGGCGATGAGGGCGCCTTTGGCGGTTGTTTCGGCGACAGTCGTGACGCTTCGGAGAAGAAGTGGATGGTGAACGAGCAAGAGTTCTGCGTTGGCGTCAATCGCTTCATCGATCGTCTCCGCGACGGCGTCGACCGCCAGCACGATGCGAGAGACCGTGGCGCGAGGGTCACCGCTCACCAACCCCGGAGCGTCCCACGACTCGGCGCCCGCGATCGGCCACAGCCGCTCGGCGGCGGCCATGACATCAGCAAGAGTCGTCATCGCGTCGAGGGTGGAGACCACGTCGAGAGGTCGAACTCAGTGACCGCACCGGGAGCGGTGGCATCGACCGCGTCGTGCGCGGCAATCGTGCCGGCGTAAGCGTTGTCGTCGACGGCACCCTCGGCATCGTCATCGGCATTGTCGTCGGCGTCGTGTGCTGCCTGTTCGGCCTGCTGAAGTCGGCGAAGAGCGGGAATGCCCATGATGAACGGGGTGAGGAGACCGAGAACGAGAGCAACGACGACTCCCGGATCGCCCGAGGCGAGAGCCGACTCCGTGTCGATGCCCAGCACCGTGAAGAGATAGCCCTGCCACTGCAATCCAGCGAGAGTGGCGGTGCTGAGCCCCCACCCGACGGCCGTGATCACGAGAAGCATGAGCAGGTTGACCCACCGCACCGCCGGATAGACGCCCCCCGATCGCAACAGCGACGGCGAGTGCACCCGACGCGAGCGAATCATGGTCTCCGCGCCAAAGATGCCAGCCCATGCCGCAACCGGCACCGCGAGAGTCGTCACCACGTCGCGGAAGAGTGCTGCCGCGTTGGGCACGAGAACGATGAGCACGGCCAGGAGTGCCGCAGCGAGCACCGTCGTGATGGCGACGGATGCGGGACGAGACGCGCGCACGCCGGTGGCGAGCAGAGCGAACCCCGACGAGTAGAGGGCAAGAGCCGCCGCGCTCACGAGGGAGAGTGCGACCGCTGCGATGAGCGGTGCCGGATACCAGAGCGGCAGCATGCGAGACACCAGGTCGATGGGATTCTCAGCGAGGCCCTCTGCGAGCACCGGATTCGATGCCGCCAAGAGCGCTCCCCAGCAGATGAGCGCGAACGCGGGAATCGTTGCACCGAACGCGGTGAACACAACCGCGGACGACCCGTAGGTGCCCTTCGCTTGATAACGCGCAAGATCGCCGCTGCTGTTGGCCCACGCGAGACCAACCACACTGAAGACGAGAACGACACCACTCACGAGCAACGCCCAGTCGCCGTCAGCGACGGCGAGAGCGGCGTCAAGATCAACGTATGTCGCCGTGAGCACGATAAGTCCGGTCACGAGCACAATCGACACGATCGTCACGACCGCGCTGACGACTGATATGGCGGCAAAGCCCAAGCCTGCGATGAGCGCCGCGAGCACGAGCGCGATCGAGGCGGCGCCGATGGTCAGCTCTAGGCGCCCAAGGTCGCCGACCAGGCCCGAGCCGACGAGAACCTCAGCAACGCCTGCGCCGAGCATCCACAACAAAGCCGCCGCCCAGACAACTCTCGTGACGAGGGCCAGCAACGCGGGAAGTGCATTGCCACCCGTACCAAAGGTGGAACGGGAGACAACCATGGTCGGCTGACCGCTCCACTTGCCCGCGAGGGTTCCGAGGCCGAGCGGCAAGAACGAGATCGCGACCCCGATCAGCGTGGCCAAAACTGCTTGGCGAAGGCTCACTCCCAGACCCATGATGACCGAACCGAGGGCGATGCTCACCACCGATGAGTTGACCGCGAACCACAGCCAGAACATGCGCACCGAGCGCCCGGCCCGCCATTCAGCGGGAGTGGGCTCGAGGCCGACTCGTTCGACGGGCTCAGGTCGAGAGACCTGCGTATCGCTCACAACCCCCTCGCCCGACTCGACTTCTGTTTCGGCGTCACCACCTGCCACGGCACGCGCGGGTTCTTCTGAGAACTGGCCCGCCAACAGATCGAGAGGCGACGGTTCGGCGTCAATCGCGGAGCCGTCGTTCCCGACAGCCTGGTTCTGGGCAGAAGAACCTTGCGTGAGGTCAAATGCGCCCGCAGACGAGTTTGCGAGAGGCCCAGGGGCCGCATCATCAACGGGGGCCGGCTCACGCAAGAGGTCATCAAACAGAGCGCCCGCGCTACCGATGGCCGCTCCCGTCGCGACGGTGTCACCGAAAGCGGGGGCAAAGACTCCTGGGTCCCGTGGGGCAGGCTCGATGAGTGGCGGCTCAATGAGCGGAGCAACCTCGGGCGCCGACGTCTCGAACGTGAGCGGTGTTGCCGCAGGTGGCGCAGACTCGAACGTCAGTGGGGCAACGTCATCGAACGGAGATGGCACCGATAGCGAGGGTGCGACCGCCGCAGAGGGAACCACTCCATAGGGCGGTGGAGCGTCAGCGAGCGCCAAGTCAATGGCGGGTGCCGGTGGCGGAGCGCCGAACTGGGGCGGGGGTGCCGCGGCAAGCTGCTCGGCAACCGAGAGCTCGGTGGCAGGCGGCGCGACATCGACGGGCGGTGCGACGTCGACAGGCGGCGGGATGACCGGGGTGACGCCCGTGAATTGCTCGCGCACCTGCGTGACGATGTCATCGGCTTCGGGCGCCGCTGCCGCACGCACCTGCTTCTCCCACTCAGCGAGGCGCTGAGCCTCAATCTGACGAAGCACGAGCTCGCGTTCCACGAGGTCGAGCAGCGATGACGTGTTCAGCTCCGGTGAGTCAAGATTCGCTGCGGCGAGCAGCTCTTCGTCGGTGAGTGACAACCGCTGCGGCGGGGGTGGAAGGATCGGCGGCACATCGGTCGGTGGCGTCGCCGGGGCACCGGCGGGCCCTTCGTTAGTGGGCGTGACTAGCGGTGCGCCAGCACCGTCGCCCGTCACGGAGAGGTCATGGACCGTCGCCGATGAGGCAACAGGGGGTTCTTCGCTGGCGGGCTGCCAGGGCGCCGGCTCTGCTTGCTGCGGCTGCCACGGGGCGGGTTCCCACGCGGCGGGTTGCCACGGTGCAGCCCCGAACGGTGAGGCGCCAGAGGGCGCCTCCTGATCGGCCGCAGGGTTAGCCGCGGGTGCCGCAGGCTCGGGTGCGGCAGGCTGCGGTGCGGCTGGCTCCGTCACGGCAGGCTCGTCGCTGATTGTCGGTGTCGTCGCGGCCGCCGGCGGCACCCATCGTTCGAACTGTTCGGTGAGCGCGCCAGCGAGTGCGTCGTCATCGGTTGCGGTGGGGTCGTACGCCGCGCCGGCAGGCGGAGGCGTGAACGTAGAGCGTCGGGGCCCCTCCGGCATCACCGGCTCGGCGTCATCGTTCGTCGGCTGTTCGTCGTCGACCATGACCCTGATGATAGGCCGGTCACGGCGTCGAAGGCTGGCGCCGAGCCGAGGAAAGCACGGAGACGCCGATAAGAATCAACACGAGGCCGACCCAACCAACTGGCTCAAGACGTTCACCCACGATGACAATCGCCAGCACCGTGGCCACGAGCGGCTCAAGCAGTGTGATGACGGTCACCGTGCTTGAGGCCAACGCTCGCACACCGACGGCGAAGAACAGATACGCGACAAACATGGGCCCAACCGCGAGATAGGCCGCGATCGCAAGGCTGGCGGGCGACGCGAGAATCGGGGCACCGACGACGAGCAACACGACGGCAAGCGGCAGGGCTGCAAGCCCGAACGCTGCCCCCATGGTGCCGCGCCCCGAGTGGCCGCGACGAATCACCGCCCCCGACGCAAACGTAAAGAGTGCGTACCCCGCTCCGGCGACGAGGCCGAGAAGCACACCGGCGGGAATCGCCGTGGGATCGACGGGCGAGTCATCGCCGTGACCACCGAGCACGAGCAGGGCCATTCCGGCGATCGCAATGCCCGCACTCAGCATCCACCGACCCGTCAAGCGGCTGCGAGTGACGCGCCACTCGAGAATTGCCGCAAAGATCGGACCCGAACCTAACGAGACAACGTTGCCGATGGCGACGCCGGCGAGATCCATCGACGAATAGAACGCGAGTGGGTACGCGACCATTCCGGCCGAGGCCGCAATCAGCCAGCCACGCACCGCGCGATCACGAACAACCTCGAGAGCCGCGCGACGACTCGCAAGAAAGAGCAAGACACCACCGAAGGTCATCGTGCACGCGCCGATGGCGAGGGGGCTCACGTCGCTCGGAAAGAACGAGGCCGCGGTTCCCGTCGTGCCCCACAACACGCACGACACGACGAGGGCCCACACAGCACGAGACATGGGGCTCCTCGAGAGATAACTGTTCGACGTACAGTGGGCGCATGACCGAGAACGAACTGATCCTGCATTGGACTCGTGCGCGCTGGCACATCATTGTCTCTCAGCTCGCCCCCACGTTCTTGCTGGCGGTGACTGTCTGGATGCTGATGCAGGGCCTCGCCGAGACTGCCGTAGCCGTGCGCCTCGCGGCCACGGGCATCTTGCTCGCCTCAGGCGTGCTCGGCGCAGCCGCTCAATTTGCGGCGGCGCAAGAAGGGCTCGCGGTCATCGACGAACTCAAGGCCGTGCCTAATGTGTCGGCGATCGGCCGTCGAATCATCGCGAGCGCTCGCGCGGTTGATGTTGTGCGTTTCGTCGGCCCGGCAATCTTCGTCGCGACCTTTGCCGCACTGCTCTGGTCTCTCTACCTCTAGACGACACCCTCCGCAGGCCTCACCAGAGGTCGTCTTCTGCGTCGAGCGGCAACGCCGTGGCGACGTAGCGGGGCACGACGCCACCGATAAGCCAGTCGCGCGCGACGCTAACAAAGTGCTCGGCCGTCAGGCCGGCAGAACCGACGGTGGGCCGATAAAGGCGCCAGACCGTGTGCCGCGACGTGCGTGCATCGAGGGCGCCCACGTCACACGTGAGCTGACCTGCAGATGCCGAGCACTGGGCGAATCGGTGGCCAGGGTCACCACGGCGCTGGACAACCACAAAGCTGCCGGTGCGCGTCGACACACCGCCAGCCACCTCCTCGAGATGTGCCCACGAGCGAATCGCTCGATAGACCCCGCCAACCGCGTCTGTCGTGTACTCGAGGTCAGACGGCGCCACGGCGGTCGCGACGCTCGGCGAACGAGGTCGAATCATCGACACCGACTCACTGATCAACTGAACCATCGGATACCTCGTCTCACCGGGTGTTTCTGTGCCCGACGCTAGGGGGCACCACCGACACGCTGCAGCGGACTGCGTCGTCGATATGCCGCGACCAGCAAGTCGCCACGAATCTCGCCTATGCGATCGATGAGCTGCTCGACCGCCGAGTGTGAGACTCCGGCAACCACAAGGTCGTGTGGCCCCAAGGCCCTCAACGGTCGCACGCGCACGCGCACGACATGCCACCCCACCTCGGCGAGCAGGTGATCTTTCCGTCGGTCAGTGCGCTCGCGACGGCCGACGTGTTCGTCACCATTTCGGCCGACGGTATCGAGTTCGATTGCGACTGCGAACTCCGGCACGATGATGTCGGGCCACACTTCCTGGTGACCAAAGAACGGCGTGCGCACGCGAACCGCAGTCGTGCTGAGATCAACGTCAAGTCGCTCCCCCAGCAGCGCGCGGAACCGACCTTCGAGAGCAGACGTCGCTCGCGGGGCACGGTCGCTGTAAAAGGCTTCTCCCGGCCGTACCGAGTCAGCCGAGCGAGTCTCGAGGTGGGACCGGCTGCGTTGTGGCTCGGGCGGCCGGCGAAAGGGCATCCCGCGGCCCTCACCTGCTTCGCTCGCCGGTGGGGGGCTCACGCGCGGCCACTTCGACACCGCCGGGAGCAGCGACGGCGTCGAACAGACGGGGCACCACGATCGAGACGACCGCGAACGGCCCGGCCGTGCGCGCTGCTCTGTTGGAGTAGCGACAAACTCGTGCCCTACCGAACAGACCCAGACGAGGTAAACGTCGGCCGCTGGCGGAATTTGCGACAAAACCAAGTCGTGATTGCGCTCGGGGCGGAACTGCTCGACGAGCACCGTGAACGGAGCCCACGCGTCGCGAAAACGACCAACGGGGCTGGGCACGGGCGTGCCAGTGACGTATTGGCGGTGACGCCACCACTGTTCGACGCTGCGCGGCACAACAGCAGAGTAGGTACCGCCTCCGACATGGCGTCGGCCTCACACGGTGGGCCCTGAGGTGTCTGGTTTCAGCACATCGTGGACACCTGTCTCACGACATCGTGGACAGTGAGGCCGGTGAGGGCGTGATGTCTCACGACATTGTGGACACCCCGCCAGGGTCAAGGGGTGAGCAAACAGGAAGTACTCATCCTCG
>NZ_JANRKZ010000028.1:0-6226 GCF_033763155.1 Microcella sp.
CCGCCACCAAGAGCTGCTCGTGCATCGCCATGACGTCCTCATGCGAGTCGATCCAGCTGACCTCGGCGTCGATCGACGTGAACTCGGTCGCGTGGCGCGAGGTGAACGAGGGGTCGGCGCGGAAGGCGGGCGCGATCTCGAACACCTTGCCGAAGCCGGCGGGTTGCGCCATCTGCTTGAAGAACTGGGGGCTCTGGGCGAGGTAGGCCTTCGTCTCGAAGTACTCCATCTCGAAGAGCTCGGCGCGGCTCTCGGAGGCGCTCGCCATGAGCTTGGGCGTGTGGATCTCGATGAAGTCGCGCTCGACCCACCAGCTGCGCAGCGCGTGCTCGAAGGTGGTCTGGATCTTGAAGATCAGGGAGGCCTCGGGCCGGCGCAGGTCGAGGAACCGCCAGTCGAGACGCTTGTCGAGGCTCGAGTCGTCGGCGATGGGCGTCTCGGGAAGCGCCTCGCTCACCACCTCGAGGGTCGCGATCTTGACTTCGATACCGCCGAGCTTCACGCGCTCGTCGTGCTTGAGCTCGCCCGTGACGCGGATCATCGTGCCGTGCGCGAGCCCGCCGATCGTCTCGGTGAGCGCAGCGGCGGCGTGCTCTTCTGCCGAGGCGCCGTCCTCGAGGTCTCTCGTCGCCGGGTTGACCAGCTGCACAGCCCCCGACTCGTCGCGCAGGATGACGAACTGCACCTTCTTCTGGTCGCGGACGGTCTCGACCCACCCCGCCACTGTCACGAAGCCGTCGGGGAAGGGGGCGAGGTTTTTGATGGGGGTGCGAGTCACGAGAGAAGAGCCTACCGTCGCCCGGATGCGCGGCTCGGGGCTCTCTCGTGAGAGGTCCGCGTATCCGCCCGCTGGCATCTTTGGCGTGTCCGGCGAGGCTGACCCTACGGCTTCCCTGCCGCTCGTCGGGGCAACGCTCACATCAGTGACGTTGTAGGCCGCACATCGAGGGTTCGGCAACAGCCTGAAACCTTCTGCAAGGTATTCATCATCGCTAAAGGACGATAACATCGCTGATACTTAATGTTTACAGAACGAAGAGGAGCCAGCGTGATTTCAACGATCGTTGTCGCTGCAGGCATGTTCGCGGCGACCAATATCGATGACATCGTGGTGCTGACGGTCCTGTTCCTGGCCTCGACGCGGGGCGGACCCCGACCTTGGCAGATCGTGCTGGGCCAGTACCTCGGTTTCAGTACCTTGGTCGCCATCAGCGTGGTCGCCGCGCTGGGTCTCACCGTTGTTCCGGATCAGTGGGTTGGCTTCCTCGGCGTCATACCACTTGCTATCGGCGTCATCGGGCTCTTTCGCGGGCTCCGCAAGAGCAAAGACGATGACGATGACGAAGCAGAGTCGGCGCTGAAGGCGGTCGGGCTTCTCGGTGTCGCGGGGATCACCATTGCGAATGGAGCGGACAATATCTCGCTCTACACGCCGGTGTTCCGCACCTTTTCGCCGACAGACACGGCGATTACGATCGTGGTGTTCCTCGTCCTCGTGGCCGCATGGTGCGCGCTCGGGCGGGCGATCGGCACGAACCGGAGAGTGACCGAGGCGCTCGAACGAATAGAGCATTGGCTCGTGCCCGTGGTCTTCATCGGGCTCGGCCTCTTCATCCTTGTCGAGTCGGGCGTTGTTCCTCGGTTGATCGATGTCCTCGGCTGACCCTTGCGATCGAATCATGACGGTGTCGACGTCCGATTCCGCTCGGTCGGTTCTCAAACCGGCGGCCGCTCTGTTTCACAGCCTCGCCGATCCCGCTCGCCTCGGAGTGCTACAGATTCTTATGAGCGGAGAGAAGAGGGTTGCCGAGATCACCGAGCAACTCGGCTTGGCTCAGTCCACCGTCTCCCAGCACCTTGCTTGTCTCCGCGAATGTGAACTGGTGGCAGTGCGCCCGGTGGGGCGTTCCTCGCTGTATTCGCTCACCCACCCTGAGCTCTTTGACCTACTCCGTTCAGCTGAGCGGCTGCTCGACGCCACCGGCGAATCTGTGACCCTCTGCAAGAACTACGGCGCCGCGTCTCGCTGACGCCACTCCTGTCAGTGTCACGGCACACTATCCGGCCGCCAGTTCTGGCGAGCGTTCCCGCCGCTTCGGCTCCGGCGGGTGCGCGGTGCTGGCCATGCCGGGGGTGCGACCCAGGCTTCTCCGTTCTCTTAGACTTGAGTCGTGCCCGCCGACCTCGTCCATCTCGTGCGCCACGGCGAGGTGCACAACCCCGGGCACGTGCTCTACGGGCGGCTCGAGGGGTTCGGGCTCAGCGACCTCGGGCACCGCATGGCCGCCGCGGCGGTCACGGGTCTGGCCGGGCATCCGGTGACCGCCCTCTATGCCAGCCCGCTGCAGCGCGCGCAGGAGTCGGCGGCGCCGTGGGCCGAAGCCTTCGGCCTCGACATCCGCACCGACGAGCGCCTCATCGAGCCGACCAACCGCTTCGAGGGCAAGCGCATGAACGGCCGCACGATCGCCGACCCGCGCAACTGGCACCTGCTGCGCAACCCCCGGGTGCCGAGTTGGGGCGAGCCGTTCGTCGATATCGCGGCCCGGATGCTCGCCGCGATGCACGAGGCGCGCGAGGCCGTCGACGCGGGCGAGGTCGTCATGGTCAGCCACCAGCTGCCCATCTGGATGGTGCACCGCGCGCTCGCCGGCGAGCCGCGGCACCACGACCCCCGCCGCCGCCGCTGCTCGCTCTCGAGCCTCACGAGCTTCGCGTGGGTCGACGGCCGCTTCGCTGAGACCGGCTATCAGGAACGCAGCGCAGGCTTGATGAATAGGTCCACCGATCGAGGAGCAGTCTGAAGATGCCTTCACTACACGGAACCCGGAGAATGGCGGTTGCGGTGACGGTCGCGACTGCCGTCGCGGTGTCCGGATGCACCGCCAGTGACTCTCTTGCCGATCAGTATCGCTCGGGCACCGGGCAGGGCTATATCTCGGGGGACGGCGCCTACACGGTCATCGCTGAGGCAGACCGCGGCGAGCCCATTGAATTTAGCGGGGTCATCGAGAACGGCGATACGGTCTCGAGCGACGACTACCGCGGCGAGGTGCTCGTCGTGAACTTCTGGTACGCGGCGTGCCCGCCCTGCCGCCTTGAGGCCCCGGACCTCGAGGCGCTTGCACAACAATTCGAGCCTGACGGCGTTACCTTCCTCGGCGTGAACATCTACGATCAGGCACCGACCGCGGTGTCGTTCGCGAAGGAATTTGGTGTGACGTACCAATCGATCCTCGACGTCAACTCCGGGTCAGTTCGTCTCGCCTTTGCTGGAGAGGTGGCTCCGAACGCGGTGCCGAACACTCTCGTGCTTGACCGTCAGGGGCGCGTCGCGGCACGAATCTCCGGGTTGA
Source organism: Microcella sp. (assembly GCF_033763155.1). Lineage (GTDB taxonomy): Bacteria > Actinomycetota > Actinomycetes > Actinomycetales > Microbacteriaceae > Microcella. The sequence continues at coordinate 3,357 of NZ_JANRKZ010000028.1, forward strand.
TCAGCGAACCGAGCGTGCTGCGCTCAATGATCTCTGACGCGCTCGCTGAGGCGCCGTGAGCAGATTCGTCGAAGTCGTCAACCCGATCGGCGAGATCGTGCTGAGTGGCAACCTGCTCTTGGCCCTGCCGATCGCGCTCGCCGCGGGGTTTGTTGCCTTCGCGTCGCCGTGCGTGCTGCCGCTCGTGCCCGGCTACCTCGCCTATATCGGTGGCGTCACGAGCAGCAACGAGCTCGAGCAACGGCGGGGCCGCCTGCTGCTGGGCGTGGTGCTTTTCGTGTTGGGGTACAGCATCGTCTTCGTGAGCCTCTCGATCGTCTTCGCGACGGCGGGCCTGCTGCTGTTGCCGTGGATCGACCTCATCACGCGCATCGCGGGCGTCATCGTGATCCTCATGGGGCTCGTGTTCATCGGTCAGGTGTCGTTCTTGCAACGCAAGGTCGCGCCGCGCATCCAGGTTGCTACCGGGCTCGGCGGGGCCCCGTTGCTCGGCGTTGTCTTCGGGCTGGGGTGGGCGCCTTGTATCGGGCCCACTCTCGTCGCCGTGAATGCGCTCGTTATCAACGAGGGCGACATCGGTCGTGCGGCGATAATCGCGCTCATGTACTGCTTAGGTCTCGGCATCCCGTTTTTGCTCGTCGCGTTCGGGTTCCGCTGGGTGGCGGGCGCAACAGCGTGGCTTAAGCGGAACATCCGCGTCATCAACATCATCGGCGGCGCGCTGCTTATCGCCATTGGCCTTGCCATGGTGACGGGGCTGTGGCAGCAGTTCGTCTCGAGCCTCGGGGCGGTGATCGGTGGAACCGTTACGCCCCTCTGATCACTACGACACCGAGGCTCCCGAGCCACGCGGCATCGCGCAGCCGAAGCTCGACGCCGTCGGTTGGCTGCGGTTCTTCTGGCGTCAGCTCACGAGCATGCGCACGGCCCTCGTGCTCCTGCTGCTGCTCGCGGTCGCCGCGATTCCGGGCTCGCTCGTTCCGCAGCGCTCGGCCGATCCCAATGGCGTCGTGCAGTACGAGCGGAACAACCCCGAGTTGTTTGCTGTCTTGGACACCCTGCAGGTTTTCGACACCTACAGCTCGGTCTGGTTCTCGGCCATCTACTTGCTCCTGTTCGTCTCGCTCATCGGTTGCGTGATCCCGCGCACCCAGCACCACTGGCGGGCGCTGCGGGCCGCGCCGCCCGCGACCCCTGCGCGCTTGAACCGGCTTGTCGGGTACACCGAGCGGCACGCGGCAGGCGAGGTCGCGGCGGCTCTTGAGGCCGGCGAACGGGTGCTGCGACGACAGGGTTTCCGTGTCGCGCGGTATGGCGATTCGATCAGCGCCGAGCGGGGATACCTGCGCGAGACCGGCAATCTCGTGTTCCACTTCGCACTCCTGGGGGTTCTGTTGACCGTCGGAGTCGCTGGGGGTTTCGGCTACAACGGTCAGCGGGTCATTGTTGAAGGCCAGAGCTTCACGAACCAGCTCACGAGCTACGACTCGTTCAACCCCGGTCGCTACTTTGATGAGACCCAGCTCGATGCGTTCTCGATTCGGCTTGATGAGTTCGTGCCCGCCTATGACGTCAATAGAAGCACGGGCTTTCCGATCGCCCTGGACTTCACCGCATCAGTGACGGTGGTCGAGAACGGCGTCGAACGCACAGAAGACATCAAGGTGAACGAGCCGATCGATATCGGCGGGACGACGACGTACCTGCTGGGCAACGGGTTCGCGCCGTGGATCACGGTCTATGATGCTGAGGGAATCGCGGTCTTCAGTCAACCGGTGCCGTTCTTGCCACAGGATTCGAACCTCACGAGCCTTGGTGTCGTGAAGGTACCCGACGGGCTCGACGAACAACTTGGCATGATCGGGTTCTTCTATCCCTCCGCCGTTCCGCTGGAATCGGGCGCCCTGACATCGATTTTTCCGCAGCCAGACCAGCCGGTGCTCACTCTCAACGCCTTCGTAGGCGACCTCAAGCTGAACGAGGGGGTACCGCGGAGCGTCTACTCGCTCAGTACAGAAGAACTGACGCAGATCACGGGCGGCGACACGGGGGTCGAATCACTGGTCCTCAGATTGGGAGACTCGGTCGAGCTACCCGACGGCCTTGGCTCGGTCGAGTTCACGAGCCTGCCCCGATTCGTGAGTCTCGAAGTGCATCATGATCCGACGCAAGCTGGAGTGCTGATCTCGGTGGTGCTCGCCTTCGTCGGCCTGCTCACGAGTCTCTTCGTGCCGCGACGCCGATTGTGGATCGTGGCCGAGAGCACCGAGGGCGGCGTGCGCCTGCAGTACGCGGGGCTCGCGCGCGGCGACGACCCCGGGCTCGAGCGAGCCGTGGGCGAGCTCGCCGACGCGCACGTGGCCACGCTTCGTGATGTGAGCGGCGAACGAGCAGCTCAGTCGACCCAGCTCCCAGCATCCCGCGCGTAGAATAGGATCCTCATGGAAACTTTCGCTGCCCTCTCGCTCGTCGCCGTGTATTCGGCTATGGGCGTGTATACCCTCGCGTTTATTCTCTTTACCTTCGATCTCGCGAAACGCAGCGCGGACCAGCCTGCGCCAGCCTCGAGGATTGCCGAATCAGAGGCGTCGGTGCAGCAGGCGGGTACCGTTTCTACCGCGGTCCGGGCAACAACGACGACGGATGCCCCGCCGACGGGCGCGACCCGGTTCCAGCGCGTAGCGTTCGCACTCGCGCTCCTCGGCTGGGTGCTGCACGTCGGCGCGACTGTGTTGCGGGGGGTCGCCGCGGGTCGTGTTCCGTGGGTCAACATGTTCGAGTTCGGCCTGACCGCAACCGCGATCGGCATGGGCGTCTTCTTGATCGCACAAGTCTGGAAAGACCTTCGCTTCCTCGGCGCTTACATCACG
>NZ_JANRKZ010000029.1:0-2268 GCF_033763155.1 Microcella sp.
GGGGTCACGGGCCTCGCGCTCACGCCCGGGCCGCGCGGCGAGCAGCTCGCCACGTTCGCGGTCTCTGAGGCCGGGGTCGGGCAGCTCGTGCGGTGGCATCCTGTGCTCGACGCGAGCGGCGCGGCCGGGGTCGAGTCGTGGATCGTGCGGGACGAGTGGAGCGGCGCCGAGCAGCGCGTTGCCCGCGCCGAGCTTGAGGCGGGCATCCCGCTCGACACGGCGAGCGCCGACGGGCTCGCACTGAGCGTGCGCCCCGCCTAAGTCTTTCTCGGCGCGCTTGGCGCTGTGCTCAATCTCGGCGTCGGAGAGAACCATCTGTCTGAGCAATGTGCCTCTCGCGGCACATGCCGCGGTAGGCACACTGCCGGTGAAGAACCGACGCCCGCATCGCTTCATGCGACTTTCTTCTGTGAAGCAGCTTTGACGTCAATGCGTTGTGACGCACGTGTCTCTGCAGATCGCAGCGCGAGCGCTCACCGCCAGCCAAGACCGCGAACGGGCACGGCAGGCTACGCGAGCGAGGGCACGACCTCCGCGTCGACCACGGGCATCACGTGCTTGACAATTGCCTCGAGAATTCGAGCATTGAACTCGACGCCGAGTTGGTTGGGCACCGTGACGAGCAAGGTGTCAGCATCCCGAACCGCCGCGTCGCGCGCGAGCTCGGCGGCGATCACGTCGGGCTCGCCGATGTACGAGCGGCCGAAACGCGATTGCGCTCCGTCGAGCATGCCGACCTGGTCGCGTTGCGGCCCTTGCGCTTGCACGCCGAAGTAGTACTGCGTTTCGTCGTCGATGATGGGCAGGATGCTCCGGCTCACCGATACCCGTGGCGTGCGCGTGTGCCCGGCCGCGGCCCACGCGGCTCGGTACATCGCGATCTGCTCGGCCTGCAGTTCGTCGAACGGCACGCCGGTGTCTTCCGTCAGCAACGTGGAGCTCATGAGGTTCATGCCCTGCTCGGCCGTCCACACCGCGGTCGCACGCGTGCCGGCACCCCACCAGATGCGGTCGGCGAGGCCGGGCGACTGCGGAGTCACGGGCTGAGGCGCCGCGGTGCCGATCACGCGCGGGTTACCGGGCGCGAAGCCTTCGCCATCGATCGCGCAGCGAAAGAGCTCGGTGTGTTCACGCGCCATGTCGGCATCACTCTGCCCCTCGGCGGGTAGGTAGCCGAACGAGCGCCAGCCGTCGATGACGTTCTCGGGTGACCCCCGGCTGATGCCGAGCTGCAGTCGTCCGCCGCTAATCAGGTCGGTCGCGCCGGCCTGCTCGGCGAGCGACCACGGGTTCTCATAGCGCATGTCGATGACGCCCGTGCCGAGCTCGATGCGGCTCGTGCGGGCCGCTGCGGCGGCCATCATCGGGAACGGGTTCGAGTGGTTTTGAGCGAAGTGGTGCACGCGATAGAACGCGCCGTCAACGCCCACCTCCTCGGCCGCGACCGCGAGCTCGACGCCCTGCAGCAGCGCTTCGCCGCCCGTGCGGGTGCGCGAGCCGGTGACGCCCATCCAGTTGCCGAACGACAAGAACCCGAGTTTCGTCATACTCAGGTCAATGCGTGCGCATGCATCGTTATTCCCGAGCTCTTCTTCCGCGAGCCCTGCTCTCTGGGCCGGTGTTGCTGTCACTGCTATGTGCCTCTCGCGGCACATGCCGCGGCAGGCACACTGCGTAATCGGCATCAAGCGCGCCGAGCTATCGGCACAGCGCACACTGCGCAAAAGGAACAGCGCACGCCGCGCGGCCGGCTACTCGGAGGCGGTTGACTGCTCGCGATCGGGCGACGAGGCGCGAGCATCCGTCGCCGACGCTGCAGCAGCCCACACCTCGTCAGCGGTGATCGTGGCGCCCGGCCGTGTCGTCAGGTAGACGCCCGCGAGCACAATGAGCCCGCCGATGACCTGCCAGATGGTCAACGCGTCACCGAGCGCGACCGCGATGATCGCCGTAAAGACCGGCAGCAAGTTTAAGAAGACGCCCGTGCGCGAGGGGCCGAGCTGGGTGACGGCGACGTTCCACAGCAGGTACGCGAGCGCACTCGGGAAGACAATGATGATCGCGAGCCCCCACCAGCCCTCGGCGCTCGGCTGAGCCTGAATTCCCACGAGAGCCATGACGGGCGCGAGCATGAGCGCGCTCATTCCCACCTGCACGGTCGTCGCCGTGATGGGCGGCGTCTGGATGCGCCGGCTGATGATGACGTACGCCGTCCACGCGAGAATCGCCCCGAGAATGAGCAGGTCGCCGATCGCGACGCTGACGTCA
>NZ_JANRKZ010000030.1:0-2591 GCF_033763155.1 Microcella sp.
GCTCGCTTGGGGTTGCCCGTGCGCCTCACGGCCTATCTGTGCATGGCCGAGAACCTCATCTCGTCGACCGCGATTCGTGTGAACGACATCTTGACGATGCGCGGAGGCACGACCGTTGAGGTCATGAACACCGACGCCGAGGGTCGCCTCGTGATGGCTGACGGCATGGTGCTTGCGAGCGAAGAGAACCCCGATGCGATCATCGACGTCGCCACGCTGACGGGCGCCGCCATCGTGTCGCTCGGCCGTCGCACGGTCGGGGTCATGGGTGACACCGACCTCGTGCGCGAGATTGTCGCGGCGGGCGAGCAGACAGGTGAGCCGCACTGGCACATGCCGCTGCCCGAAGAACTACGGTCGCAACTCGACTCGCGTTTTGCTGACATGACGAACCTCAAGCCGGGCAACCGCGACGGCGGCATGCTCGTCGCGGGCATCTTCTTGCGTGAGTTTGTGGGCACGCGTGCCGACGGCTCGAAGATTCCGTGGGCCCACCTCGACATCGCCGGCGCGGCGGTCAACGAGGGCCCCGGCTACGGCTACCTCGATGCGGGCGCCACAGGCGTGTCGGTGCGCACGCTGCTCACGGCTATTGAGTCGCGTTTCGTCTCGTAGTCAGAGACGGATGAACGACGAGGGCCCCGGTGCTGCGCACCGGGGCCCTATTCGTTGAGCTCGCTAGCTCTTCTTTTCGTCCGACTCGGGGTACCCCACGTAGAGGTCGTCTTTCTGGAAGCCCGGCATGCGGCGCGCGGGCACAATCGCGAGTGCGGCGAGTCCACCGAGCACGAGCATCGTCGTGCGCAGGGCATCCAGACGCGACTGCGTGAACTGATCGACGGCGTAGGCGATCTGCTCGTCGGTCGCGTCGGTGCGGTCGGTCAGCACCTGTTCGAGCTGCGCGTTCGTAAAGAAGTTGACGTTGTCGAAGTTGATCTGCTCGACGATCTCGGGCGTGAACACTTCGGAGTCGTTCGCCGCGGCGTAGGCACTCGACGTCAACAGGCCCACGGCGAACGCCGAGGCAACCGCGATGCCCGCACTGCCCGACAGATTGTGGGTCAGGCCGCGGATCGCGCCCACGTCGCCCGCGTTCTCCTTGGGGGCCGACGTGAGCAGTGCGTTGAACACGAGAGCCACCACGCAGCCTTGGGCCAGACCGAGCACGACGAGTCCGATGACGACCGACAGCTGGCCCCAGTCATTGGCGATCGTGAATGACAGCCAGACGAGCGCGATCGTGACGACGGTCATGCTCACGCTCGCAATCGTGCGAGGCGCGAATCGTGAATAGAGGCGCGCGACGAGCGTGTTCGCGATGAAAATCGAAATCGTGTACGGAATCACCGCGAACGACACCTGGATGCCCACGAAGCCCTGCACGACCTGCATGTAGAGCGGCATCAAGAAGCTCACGGCGGTTCCGACGAAGAGCATGAGGCCCATGACCGTGACGGTCGCGCGCTCGCTCGGCTCTCGCACGATGTCGAGGTTCACGAGCGGAACCTGCTGAGCCTCCATGCGCTTACGGGTGCGGCTGATGAACAGCTGCGCAAAGATCACCGCCGCGACGAAGAGCAACGGCACGATCGAGAAACCACCGATCGAGACGGGCGCATTGCCGCTCGCCGTCAGCAGGCCCCAGTCGTTCATGACGCTCATGCCGAAGCTCAGCAAGATGATCGACGTCGCGGCAAGCACACCGCCCGTCCAGTCAACGATGAGGTTCTTCTGTGCCGGCACGGGCTTGAGCAAGAAGCTCGCGGCGAAGTTGATGAGGCCGATCGAGGCCACGAGCACGAACGACCAGCGCCAGCCGATCGTCGAGGCGAACTGGCCCGCGATGAGGAGTGAGACGACTTGAGCGAGCGGGATGCTCGCGGCAAAGTATCCGATCGCCGACGCCTGCTGCTTGCCCTGGAAGCTCGCCGCAATGATGATCGTGAGCGCCGGAAGCGTGATGGCGTTCGAGGCGCCCGTGATCGACTGGGCGATGAACAGCACTGAACCGTCTTGCGCCGTCGCGATCAGGATCGCGGCGAGAGCCGGAATGATCACGCCGATGCGGAAGGCCAGCACGGGGCCGATCTTCGCGGTGATTTTGGCCCCCAAGAGCAAGAAGGCCGAGACCGCAAAAGTGCTCGCGGTGTTGGCGAGACCGACGGTGGTCGGAGAGATGCCGAGGTCTTCGGTGATGCCCGTGATGGACACGTTCCACGCGTTAAAGGCGAGCTGCACTTGCGCGAGCATCACGACGAACAGTGGCAACCACGACGAACGGGTTTCGACGGCGGATCCAGCAGACATGGGGTGTGAACCTCCGGCTCGGTCACTCGCGAATGCGAGCAGTGATGTCGCCATCTTGCCCCACGCCGCGCCGCTTGGCGAGAGGAGATCGGCGACGGTTTCTGAGGTGCGAGTCTCGCGCGTGGGCCGCTCGCGTGCGACGAAACTCACCTCGTGGCACTTGGTCTTGATGCGAGTGTGGGTGGTTGATGTGAATGTCGTGAGCACGGATTATGATTCGACTAATTAGTCAATGAGCGTTGGGGGCGAAATGGTTGCATTGAAATGCAATAGTCTGGTTATAG
>NZ_JANRKZ010000031.1:0-28106 GCF_033763155.1 Microcella sp.
GATGAAATCGGCGTGCCCCTCGGGGGCGAGTTTCCGAAACCGCTCACCGACGACGTCGTGCGAGCGGCCGACGTCGTGATCACGATGGGCTGTGGGGATGCGTGCCCGGTGTACCCCGGACGCCGCTACCTCGACTGGCCCGTCGCTGATCCGGCCGGGCAGCCCCTCGACCGCGTGCGCGAGATTCGCGATGACATCGACGGGCGCGTGCGCGGGCTGCTGCACGCCTTGGCGGCGCGCGGCTGAGGCGCCGGGGAGACGCGCGTCAGCATCCCCTGTCCCCAATGTATAGATGTGTGTCTATACTTTGAGCATGACGACGACATCTCCCTCGACTCAGCAGCCCACGGTTCTCTTCGTGTGCGTGCACAACGCCGGCCGCTCACAAATGGCCGCCGGGTACCTGCAGCACTTCGCGGGCGACCGCGTGACGGTTCTCTCGGCGGGCTCACAGCCCAAAGACCAGATCAACCCCGTAGCGATCGAGGCGATGGCCGAAGAGGGCATCGACATCGCCAACAACGTTCCGAAGATTCTCACGGTGCAGGCCGTCGTCGACTCCGACGTCGTCATCACGATGGGCTGCGGTGACGCGTGCCCGATCTACCCCGGCAAGCGCTATGAAGACTGGGCGCTCGACGACCCGGCGGGCCAGGGCATCGAGTCGGTGCGCGTGATTCGCGACGACATCAAGCGCCGCATTCAGGCGCTCGTCGCCGAGATCGCCCCCGCCTGAACCTCACGAACGCCCACCCGCAACGAGGGGCCCGGTCTGTCGACCGGGCCCCTCGCGTTTCGCTCTAGGTGCGGTCAGGCTCGCGTAGCGCGATCACGATCGAGGGCAACGTCAGCGCGAGCCCCTCGAAGGTCCAGAACACGGCCATCGCTCCGGCCCACGTGATCTCGACCGTCACGAGGTCGTTCTCGCTCGTGACGACGAACCAGACCAGCGCGACGGTGGCGGCAAGCAGGGTGATGCTCGCGAACCAGCGGTAAGCCTCGAGATAGGCGCGGTCACGCACACGCGCCTGCCGCTCATCAAGGTATTCGTCGGGCAGATCGGCCACCACCCGCACCGACATGCGGAGCGCCCACCACACGACGGCGGCGAGGGCGATGACTCCGAGCGCGGCGAGTGAGGGCAGGGTCATCCACGCCACCGGAATCGCCACGAGAAGGGCGATCATGGCGCCGACGATGGCAATGCGCGCTCGCCGCGTGCGCATCCAGTCGAATCGCGTGTCGTGCATCACGGTGTCAGCCATCTCGGCGACAGCCCGCTCGTTACGCACGCGGGCAGAAAGCTTCTTGGTGGTCATGCGGGTTCCTCCGAATCGGTGTCGACCGTCGCCTCGGCGAACGGGGTGAGAGAGAAGAGCTGCTCGACGGGCACGTCAACGAGTTGCGCGATGCGCAACGCGAGAGCAAGCGAGGGGGCGTATTCGCCCCTCTCGAGGTACCCGACGGTTTGGTAGTGCACGCCGACGGCATCGGCGAGCTGCTGTCGACTCAGCCCAGCCCGCGTTCGATGTTCTACGATGCGGCTGTAGACCGGGTCTTCTGACTTCGGCTTGCGTCCCATACTCGTAGCATAAGTGCTACATAGTAATAATGCAACAGAATCCACGAATCCACGCGCGACACGGGGCTCCCGCCGCGCACGGGCCCTGCGTCGGTCGCGGGGCCATCGATCTGCGGGATGCTATGCCGTGGCGATTGCCACGATCGGATCACTCGTCGGCGTGACGCTACCCGACGCTGGCTCGATCGTGACCCCGACGGTTGTGCCTGCCTCGAACGCGCCGTCGAGCACGTGCACGACCACGCCGGCATCCTCGACAGCGAATAAGCCTGCAGCGGTCGGCACGCCGTCGGTGATGTACCAGAGTGCGTAACGCTCGTCGGTACTCAATGGCTCGAGCCCTTCAAAGACCATGGCCGAGAGGCCCACCGAATCACTCGCGACAAGTGTCGCCGTGCCACCGCCTGCGACCGCGGAGACCACCGTCGACACGTCAGGTGCCGCAACGATCGTCGCGAGCCTCTCGGCCTCGCTCGGCGAGCGGGGAACGATCAGATCGGCGGCGAGCACGCCGCCGAAAAAGAGTGCGACCGCCGCCACGGCCGAAGCCATGATCGTCGCGGGGTGTGAGAACCAGCGCGCCTGAGCGAGCGTTGTCGCAGCGCCCGGTGCAGCGACGGCCGTGGAGTCGGTGGCTCCAGGTGGCGTCTCCGCACGTGGCCCAGGAGCAACCTGCGGCGTCATCGCGATTGCCGACATGACCCTGTTTTTGAGACCCGTAGAGGGAGTCACGGGCGTCGCGGCGAGACCGAGAGCAGCACGCACGTCAGCGAACTCTTCGTCATTCATTGCGTCATCGTCGATCGACCTCATGACGCCACCCCCAATTCCTCGCGCAAACGCATCATGCCGTCACGCAGTCGAGTCTTGACCGTGCCCATGGGTATTCCGAGCATCTCAGACACCTCGCTCTGGCTGTAGCCTCCGTAGTAGGAAAGCTCTACGGCTTGTCTTTGCAGCTCGGTCAACCGACCCAAGGCCTTTTCCACTCGATCGTGTTCGAGGCGAATTTCGACGTTCTCAGCGACCGAGTCGTATTCCCGGTCACGTTCTCGATGGCCAATTTTGACGTCCCGGTCGCGAGACGACTGCGCACTTCGTACCCGGTCGATCGCTCTCCGGTGGGTCATCGTCAGCATCCAGGTCACCGCTTTCCCCTTATTCGGATCGAAGCGAGGAGCGGTTTGCCAGATTTCGAGCAAAACCTCCTGCACGACTTCCTCAGACTGGGCGTGGTCGCGAAGCACATGGCGAACGAGGCCCAGCATGCGGGGGGCGATGATGTCGTACAGTTCGCTGAACGCACGTTGGTCGCCCATGGCGACCCGTTGCAGCAAAGTACTTGCGGCCTCGACGGTGGCGTCGGCATCAGCGTCGACGTCGTCGAACGGCTCTTGTGAGGGCACGAGATTAAGCATCGCAGGACTCGGTCTGATCGAAGGCTGTACGTGACGAGCGGAATGTCGGTGCATCGACCCACGACGACAAGGTCGGTGGGGCGGGGCTCGGGTCCCCTCCCCACCGACCAGTGGTCAGCGCTTACCGTTCATCGACCGTCGCGCTGGATCGTTCTGGCGATTACTGGATTCCCAGGTTGGCCGCGATGCCGCCGGCGAGCGCGGTGGCGGTCATCGGCATGTGGCTCGCGGCTTCTTTGAGCAGGTCGAAGTACGCCGGGTCGTTCGCGATGTTCGCGTCGATGGCCGCGAGCAAGGTCGTCGCGTGCATCTCGAGTTCGGCTTGCACAGCCTCTGCCGGCAGCTCGGGAACAACCGAGTTGATCAGTTGACCGAACGACACTGCATAGGCACCAAGGTCGGCAACGGCCTGGTCGGCCATAGCCTGGTCACCCGTCGCCTTTCCGAGCGTGTAGTTCACGAAGAATGGGATGTGCGAACGCCATGAGTCAAGAAACGGCTGCTCAGCTTCCGGGTATGCCGAGCCGACGAGCGCGGCGACCTCGACGGAGTTCTCGTCGAGCGCGGCGACGGCGGCCTGCACGTTGGCAGTTGTCAGGTCCCCACCGTCTTGCAGTGCCTGATCGATCGCGGCACCGGCGAGGTACACGTGGTCGGCGAGCAGTGCAGTGAGCTGCGCGCGAAGCTCCGAACCGTCGCTGTTGACGGTGTCGATGACGGCGGCCTCCTCCACGGTGGACTCAGCCTCGACAGAGGTTGAGCAGCCCGAGAGAACAAGAGCGGCAGCCAAGCCGAGGCCGGCGTATGCAAAGGACTTGCGCATGATGTGATTCCCCTTTTCTAGTGTTGGTGCGGTTGGTGTTGGTGCGCGCCGGTGGGCTCGCTCTCGACGATGACGCGAGCGTTCATCGTCAGGTGCGGCATGCAGAAGTACAGGTACTCCCCCGGCTCGCTGAAGGTGAACGAGAACGTGTCCCCCTCCTGCCCCATCGGCGCGAGCGCGTGATCGAACAGGCCGTCGGCCGACTGCACGCCTCGCAACCCGGTGCTCTCGTTCACGTCGCCCCAGGCGCCCGAAGTGATCGTGTGCCCGATCGCTTCCCCGTTGCGCCACGTCACAGTGGTCCCGACGGGCACCGTGATGTCGCCTGGCATGAACGCGAGACCGATAGTGATGACCTCGTGCGGCCCCGCTGCGAGCAACTCTTCCGCAGCGTGTCGCGGGTCCGTCGACATTCCGGTCATAGTCGGAGCGTTCCCGGCGCATCCCACAAGGAAGGCGAAGCCGATCGGGAACGCGACAAGGGCGAGACTCGAACGCACTCTGGTTGTTGTCAGTGACATGCCATGTGTTCGGAACCCAGGAGCACGGGGTTTGGCCGGTGAAGCCGTTCTCAGCACTCTCGCAGGTTGACGAAGGGAGCGAGCGTGCGGACGCGTATCCGCACGGGTGAGCGTGCCGCGCACGTGCACAGAAAAGCCGGGCCGCAGAACGCCTCTCGGCGAGTGGCCGCTCGTAGCGGCGAAAAATGGAGCCCGGGGTTACTGCGGCCCGGCTTGAGAAGTGTAACCGGCGGCGCCTGGGTGGCATTCCCCGGGGACGACCTACGGGGCCACGGGATGCGCGGCTCTAGTCGAGCGAGCCCGCCCGTTCGAGCGCGGCACAGGCCGAGAAGTCGCGGCCGCTCGACGCGAGGCGGGCGGCCCGAGTCGTGAGCTCGGCGGCGCGGGAATCGTCGGCCGCGGCATCCGCGTCGTCGGCGAGGTCGGCGGCACCCGCAGCGGCCGTTCGGCAAAACGCGGCCGCGCGATCGAGCGCCACGGCCACATCACCGACGTAGGCGCCGCGCAAGACGGCATCGGCGAGCGCCCGAATCTCATCGGGACCCGTGGGGCTCTCGGCGCCCGCGACGACGACATCGGCGGTTGAGAGCACCTCGCTGCCGCGCTGAAAGAGCAGGGCGACTCCAGCAGGGTCGGTGCGAATGAGGGCGCGCAGCAACGACAGCCGCCACAGTGCCCCCGGCAGCGTTCGTGCGCCCGCGCGCGACCACAGCTCGGCGAGCGTCTCGAGTCCGTGCTCGTCGGTATACGCGACCATACGGTCAACGAGGTCGGGGTCATCGCTCGACCGCACGCGATGCACGAGTGCGCGCGCCGAGTCGTGCGCGATGCGCAACACGACAGCGGGGTCGAGCCCACCCTCATGCACATCAAAGGCCTCACTCGGCAGGCGCACGGGGCGGTGAGGGCGATCGACCATGAGGTCAACGCTAGCCCGCACCATGCGTCGCTGAGTCGCGATAGATTAGTGGGGTACGGGCCTCTAGCTCAGTTGGTAGAGCAGCGGACTTTTAATCCGCGGGTCGTCGGTTCGAGCCCGACGGGGCCTACTGTTCTCGCGATCTACTTGTTGAACCCGTCGCGCGCGCCGGGAGTGTCGGCGGTGACAGTCAGTGACCCCACGACGGTCACGCCGTCAGACTCATAGACGTCGACGGCAAACACGGCATCCGGGTTAGTCGTTGACTTGGCCAGGTTGCGCTGCTGGTCAAGCTCGCTGACCCGCACGTAGCCAATGACTCCGTCGTCAGAGCGCGCCGCGATGAGGTCGGGAACCGAACCGTCGATGGGGCTGCCAAACGTCTCGCCCGCATCGTTAACGGGATACTCGATCGGCTCACCCAAAATGCCCACCTCAGGGGCCAACGACTGGTTGAACAGGTCACCCAGGGTCGGCGCGAGCACGAAACCGCCGCCCACCACGACGAGCCCTCCCACGATGAACGCAATGGTCTTTGCCGAAACGGCCATGATCGACTCCCCCGTCGAATTCGCACTAATCGCACGCGGGGCGTACCCAAGCCCCTGCGCTCATCAAACCAGCAGTACCGTGCACCGTACACCCGCGGAATACCCCCCGTTTGAGGGCATTCGCGTTACGGCGGCGACGGATGCCCGTTCACGCCGGGCGGCATATTCCCCAGCTGCCCGCCCACGTCGCCCCGGGCTCGATCCACCGCAGGCCGACCCCCGAATTGAGGGCATCGGCCGGCGCCGTCATCGGCTCGACCGCGACGGCCGTGACCGGTCCGCCGGCCGTCGGGTAGCTGCGCGTGATGAATAGCTGAAGCCACTGCCAGTCACCGTCTTGCCACACTTCGGTTTCGGAGCCATCGGGAGCACTCAACACGGTGCGCGTCACACCGTCGGCGTCGGGCTCGAGGCGGAACGCGTCGTCGAGGGCGAGCTCACCAATGAGGCGGCCGTCGGTCAGATTCCAGCCGTTGCTCGCCGGCTCGAAGCCCACGGGGTTAAGCCGCTCGTCGACCATGACGTGTTCAATCGTGCGGGCCGTGATCGTGAGCTCATCAACGGGGTGTTCTCCGACGCGAATAAACGGGTGCGTGCCCACGGCATAGGGCGCTGGCTGCTCGCCGAGATTCGTCACGCTGTGCGTCACGCGAATGCCATTGCCGGTGAGGCGGTACTCGACAGTGGTCCAGAGGTGAAAGGGGTACCCGTGCTGCGGAACAACTGCCGCCCCGAGCGTCACCGCATCGGCCGTCTTGTCGACAAGTTGATACGGCGTATTGCGCAAGAGTCCGTGAATAGCGTTGGTGCGATCGACCTCCGTGAGGTCGAGCTGCCGTACGACGCCCTCGTGCACCCATCGGCCATCGCGCACGCGATTGGGCCATGGCACGAGCACGATGCCGCAACCGAACGGCGGGGTCTCATGTTCGTCGAAGCCCTGCACGAGATCGTGGCCGTCGACCGTGAGGTGCCGCAGCGCCGCGGCCACCGACGTGATAACCGCCTCAACGGGTCCGTGGGCGCCGTCGTGATGCAGGGTGTACTGCTCGCCCGTGGGAGGTGTGCTCATGCGGTCACTTTACGCGCGCCGCGGCGTCACGGTGGTGACGCGCAAGCCGGCCGTTCGCAACGGGGCGAGCGCGGCATCCGTCGCCGCATCGTCAGTAATCAATTCGTCGAGCTCGTCGAGCGAGGCCACCCGGCCGAGATGCACCTGGCCCACTTTCGATGAATCAGCGGCGAGCACGCGGCGCGAGGCGCTCGCGACCATGCGGCGCTTCACCTCGGCCTCGGGCAGGTTGACGTTGGTCACCCCCGCGGCCGCCTCAATGCCCGTCGCGCCCAGAATCGCGAGGTCGACCCGCACGTCGTCGAGCAACGTCGTGGCGAGCGGGTTCACAAGCGAGTGCTGCAACGAGCGCAGAGTGCCACCCGTGACGACAACGGTGAAGCGCGGAATGGCCGACTCGAGCGCGAGGGCGATGGCCAGCCCGTTCGTCACGATGACCACCTCATCGAGATCGGTTCGGGCAACGAGGGCGTTTGCCACGGCGAGCGCCGTCGAGCCGACATCGAGCAGCAGGCTCTCGCCCGAGCGAACCCGCGAAGCGGTTTCGAGGGCGATGGCTTCTTTTGCACGCGTCAGGCGAGTGCGCGATTGCTCGAGACTGCTCTCGCGTTCGGCGACGAGACCGCGTGGCATGGCACCCCCGTGAACACGCGTCACCCGACCATCGGCCTCGAGGGTAGCAAGGTCGGTGCGCACGGTCACCTCGCTCACGCCGAGTTCGCGAGCGAGATCGGTCACGCGCGCGAAGCCGCGGCGTGCGACGGATGCTGCCAAGCGGTCGCGGCGAAGGGGCGCGGCATCCATCTCCCGCTCCTTTCACAATCTGTCGATATCGAAAGCGTACCGCTTGTGTTTTCGTAAGGGCGCGGCCGTAGCATCGTGAGGTGACGATTCGCTTCCACTCCACGACGCTCGCCGACGGCCGCGAGCTCATTTACGTCGATGACGCCGACACGACGCTGGGCCCGGAGCGGTCAATCGACCGCCGCGTGCTCGACCCGCGCCCGCAGACCGCGAGCATGCGCCAAGACGTCTTGACCGGTGAGTGGGTGTCGATCGCCAGCAATCGGCAGAACCGCGTGTTCATGCCGCCGCCCGACCAAGATCCGCTCGCCCCTGCCTCGGCCGAGAACCCCAGCGAAATTCCGAGCAATTACGACGTCGCGGTGTTCGAGAACCGCTCCCCCAGTTTCGGCCCGGCGCTCGAGCATGACAACGCCCCCACGGGGCTCGCCGACCTCGCCGAGATCGGCATCGGCCGCATGCGCACGAGCGTCGGTCGGTGCGAGGTCGTCTGCTTCTCGCCCGACCACGAGGGCTCGTTCGGGTCGCAAACCGTCAGCCGAGCGCGCACCGTGATTGAAACGTGGGCGCACCGTACGGCCGCCCTCAGCGCTATGCCGGGCATTCAGCAGGTGTTTCCGTTCGAGAACCGCGGCGCCGAGATTGGCGTGACCCTGCCTCACCCCCACGGCCAGATCTACGCGTATCCCTTTGTCACCCCGCGCACGAGCACCCTGCTGCGTTCGATCGACGCGGTCGGCCCTGACCTGTTCGCTCGCGTGCTCGAGAGCGAGCAGGCAAGCGAGCGCGTCGTGCTGCAGGGCGAACACTTCACGGCTTTCGTGCCCTTCGCTGCCCGCTGGCCCATCGAGGTGCACGTGCTACCGCACCGTCAGGTTCCTGACTTCGCCGGGCTCACCGAGGCCGAGAAAGACGAACTCGCACCGTTCTATCGGCGCCTATTGCGCGGCATCGACGCGCTCTACCCGACGCCCACGCCCTACATCGCCGCGTGGCACCAAGCGCCCGTGCACGTGGGTCGCGACTCGGTGCGGCTCATGCTGCAGGTGACAAGCCCCCGCCGCGGCGCTGAGAGACTGAAGTATCTGGCCGGTTCAGAGGCCGCAATGGGCGCTTTCATCGGCGACGTTGCCCCCGAGGCGCAGGCCGCATTCATTCGCGAGGGAATCGAGAAGACGGGCAATGACTGATATTCGTGACGACGCACGCGCAGGCTTCGAGGCCGTCTTCGGCGCGTCCCCCGATGGCCTGTGGTCGGCACCCGGCCGCGTCAACCTGATCGGCGAACACACCGACTACAACGAGGGTTTCGTGTTGCCGTTCGCGATCGACCGTCGAACGGTTGTTGCTCTCGGTGTGCGCGACGACCGCCGCGTTCGTGTGGCGAGCACGTTCGCCGATGAACTCGCCGAAATTGACCTCGACGCGCTCAGTCCCGAGGCCCTCAACGGGTGGTCGGCTTACCCTCTGGGGGTCGCATGGGCCTTCAGCGAGTTCGGCGCCGACCTCGCAGGCCTCCCGGGCGTTGACCTGTTCATCGACTCCGACGTGCCCGTCGGCGCTGGCCTCTCGAGCTCGGCGGCAATCGAGAGCGCCGTCGCCCTCGCGCTCAACGACGTCTGGCAACTGGGGCTCGACCGCCGCACGCTCGCGCGCGTGGGCCAACGCGCCGAGAACGTTGCCGTTGGCGCGCCCACCGGCATCATGGACCAATCCGCGTCGCTTCTGGGCGAGGCCGACCACGCCGTGTTTCTCGACTGCCGCACACTCGAGAGCGAGCTCGTGCCACTCGGGCTCGCCGAAGCGGGGCTCGCGATTCTCGTCATCGACACGGGCGTCAAGCACAGTCACGCCACCGGCGGCTACGGCGAGCGCCGGGCCGCGTGCGAGCGCGGTGCGGCAGCGATGGGCGCATCCTCACTGCGCGATCTCGCGGTCGACGACCTGCCGCGCGCGCAGCAATTGCTCGACGACGTGACCTTCCGGCGCATCCGCCACGTCATCACTGAGAACCAGCGGGTGCTTGACACCGTTGCGGTGCTGAAGGCTCAGGGCGCGTCGGCGATCGGCGAGCTTCTGGATGCCTCGCACCGCAGCATGCGCGACGACTTCGAAATCTCGGTGCCCGAACTTGACCTCGCGGTCGAAACGGCCGTCGCGGCGGGGGCTCTGGGCGCCCGCATGACCGGAGGTGGATTCGGCGGTGCGGCCATCGCACTCGTGCGACTGGGTGACCTCTCGCGCGTGCAGGTAGCGGTCGACAACGCCTTCGGCGAGCACGCCTTCGGCCAGCCTGACACGTTCGTCGTCACGGCCTCTGACGGGGCCGCGCGCAACTAAGGCGCGACCAGCCATCGCACGCGGTCAGCGCGCGATCGAGAGGGTTGCGGCCGTGCTCGAGAGCACCTCGGCAGCGAACGCCGGGTCGTCAGAGACCGCGCGACCATAGCTCGGCACCATGGCGCGCAATCCGGGCTTCCAGCCCTCGAGTTTGTCGGGAAAGCAGCGCTCGATGAGGTCGATCATGATCGAGGGCGCCGTCGACGCACCCGGCGACGCCCCCAGCAGTCCCGCAATCGATCCGTCGGCCGAGGCGACGACCTCGGTGCCGAACTGCAGCGTGCCGCCCTTGCCGGGCACGTTCTTGATGATCTGCACGCGCTGGCCGGCGGTCAGTTGGTACCAGTCGTCGCCCACCGCGCCGGGGTAGAACTCCCGCAGAGCATCGAGCTTCTTCGCCCGCGACGCGAGCAACTCGCCCACGAGGTAAGAGACGAGGTCGAGATTGCGCACGGCCACCTGCAGCATCGGAATGATGTTGTGCCAGCGAATCGAGCCGAACAGGTCAAACCACGACCCGGTCTTCAAGAACTTGGGCGTGAAGCCCGCGTAGGGGCCAAACAGCAGGCTGGGCTGCCCATCGACCACGCGCGTGTCGAGGTGCGGCACCGACATGGGCGGAGCACCCACCGAGGCCTTGCCGTAGATCTTGGCGTTGTGCTGCGCCACGACGGCGGGGGCATCGCTGCGCAACCACTGTCCGCTCACCGGGAAGCCGCCGAAGCCACGAATCTCGCGAATGCCGCTCTTCTGCAGCAGGGGCAGGGCGTGGCCCCCCGCGCCGACAAACACGAAACGTGCCGAGACCTCGAGGGGCGTTGACCCCACCTCGTGACGCAGCGAGACCTTCCAGAGCCCGTCTTTCTGACGACACATGCCCGTCACGCGGTGCTCCAGGTTCAGGCTCACCCCACTCGAGACGAGACCGTCGATGAGCAGGCGAGTGAGGGCGCCGAAGTCGACATCGGTTCCCGCGGCCATCCGCGTCGCGGCGATGGGTTGTGACTTCGCGCGGCCCGGAATGGTCAGCGGAGCCCACTGGCGAATGACGGCGGCGTCATTGCTGAACTCCATGCCGGCAAACAGGGGGTGGTCTTTCAGGGCATCGAAGCGCTTGCGAAGGTAGTCGACATTGGCTTCGCCCCAGACCATGCTCATGTGGGGCGTCGACGTCAGGAAGGCGCTGGGCTCGGGCAACAAGCCCTTGCCGACGAGGTACGACCAAAACTGGCGCGACACCTGAAACTGCTCGTTGACCTTGACGGCGTTGGCGATATCGATCGAGCCGTCGGGGCGTTCCGGGGTGTAGTTGAGTTCACACAGAGCCGCGTGCCCAGTGCCCGCGTTGTTCCACGGGTTCGAGCTCTCGAGCGCGACGTCGCCCAATCGCTCGTAGATGCGGATCGTCCAGGTGGGTTCGAGTTGGCGCAGCATCGTGCCGAGCGTTGCGCTCATGATGCCGCCGCCGATCAGGACGACGTCGATGGGTTCAGTCACGCGCCCAGTTTAGTCGCGCTCAACAGGGGTTCACCGCGGCAGGGCTAGGCTGAGCCGGTGATTCCGCCCCTTCTTGCGATTGGCGCAATCGGAGGGCTCTTCTCCGGACTCTTCGGCATTGGCGGCGGAATCGTCATGGTGCCTCTGTTGATGACGTGGGCACGGTTCGACCAGCGCCGGGCATCCGCCACCTCGCTCTTTGCGATCATTGCGCCCGCGGTGCTGAGCGCGTCGCTCTATGGCTCGCGGGGCCAGATCGACATTCTTGCCGCCGCGATCATCGCCGTGGGGGCGATCGTGGGCACTCCCGTGGGTGCGCTCGTGCTTCGCCGCATCTCGCTCGTCTGGCTGAAGTGGCTCTTCATCGCCGGGCTCGTGGCGGCGGCCCTGCGTCTCGTGCTCGTGGTGCCCGACCGCGACGGCGCGCTCGACTATGGCGTCGCGACCGTGGCCGGGCTCATCGCGCTCGGTCTCGCTATGGGCCTGCTGGCAGGACTATTGGGAATTGGCGGCGGCATCGTCGCGGTGCCCGTGCTTGTCGCTCTCTTCGGAGTGGGTGACTTGCTCGCGAAGGGCACTTCGCTGCTCGCGATGATTCCGGGCGCGCTCGCGGGCACCGTTCCCAACCTGCGCGCGGGCCTCGTGCGCTGGCAAGAAGCCCTGCCCATGGGAGGCGCTGCCGCCCTCACCTCACTCGGTGGCGTGTGGTTGGCGTTCCTGATTCCCCCGGCCGTGTCGGGGTGGCTCTTTGCGGCACTCCTCGGGGTGGTCATCGTGCAGATGGCGCTGCGTCCCGCACCACCACGCGGTTAGGCGTCGGGCTCTCTAGGTGACTCGGCGAGCCACTCGCGCACGGCGTCGCCGTGCTGGCCGAGCGTCGGAGGAGCGGTGTGGATGCTCCGCGTCTGCTCGCTGCCATCGAAGCCGAAGAACCGCAGCGGAGGGCCGGGTATCTCAATGGCTCCGAGCGTGTCGTGCTCCACCTCGAGCACAAGACCCTGCGAGCGCGTCTGCTCCCAGTCGTAGACCTCGTCGATTGACCGGACCGTGCCAGAAGGAACCCCCGCGGCGTCGAGTGCGCGCAGAAGCTCGGCGCTCGAACGCCCGGCAAACGCGCGCTCAATCGCCGCGACGAGGTCGTCACGGTTCGCCACGCGGTCGGCGTTGCTCGCAAATTGCGGCGTCTCAGGGTCGAGCTCGATGACCGAGCAGAATGACCGCCAGAGGGCGTCGTTGCCCACGGCCACCTGCACAACGCCGTCGGCCGTAGAAAACAGGCCGTAGGGCGCGAGCGACGGGTGGTGATTGCCGCGGGCCGAGCCGACCTCGCCGGCGACCGTGTACCGCGTTCCCTCGAAGCTGTGCGCGCCCACGAGAGCAGCCAGCAAGCTCGTGCGCACAACCTGGCCACGGCCCGTGCGATCGCGTTCCCGCAGGGCAGCCAGCACACCGTATGCGCCATTCATGCCAGCGAGCAGGTCGGCAATCGGCACGCCGACCCGTTGCCGGTCATCAGGCGCCGAGCCCGTGAGCGACATGAGCCCGGCTTCGCCCTGCGCGATCTGGTCGTAGCCAGCGCGCCCGCCCTCCGGCCCATCGTGGCCAAAACCCGAAATGGAGAGCACGACGAGTCGGGGGTTGAGCGCCTCGAGCGCCGCGGCATCGAAGCCGAGCCGGTCAAGCACGGTCGGGCGAAAATTCTCGATGAGAACATCCGCGTGGCGCAGCATCGCGCGGAGGGTCTCGAGGTCGGCCGAGTCTTTCAGGTCGAGCTCAATCGACTGTTTGTTGCGATTGGCCGACAAAAAGTAGGTGCTCTCGCGCGCGTCGGGTGGGCCGACGAACGGTGGTCCCCAGCGGCGCGTGTCGTCGCCCGTGCCCGGCATTTCGACCTTGATCACGCGTGCGCCGAGGTCGCCCAGCATCATGGCGGCGTGCGGCCCCGCGACGGCACGACTGAGGTCGACGACAATGAGGTCATCAAGCGGGCCGGGCATGATCGAACGCTAACAGCACGACGCGCACATCGGTGGCGCTACAGGCCGAGCTCGACCAGGGCCTCATCCATCAAGCGCGTCATGAGGGCGTAGCCCTCGTCGTTGGGGTGCAGGCCGTCGGCGGCCATCAATCCGTCGTTTCCGGCAATCCAGTCGGATGCGCCCGCGATGTAGTCGGCGCCGTACCGCTCGGCGGCAACGCGCACCCAGGCGCTGATGATGTCGAGAGAGACGGGTCGTTCGGCGGTGTACCAAAAGGGTTCGACGACCACGAAGCGTGCGTCGGGCAGGGCACTCGTCAGTCGCTCTAGGTCGAGATCGATCTGCTGCTCGATCTGCGGGGCGGCTCGGTCGAACGAGAAGTTGTCGTTGAGCCCCATCGTCACGAACACAATGTCGGGCTGCTGGGCGATGATGAGCGCGGGCAGATCGTCATCAGCAAAACTGCGGCGATTGTTGATGAACCCCAGGCCGTTGACGCTCGGGTTGAATTCGCGCCAACCACGGTCGAGCGAGATCTGGGTTGACCAGCGCACGGTGAGGTCGCTCGCGCCCGTTCCGAGCGTGTACGAGTCGCCGTAGAAGGCGACGAGTGGCGCATCTGCGTTGGGCACGGGCGAGTCAGAGTCGGGCGCGCCGGTCGGCGAGCATCCGGCCACGATGGCGACGCTCGCGACGAGAATGGCGGCCGCCACGGCAACCCGCGTCATAGGTGATCGGGGCCGAAGGGCTCGAGAGTGGGCCGCTTCGCCTGCCGGTGGTCGCCCGATGAGCGCCCGGTGAGGCGACGGCCGATCCAGGGCAACACGTACCGTCGCCAGTACTCGGCGGTGCGGGGGCGGGCGACATCGTCGTGAGCGTCAGGGGCATCAGGGCCCGCGGGCACCGCGACGCCGAGTGCCGCGAGCACATTGGCGGCGGCGACGGCGTGGCCCTGCGTGTTGAGGTGCAGCCGGTCGACCGACCAGTACCTCTGCTCGGGCAGTCTCGGGTCGCTCCAGTTGTCGACGAAGAGCACATTGGTTCCGGTGAGCCGGTGCTGAACCGCAATCGCGAGTTCGTTACCTCGACGTGAGAACACGCGGCCCAGCGGAAGGTGCTGGGTGGGGTCACCACCGCTCACGATCATGACGCGCGGCACGGTTTCGAGCGCCTGCTCGGCGGCCGTCACGAGTCGATCAGCCACCGCCTCGATCGAGACCGATGGGCGCAAAATGTCGTTACCACCGCCGTTGATGCTGAGCAGGTCGGGGCCGAGGGCGATCGCGGCCGGAAACTGGTCGTCGAGAATCGGCCCCAGCAGCCGGCCCCGAATCGCGAGGTTGGCATAGCCGATTGTGCCGCCTGCCGCGAGGGCAAGCCCGGCCGCGACGAGATCGGTCCAGCCGCGCGGAGTGCCATCGGCGCGCTCATCGCCCATGCCTTCGCTATAGCTGTCGCCAAGGGCGGCGTACGAGCGAATCGGCGCGACCGCCGATTGCCCCGCGCCGCTCGTCATCGTGAGCCCTAGGCGGTGACGCTCGCGCCGAGCTTTGCGGCGAGCAGCTCGGCGATTTGCACGGCGTTGAGCGCCGCACCCTTGCGAAGGTTGTCGTTGCTGATGAACATGGCGAGACCGCGGCCACCCGGAACACCCTCGTCGGCACGGATGCGCCCCACGAGGCTCGGATCAGCGCCAGCGGCGTCGAGCGGAGTGGGAACATCCATGAGCTGAACGCCCGGGGCATCGGCCAGCAGCTCACGCGCACGATCGGGGCTGATCGCACGCTCGAACTCGGCGTTGATCGACAGCGAGTGCCCGGTGAACACCGGCACGCGCACGCAAATGCCGCTCACGAGCAGCTCGGGAAGCTCGAGAATCTTGCGGCTCTCGTTGCGCAGCTTCTTCTCTTCATCGGTCTCGCCCAGGCCGTCGTCGACGAAGTTGCCGGCCTGCGGAATGACGTTGAAGGCGATGGTCTTTGGAAACTTCACGGCCAGCGGAAACTCGACGGCCGAGCCATCGTGCACGAGCCCCATGGCGTCTTGCACGATCACGGCGTTCGCCTGGTCGAGCAGCTCTTCGCCGCCCGCGAGGCCCGCGCCCGAGACCGCCTGGTAGGTGCTCACGATGAGGCGCTGCAGACCGGCTTCGGCGTCGAGCACCTTGAGCACGGGCATGGCGGCCATGGTCGTGCAGTTCGGGTTGGCGATGATGCCCTTGACGGCGCTCTCGATCGCGTGCGGGTTGACCTCGCTCACGACGAGCGGAACCTCGGGGTCCATGCGCCAGCCCGACGAGTTATCGACAACCGTCACGCCGGCAGCCGCAAACCGCGGGGCTTGCGCCTTGCTGAGCGTCGCTCCCGCGCTGAAGATGGCGACGTCGAGCCCGCTCGGGTCAGCCGTCTCGGCATCTTCAACGACGATCTCGCGGTCGCCCCACGGGATGACCGTTCCGGCGCTGCGCGAACTGGCGAAAAAACGCAGCTCGCCCACGGGGTAGTTGCGCTCGAGCAGCAGCTGGCGCACGACGGCGCCGACCTGACCGGTGGCGCCGACGACGCCGATGTTGACCGTCGAACCCATGACTAGCGCCCCGTTCCTGCGTAGACGACCGCCTCGGCGTCGCCATCGAGCCCGAATGCCGTGTGCACGATTTGCACGGCGTGGTTGAGAGTGTCGGCACGCATGACGACCGAGATGCGAATCTCTGACGTGCTGATCATCTCCATGTTGATGCCCGCGTTCTTGAGCGCGGTGAAGAGCTGGGCCGAGACGCCTGCGCTCGTGCGCATGCCGCCGCCGACAACCGAGAGCTTGCCGATCTGGTCGTCGTAAGCGAGCGACTCAAAGCCGAGGTTCGACTGCGTGGCGCGCAGAGCCGTCAGCACCTTCTCGCCATCACTCTTGGGCAGCGTAAAGCTGATGTCGGTGCGGCTCGTCGCGGCGGTCGACACGTTCTGCACGATCATGTCGATGTTGGCGCCGGTTTCGGCCACGATCGTGAAGATGTCGGCGGCCATTCCCGGAGTGTCGGGCACGCCGACCACCGTGATCTTCGCCTCGCTCAAGTCGCCGGCGACTCCGGTGATGATCGGCTCTTCCATGACTTCTCCCTCTGTCGGGGTGACAACCCAGGTGCCCTCATTGGGCGAGAACGATGACCGCACGTGCAGCGTGACGCCATTGCGGCGCGCGAACTCGACGGCGCGAATGTGCAAGACCTTGGCACCCGCCGCGGCGAGCTCGAGCATCTCTTCGGTGGTCACGCGGTCGAGCTTGCGTGCACTCTTGACGACGCGCGGGTCGGCCGTGAAGACACCATCAACGTCGGTGTAGATCTCGCACACGTCAGCTTTGAGTGCGGCGGCGAGGGCGACGGCGGTGGTGTCACTGCCTCCTCGACCCAAAGTCGTGATGTCACGGCTGTCGCGGTTGAAGCCCTGAAAACCCGCAACGATCGCGATGGCTCCCTCATCGAGCGCCTCTTGCACGCGAACGGGAGTGACGTCGACGATGCGGGCGGCGCCGTGGCGGGCATCCGTAATCATGCCGGCCTGGCTGCCCGTGAATGAGCGCGCGTCGTGGCCCATGCTCTTGATCGCCATGGCGAGCAACGCCATCGAGATGCGCTCGCCAGTGGTGAGCAGCATGTCCATCTCGCGCGGGTCGGGCAGCGGCGCGACCTGGTGCGCGAGATCGATGAGGTCGTCCGTCGTGTCGCCCATGGCGCTCACCGCGACGACGACTTGGTTGCCGCCCTTGCGGGTCTCGACCACGCGCTTCGCCACGCGCTTGATGCTCTCGGCGTCAGCCACTGACGAACCACCGAACTTCTGCACGATGAGGCTCACGGCGGTACTCCTGGATCAGTGGCGCAGCAGGGCTGAGGGTGAATGTCGAAAGCGGCGGCGAGCGAAAAAGCGCTCACGCCGGCGGCGCGACAGCGGTGGCGAGCCTGAGCCACGATTCTACTGCGCACGGATGCCCGGCGCGGCATGCGGCGGTCGGAACTCCCCGCGACTACCGCTCGACCGTGCGACGCCCCTCGAAAGCGCGCCCCAAGGTGACCTCATCGGCATATTCGAGGTCGCCGCCGACGGGAAGGCCGCTCGCGAGCCGAGAGACGGTGAGGCCCGGCTGCACGAGCAGTCGTGACAAGTACGTCGCCGTCGCCTCGCCCTCGAGGTTGGGGTCGGTGGCGATGATCACCTCGGTGACGGTGCCGTCACGCAGTCGCGCAAGCAACTGGGCGATACGCAAGTCATCGGGGCCGATGCCATCGATGGGGCTGATCGCACCGCCAAGCACGTGGTACAACCCTCGGAACTCACGAGTGCGCTCAATCGCCACGACGTCTTTGGCCTCTTCGACGACACAGATGGTCGTGGGGCTGCGGCGCACATCGCGGCAGATCGAACACTGCGCCTCTTCGGCCACGTTGCCGCAAATTTCGCAGAACCGCACCTTCTCGCGCACGTCAATAAGCAACTGCGCGAGGTGCGCGACATCGAACGACTCGGTCTGCAGAATGTGAAACGCGATGCGCTGCGCCGACTTCGGGCCAATGCCCGGCAGTCGACCAAATTCGTCGATGAGGTCTTGAATGATGCCGTCGTACACGTCAGGTCTGCTCTCTTGCCTCGGGGCTCACACGTGGGCCCGTACTCGGGCCGGTGCTGGGGTCACTACGCGGGCCAATACTCGTCGCGAAACGGATCGGGGGCATCAGCGCTCGACGGCCGGTCGGGGTCATGCGGCATCGACGCCGTTGCACTCACGGGCTGCGTGGCGAGCGGTTCGGCTCCCCCCGCCGTCACCAGGGGCTCGATGACCTCTTCGCCGATAAAGGTCGCCCCGAGCACTTCGCGAACGACGGCCTCGCCGTAGCGTTGCCGACCATTGACCTCGGTCTGGTGCTGAACGACGGGCGGAAGAGCGACCTCCGGCGCAGGCGGCTCTGGCTCTGTCGTTGAGCTGATGTCGGGCTTCGGGAGGCTCGGGGCACCGTCATCCACCGGCGACGACTCGGATCCCGGAATCGCTGCGACAACCCAGTCCGTCACTGCGGCAGCAGGTGAGGCCTTCGGCGTCGACGTGCCCGGCTGAGGTGACGCGGGCTGAGGTGACGCGGGCAGTGATGACGCGGGTTTCGGTGTCGCAGGCTTGAGGGCCGCGGGTTGCGGTGACGAGGGTTGCGGGGCCGGGTCGGGGTCGGCGGGGGCATCCGCCGGGGTGTCGGTCGGGCTCGTCGGGGCGGTGCCGAGCGATGCGCGGGCATCCGGCGTTGACTCAACCCGCACGCGGAACTTCACGCGCGCGCCGACCACAGCCTGGATGGCCGCGCGCACGTGCTCGCTCACGCTGTCGGCCGGCGCAGCCCGGTGCTTGAAGGCGTTGGCGTCGGCCTCGGTCGGGAAGGCGAGTGTCAGAACGTCATCGTCGAGCGCGACGGCGGTGGTGCCAAACACGACCGTCCACGAACTGCGCTTCGTTTGTTGAACGGCATCGAGCACGGCAGGCCACGCCGCACGAATGGTGTCGAGGGTGACCGTCGAGCCCGTGGGCGCGGGCGCGGGGGGTGTAGGCACAGGGGGTGCGGGAGCCGACGGTGCTCGCTGAGCAGACTCGCCAACCGCGGGGGTCGGCGCAGCCGGCTGAGGCGCGGGCGGCGCGGGCGGAGGAGAAGCGGTCGCTGGTGCCGCCGCGGTTTCGGCCCGCATCGCGCCTGGCTGTACCGTCGAGCGCGCACCGGCCTCGGTCGGTCGCGCGGCAGGGGCGGAGGCAACGCCGTCGGCGCCGAGCGCCACGAGCACACGCGCCGTCATGAGTTCGAGGTGCAGACGCGGTGAGGTTGCGCCCGTCATCTCGGTGAGGGCGCGGTTGACCACGTCAGCAGCACGCGACAGTTCAGCGGGCGAAAACATGGCCGCGTGCGTGCGCATGCTCGCGAGGTCGTCGGCAGGGATGCCATGCAAGACCGATGCCGCACTGTCGGCCGTGGCCTGCACGACGATGAGGTCGCGCAAGCGCTCGAGCAAGTCATCGACGAAGCGACGCGGGTCTTGACCCGTCTGAATGACGCGATCGATTGCGTGGAAGGCAGCCTCGGCGTCTCGACTCGCGATCGCCACAACGACCTCGTCGAGCAGAGCGCCGTGCGTGTAGCCCAGCAGTGCCACCGCGCGCTCGTAGGTGACGACGGCGTCATCGCTACCGGCGATCAGCTGGTCAAGCAGTGACAGGGTGTCGCGCACCGACCCACCGCCGGCCCGCACGACGAGCGGCAAAACGCCGGGTTCGATCGTGACCTTCTCGCTCTCGCACAACTGCTGCACATACTCGAGCAGCTGCGCGGGCGGCACCAGCCGGAAGGGGTAATGGTGCGTGCGCGATCGAATCGTGCCGATGACCTTTTCGGGCTCGGTCGTCGCGAAGATGAACTTCACGTGCTCCGGCGGCTCTTCCACGATCTTGAGCAGCGCGTTGAAGCCCTGCGGCGTGACCATGTGCGCCTCGTCGAGAATGAAGATCTTGTAGCGGTCGCGCGCGGGGGCAAACACCGCACGTTCACGCAAGTCGCGCGCATCGTCGACGCCGTTGTGGCTCGCGGCGTCGATCTCGACGACATCAAGCGAGCCGCCGCCGTCGCGACTCAGCTCAACGCAGCTAGGACACACGCCGCAAGGCGTGTCGGTCGGCCCCTCAACACAGTTCAAGCACCGCGCAAGAATGCGCGCGCTCGTGGTCTTGCCACAGCCACGCGGGCCACTGAACAAGTAGGCGTGGTTGACGCGATCGCCGCGGAGGGCCGCCCGCAAGGGGTCGGTCACGTGCGCCTGGCCGATGAGCTCGGCAAAGGTCTCGGGCCGATAGCGGCGATAGAGGGCGGTAACCACGTGCCCAGCGTAGTCGTCACCCCCGATGCCCGGGCCGGGCATTCGTCGGCGGTCTAGCCGACGAGCGTTGCGGCGGCTTGCGCGATCGCGAGCTCTTCGTTGGTCGGTACGACGAGCACGGCGACGGGGGCATCGTCGGGCGAGATGATCCGCGGGGCTCGCGCGCGCTCGGCGTTGCGGTCGGCATCGACGGCGAGCCCGAGGTGCTGCAGGCCCGCGAGCGCGCGGGCGCGCAGTGCGGGCGCGTTCTCGCCGATTCCGGCCGTGAAGACCACGGCATCGAGGCCACCGAGCTGGGCGAGGTACGCCCCCACAAAGTGCCGGATGCGGTGGGCCCAGACCTCGAGGGCGAGCTCGGCATCCGGGTCGCCCGCCTCGGCGGCCGCCGAGACGTCGCGCATGTCGGACGACCCCGCGAGGCCGAGCAGGCCACTGCGACTGTTGAGAATGGCGTCAACCTCGGCCACCGGTAATCCGGCGCGCTCGAGGTGCAATAGCACTCCTGGGTCAACATCACCCGACCGCGTGCCCATCACGAGACCTGCGAGTGGCGTGAGGCCCATCGACGTGTCGATCGAGCGGCCACCGTCGATCGCCGTGGCCGATGAGCCGTTGCCGAGGTGCAGCACTATGAGCTTCAGGCTCTCGAGCGGGCGCCCGAGCACCGCAGCAGCGCGACCCGCCACGAACTGGTGGCTCGTACCGTGAAAGCCATAGCGGCGAATGCCGTGCTCGGCCGCAACGGCGCGATCGATCGCGTAGGTCGAGGCCGCGGCGGGCATCGACTGGTGAAAGGCCGTGTCGAAGACGGCCACGTGCGGAACACCCGGCATCGCCAGGCGCGCAGCGCGGATGCCCGCGAGATTCGCCGGGTTATGCAACGGTGCGAGCGCACTCACTGCTTCAATACCGGCCACGACATCGTCGTCGATGACGACGGGAGCCGTGAACACCGAGCCGCCGTGCACCACGCGGTGACCGACGGCGGCGATGGACGCCGCTTCTGAGCCGAGGCGATCGAGAACGACGCGCATCCCGGCCCGATGATCGGCAGCGTCGCCACCGGGCTGCCCGAGGCGCTCGAGCAGGCCCGAGAGCACGACCTCTTCGGTGACGACGTCGACGAGTTGGTACTTGATCGAGCTCGAGCCCGAGTTGACGACGAAGACGCGCACTACGCGACTCCCCCGATGGTCGAGACGGGCATGGTCGCGGGCGGAGGAGTCCGTTGCGCCTGGATCGCCGTGATCGCCACCGTGTTGACAATGTCGCTCACGAGAGCGCCGCGGCTGAGGTCGTTCACGGGCTTGCGAAGACCCTGCAGCACGGGGCCGATCGCCACGGCGCCCGCCGAGCGTTGCACGGCCTTGTAGGTGTTGTTGCCCGTGTTGAGGTCAGGAAAGACGAAAACGGTCGCGCGCCCCGCGACGGGCGAGCCGGGCATCTTCGAGGCCGCGACGCTCGGCTCAGCGGCCGCGTCGTATTGCATGGGGCCGTCGACGAGCAGTTCGGGGGCGCGCTCACGCACGAGACGCGTGGCCTCGCGAACCTTCTCGACGTCGTCACCCGCACCCGAGTCGCCCGTCGAATACGACAGCATCGCCACGCGCGGTTCAATCGCGAACTGAGAGGCAGTGGCGGCGGATGAAATCGCAATGTCGGCCAGCTGCTCACTCGTCGGGTCAGGAATCACCGCGCAGTCGCCATAGACGAGCACCCGGTCGGCGAGGCACATCAAGAAGACGCTCGACACCACACTCACGCCCGGGTCGGTCTTGATGATCTCGAAGCTGGGGCGAATCGTGTGCGCCGTCGTGTGGGCGGCACCCGACACCATGCCATCGGCGAGGCCGAGGTGCACCATCATCGTTCCGAAATAGCTGACGTCAGTGACGACGTCGCGCGCTGTCTCGTAACTGACACCCTTGTGTGCGCGCAGCCGGGCGTACTCCTCGGCGAAGCGGTGCCGCAAAGCCTCATCGTGCGTCGACAGGATGCTCGCTTCTGACAGGTCGAGCCCCAGCTCGGCGGCCCGAGCGCGCACTGCCTGCTCGTCGCCCAGAATTGTCAGTTCGCACACGCCGCGCTGCAGCAGCGTGCCGGCCGCGCGCAGCACCCGGTCGTCATCGCCCTCGGGCAGCACGATGTGTTTGCGGTCGCCGCGGGCTCGCTCCAGCAGATCGAACTCAAACATGAGCGGCGTGACCACGTCAGAGCGCGTCACATCGAGTCGGTTCATGAGCGCCTCAGCGTCGATGTGGCGCTCCCACAGCGCGAGCGCCGTGTCGTACTTGCGTTGGCTGTCGGCAGCGAGTCGACCGCGGGCGCTCATGATTGCACGCACGGTGTCGTAGGTGCCCGACTCGGCCCGAATGATCGGCAGGCTGGGGTCGAGGCCATCGACGAGGCTTTGCACAGCATCCGGCGTCTCAAATCCGCCGTAGAGCACGATGGCCGCGAGGCTCGGAAACGTCTCGCTCGCGTGCGCCATGAGCACCGCGAGCAGAACCTCACTGCGGTCGCCGGGAATCAGCACGACGGCGCCCTCGGTGAGGCGCGGCAAGACGTTCTCCATCGACATGCCGGCGACGACAGCCCCCAGCACTTCGCGCTGCAATAGGGCTTCGTCGCCGCGTTCGAAGGTGCCGCCACACGCCTGCATGACGGCGGCCACGGTGGGCGCAATAAGGTGCGGGTCGTCGGGGATGGCCGAGACGAGCGCATCGGGCGCCACGGTCTGCACGGCCGCGACCACGGCGTCGAGCTGATCGGGCTCGACGCGGTTCGCAATGATGCCCAGCAACTGGGCGTGCTCGTGGTCAAGCTCGGCGACGGCCACCTCGGCCACTCGGCGCATGTCGTCCGCCGAGCGTGGCGCCGACTCTGCAAGCCCTCGCCCCCCAGCCGCGCCGCCCTCGCGCCCGCCAACGACGAGCAGCACGGGCGCGCCCAGGTTCGCCGCAATGCGGGCGTTGAACGAGAGCTCTGTGGGGCTCGACACGTCGGTGTAGTCGCTCCCGACGATCACGACCGCGTCGCTCTGTTGCGCAACCGCGTGGTACCGCTCGACGATCACCGCGAGAGCCGCCTCGGGGTCGGCGTGCACCTCGTCGTAGCCCACGCCCATGGCGGCCTCGTAATCAAGGTCAACGCCATCGTGCGCGAGCAAGACGTCCAAGACGTAGTCGCGCTCATCACGCGAGCGAGCGATCGGCCGAAACACCCCCACGCGTTGCACACGGTGGCTCAACGAGTCGACGAGCCCGAGGGCCACCGTCGACTTGCCCGAGTTGCCCTCGGCTGACGTGATGTAGATGTTGCGTGACATTGCCTTCAGCCTAGAGCGGCAGCCTGAGGGAGCGCAGGGGCCGATGGTCCTGTGGATGCTGCGCCGGGCATCCGTCGTCGTCTCTCGCCGCACAAAAAAGGACCCCTCGCGCACCCGCCAGAGCCCGGTTACCCTTGCTGCATTTCTGCCCTGGGGGAGTTGGCCTGGATGGCGCCACGCGAGGAGCCGCCATCAGTTTACCGGTAGGATTCACTGTCGTCGCCCCGCAGTTCATCAGGGGCGCCGCGCCAGGAGAATTCGCCTAGTGGCCTATGGCGCACGCTTGGAAAGCGTGTTGGGTGCAAGCCCTCGGGGGTTCGAATCCCCCATTCTCCGCCACATCATCATCGGTTCGACGGGCGCCCTGCTGCGCTTGCATCCATCGCGGTGACCCGGTCTTTCGCGCAGGCGCAGCGCTGCAGACAGCGCAACGCCCCCTTCGTGCATCCACGCAACGAGGCATGGATGCACGCAAGGGGGCGTTGAGGGCCGTGGCGACTTATGCGGCGCTAACCCGATCGTTGGTCCGACGGCGACGACCGAACAGCATCAGCACGAGGCCTGCGAGCAGGGCCGAGACGCCCGTGCCGACCAGGCTGATCGTCGATGCGGCGCCGGTCAACGCAAGACCCGCCGGAGCAATCGTGAACCACTCTTCCGTGGTGTCGAACCACGGGTCGGAGGCAACGATCGCGCCGTCGAAGGCCACTTCTTCGTCGGCCTCGTTGTACAAGGTCAAGAAGATAAACAGCTTCTTCGAGGCCAGGTCGATAACGTCCTGCTCGCTCATCGAGAACGGAACCTCGGTGGTTCCATCCGCCGTCGTAGGCGTGAACGTGGCTCCACCCGTGATGCCGGTGTAGACAATCACACCGTTCTCGATGTAGACCAATTCGCCGTCGAGGCGATACTGCTGGTCAGGAACGAGGTTCAGGTAGAACACGCGGTCGATGATCGTCGCCGGTCCCGTCGTGATGCGACCATTCGGCTGACCATCGACGTAAGCACGGCTCGTAATCTCCGGAGGCGCCAACGTCGTCAGGTCGACCGCGTTGATTGCCGTCACCGGAATGATGCCCGTCGTAATGACAATCGACGCACTCGGCGGGTCGAATCGCGGTGCCTGCCAGACGACATCAAGGAAGGCCGGAGCCGGGTCTTCGGTGAAGGTCACGACAGCGCCAATCGGCAAGCCCGTGACTTCGATCGGGGCAGCACCGTCAACCAGCGTCACCGAAACGGGAGGGGCTCCGTCGACGCTGTACTTGACCGTGAACTCGGCATCGGCCGGAACCTTGTCGCCCAAGTCGTCGACGACCGTCTTGATCAACGAGAATCCACCCGTCGGCTCGACGTAGGTGATCGTGACCGTCGCCTCAGCAGTGTCACCAAAACCATTCGCCGCCCGATAATCCACCGGCGTCGGGTCACCCAAGAACGTCACCTCAGGCGTGAACGTGATCGCACCCGTAATCGGGTCAACCGTCCACTCACCCTCACCAGCAACCACCAACGACGTCACCGGAGCACCCGTCACCGGAGTCAGAATGCGCACCGTGCTCGGCACCAAACCAACCGAGTCATTGACCAACACGAACACCTCAACGGCATCACCGATCGTGTTGTCCAGATCCTCATCATCAGCAGCCGACGGAAGAATACGAACCGTCGTCGGGTCATCCGTCGGATCGCCACCATCGTTCGGCAGACCACCCAACGGGCTCGGCGTCTCGGTCAACTCCGGCGTTCCCACCGGGTCACCATCAACACCCGTACCCGTGTCACTGACATCCGTCACATCGTCACCCGACGGCGGCGAACCGACCGCAGTGGCCGTGTTCTCCACACCACCAGCAGTCACATCCGCCAACGTCAGCTCATACGTCGCCGTGAACGTGGTCGAGTCACTCGCACCAACAGCCAACGAGATCGGACCACCAGCCATCGTGGCCAGATCATCCGTCACCCGCACATTCGACAACGCAACGTTGCCCGTGTTCGTCACCGTGAACGCATACGTGATCACATCGCCAACACCCAGAACACCATCGGCGCCCAGATCAATCGACGACACACTCTTCAGCAACGAAATCGCCGGCACCTGAGTTTCGAACTCGTTCGTCACCGTCACCGCAACATTCGTGCCATCACCAATCGTGATCTGAGCACTGTTGAACGTCGACGAGATCAGGTTCACGCCCGAAACCGTGCGAACAACCTCACGGAAATCAACAACCGTGCCCGTCGCCAACGTCGGACCCGCAACAACCGTGCCATCCGAGTCCAGCTCAACCGTCGTCCACGGACCCGTCAGACCCGACGTGGAGTACTCAACCTCGAAGATCGTGCCATCCGGCACCAACCCAGCACCCGAACCCGACAACAGCTTCTGCAGCGAGAACGTGCCGGTCTTGATGGTGAACGGGTTGGTGACCGTCACCGGAACATTTGTGCCATTACCGATCGTGATCGACGCGCTCGGCGGGTCGAAGACCGGGGTGCCCCAGTTCACGCCACCAAACGACGGAGCGTCTTCAGTGAACGTCACCGTCGCACCCGTCGGAATGCCCGAGATGACCGTCGGAGCGGCACCCGCAACCAGCGTGACGGCAACCGAGGGAGCGCCATCAACGCTGTAGTTCACCGTGAACTCGGTCGCGTTGGGCACCGCATCGGTCGGGTCGGTGATCAGCTTCTGCAGCGAGAACGAACCGGTCTGCAAGGTGAACGGGTTGCTCACCGTCACAGGAACCGTCGTGCCGTTACCAATCGTGATCGACGCGCTCGGCGGGTTGAACACCGGGGTGCCCCAGTTCACGCCACCAAACGACGGAGCGTCTTCAGTGAACGTCACCGTCGCACCCGTCGGAAGGCCAGAAATCACCGTCGGAGCCGCACCCGCGACGAGCGTGACAGGCGTTGAAGCCCCGCCGTTGACGCTGTAGTTCACCGTGAATTCCGTGCCGTCGGGCACAGCATCCGTCGGGTCGGTCACAAACTTCTGCAACGAGAACGAACCCGTCTGCAAGGTGAACGGGTTGCTCACCGTGACGGGAACGGTCGTGCCGTTGCCGATCGTGATCGATGCTCTCGACGGGTCGAAGACCGGGGTGCCCCAGTTGACGCCACCAAACGACGGAGTGTCTTCGGTGAAGGTCACCGTCGCACCCGTCGGAATACCCGAGATCACGGTGGGAGCGGCACCCGCAACCAGATCGACAGCCACCGAAGGTCCACCGTTGACGCTGTAATTCACCGTGAAGGTGGTTGCGTCAGGCACGGCGTCAGTGGGGTCGGTGATCAGCTTTTGCAGCGTGAACGAACCCGTCTGCAGCGTGAACGGGTTGCTCACCGTCACAGGAACAGTCGTACCGTTACCAATCGTGATCGACGCGCTCGGCGGGTTGAACACCGGGGTGCCCCAGTTCACACCACCAAACGACGGAGCGTCTTCAGTGAACGTCACCGTCGCACCCGTCGGAAGGCCAGAAATCACCGTCGGAGCCGCACCCGCAACCAGCGTGACGGGAGTCGAGGCTCCACCGTTGACGCTGTAGTTCACCGTGAATTCCGTGCCGTCGGGCACAGCATCCGTCGGGTCAGTAACGGACTTCTGCAAAGAGAACGAGCCGGTCTGCAACGAGAACGGGTTGCTGACGGTCACAGGAACGGTCGTGCCGTTACCGATCGTGATCGAGGCGCCAGCGGGCGAGAAGATCGGCGTTCCCCAGTTCACGCCACCAAACGACGGAGCGTCTTCGGTAAACGTCACCGTCGCACCCGTCGGAATACCCGAGATCACCGTCGGCGAGTCGCCGGCAATGAGCTGAACGGCCGTCGAGGCGCCACCGTTGACGCTGTAGCGCACCGTGAACGGCGTGGCATCGGGCACAACATTGCCCGGGTCGCTCACGAACTTCTGCAGCGAGAACGACCCCGTCTGCAGCGTGAAGGGGTTCGACACGGTCACGGGAACTGTCGTGCCATTTCCAATGGTGATGGATGCACTCGAGGGGTTGAAGACGGGAGTGCCCCAGTTGACGCCCGTAAAGCTCGGAGTGTCTTCGGTGAATGTGACCGTAGCGCCCGTCGGAATGCCCGAGATGACGGTCGGAGCCGCACCGGCCACCAAGTTGACCGCCGTCGAGGCACCCCCGTTGACGCTGTAACGCACGGTGAATGTTTGAGCGTCGGGGACAGCGTTGGTCGGGTCAGTGACAAGCTTCTGCAGCGAGAACGAGCCCGTGGGATTGCTCGAGGTCACCGAGATCGTGGCGCCGCCCTTGTTGTAGTGGTAGGAGGAACCCGAGTAGTCGTAAATGTTTCCCGAGACAATGCCCGAGCCGGTAGCAACGACGCGTGCCGTCACGGTC
>NZ_JANRKZ010000032.1:0-2362 GCF_033763155.1 Microcella sp.
AGCATGAGCGCGCTCATTCCCACCTGCACGGTCGTCGCCGTGATGGGCGGCGTCTGGATGCGCCGGCTGATGATGACGTACGCCGTCCACGCGAGAATCGCCCCGAGAATGAGCAGGTCGCCGATCGCGACGCTGACGTCAGCGAGACCGCCCGAGCCGCCGAGCAACACGACGATCACGACGCCGACGAACGAGATCGCGATGCCGAGCACGCCCCCGCGACGGATGCGCTCCCCCAGCACCACGACCGCAGCGAGCGCAATCACGGCCGGGTTGATGGCGCTAATCACACTCGCGTTGACCGCCGACGTGGTGTCGAGCGCTGCATACAGCAGCAGGGTGTAGCCGACCATGCCCAGCACGGCCTGGACGATGTGAATCCACCACTCCCGCGCCGCGAGCGTCCACTTGTCGAGCCGATCGCGCTCGATCCACAGGGTGATGACGAGCAAGATCGGAAAGGCCCCGAGCCACCGGAAGAACGTGAGCTCGAGCGGCGTGAACTCGGCAATGACGCGATCGCCGACGACAAAGTTCATCGCCCAGAACAGTTGGGCGAGCACGGCGGGCGAGTAGCGACGGAGCAGGTGCACCCACTCAGGCTAGGCCCGCGCGGCGTGCCCGAGGGCCCGCGTCGGCGGCTCATGCGAGCATCATGACGTGCCCCTGAACTTCACCGCCATCGACTTCGAGACCGCCAACAACCACGCGGCCTCAGCGTGCTCGGTGGGGCTCGTCAAGGTGCGCGACGGCAAAGTCGTTGATCGGGCGGGCTGGCTCATTCGTCCGCCGTTCGGGTTTGACGACATGCTCGAGTGGAACACGCGCATCCACGGAATCACCGCCGACGACATCATCGACGCACCGCTATGGGCCGATCAGGTGGATGCCCTTCTCGAGTTCGTCGACGGCGACACCCTCGCAGCCCACAACGCGGGGTTCGACATGGGCGTGTTGAGCGCGGCGCAGCAGGCGAGCGCGCTCGAAGTGCCGAGCCTCTCGTATGTGTGCAGTCTGCGGATTGCCCGCAAGACCTACCATCTCGACTCCTACCGCCTGCCGGTTGCCGCGATGGCTGCCGGCTTCGAAGACTTCGCGCACCACGATGCCCTCGCTGACGCTGAGGCGTGTGCCGCGATCATCGTGCACGCGGCCAAGCGGCACGACGTCACCGAACTGGCCGAGCTCGCGCGCGCGTGTGGCACGAGCCTCGGCCGCACGGGCGCGCTGGCCAAAGCCGAGTCAACTACGGCCTAGGCGCTAGGCGCGCACATTCTTGACCAGTGCACGTCAACGACCGTCGGCTACTCCCACGCGAGTCGCTCGAACATCCACGTTTGCGCATCGACTTCGCCTCGAAGCGAAGGTTCAATGAAGTCTTCGATCAGGGCCCGCGCTTTCTCAATCTCGGTAAAGCCCTCGCAGTGCGGTACACGCTTGGCCATCTGCGAGTACTCCCGTCCCCACGTCTTCGGAAGCTGGACGCGGGTAAAGGAATCAAGCCCTCTTCTCCTGGCCTCCGTCTCGATGGCCGTTCGAAGAGCAATACCGTTGATGTCGTGTGTTCTCGCAAACACCACGAGGTCAACCAGGTCTTTTTGGCGGCTCGAAGGTGTCCCGGAATACAGCATGTGCGTCGCACACAATTTGTCAGCAACTTGATCGACGACCGGGTAAACCCTGTAGAGGTTGCTTTCCAACCGCGGAAGGTGCAGCGCGTTCGCGGGCGTGATGAGACTGACCTCATCAGTGACTCCAGCGCCGGTGCTGAGATCGACTTTGATCTGACCGCGCCGCTGAGTACCGACGTAAACATCGAACGTCACTGTGTAGCCGTCAACATAGGGTTGGCCAGGGCCGCCAAGGCTGTTGACGTGCGAGACGTATTCGAATCGGAAGTGGTCGGCGAGGTCGACGGTGACCAGTTTCCGGAGGTCGTCCAGCGCTTGGTCGAGCGTGTACCCCGCTCGATAGAGGTCAACGTCTTTGGTCGCGCGCGCCGACGGAACGCGCGCGAGCATGCCGGTTCCCCCCTTCAACAGCCACTCCGACCGCTCTCCATCGGCGAAGACTCGGCTGAGGAATCGACGGAAGTGTTCTTGCCTGATGCGCTCGTTGACGTTTACTGAAGAGTCGTTTGCGCTCGCGTCAATCGCTGCTTGCTTGATTGCGGCTTCGACCCCCGCCGGCGTCGTGTATGCCCCCTCGGCGTTCAATCGTCGCCCTCGCTGCGTCGCTCACGTTCGACGCGTGATCTGACTGATGCTGCCGCGAACGCGTCAAGTGCACTCACGAGACCGGAAATGTCGAGATTCTTTGTCGCACTTCGCTCAAGGGACTTTCCGATCTCGCGCATCGCCGG
>NZ_JANRKZ010000033.1:0-7095 GCF_033763155.1 Microcella sp.
CCCGTCTCGGCGAGGAAAGCAACGTGGCCCAGCACGAGCGCATTCTCTGTGCCCCAGATTTGCACCGTCATCGACTGCTCGGGCAGGTCACTCAAGGCAAAGGCGACGGGAGCGAGGGCCGCGCCCAGGGCGTCGTCTTTGACGGGCGCGGAGACCACATCGAGATCAGCCTCGTCGTAGGTCGTCACGAGCAAGGTGTATTGCCCCGGAACGAGATCGACGATGAGTTCTGAAAACAATTGCGAAATGAAGGTGCCGCTCGAGTCGTAGGCTTCGTACCTGTCGAAGAAGTTCGCTGCGTCACTGTCGTCGTTGCAGACGATCTGGTTGGCGTCAGGGTTCGCCGGATCAAACGAGCTGTAGAGCACGAGATACGGGTCGATGACGGGCACGACATCGCCCCAGGGGTTGCCGGTGTAGAACGTCCACTCGTCTCGATAGAACTCGCCACCCTGAAGGGGGGAGATTCCTGCGACTCGAAATGTCGTCACGCCGTCGTCGAGAACGGTGAAGTCGATCGTCTGGTAGATGTGGCGCCCCTCGACGTCGCAGTCGTCGCCGGTCGACGTGTCGAAGGTCGCTGTTGACCCTCCTCCCGCCGGAAACACGGCGCTCTCGGTGAAGAGCAACGAGCCCTGCGGGTCAGCGATTTCTTGACCGGCCAGATAGTCGACGATCAAGGTCTCTGTACCCTGGAGAAACGTCATGCGCGTGTTCGGGTCGACGAGGAAGCGATCACTGCCGCCTACACCATCGAGAAGAGATTCGTAGCCCGGCAGGAAGGTGGCATCAATGTCGAGATCTGCCGAGATTCCATCGACCTGGTCGACATCACAGTCGAAAGAAATGTCGAGACTTCCACCGGGAACCCAGACCAGCTCCAGAGGGAGATCGGCGAACACGACATCGAGGTCGGCACAGGCGATATCGATCACATAGTTCGGGTGCGGCGACTCGACCGTGATTCCGGGAAACACCTCAGCGGGGTACGTAAGCACGTCGGCGGCGGTCGCTGCAGACGCAGCCCCAAAAGTTGTTGCCGCAATGAGGGTTGCCGCAGCGATCACGCTCGTGCTGTGACGACGAGAAACCATGGATGCGGGCCTTTCGGGTCGGCCGAAAACTGTTCCTGAGAGCCTACCGGCAAAGAGGACGCCGACGGCGGGCGACCACCAACCGCACGCCACGGAGCGCGCGAACGAGGGGTTCGGGATGCCCTTCCCGAGCATCCCGAACCCCTCGCCTTTGTCGCCTCGCGCTAGTCGCCCTTCACGTTCACGAGCTGCCGCAGCGTGTGCTTGATCGTGACCAGGTCGGCCGCATCGGCCATGACCTCGTCGATCGGCTTGTACGCGTGCGGAATCTCGTCGATGAAGGCGTCGGTGTCGCGGAACTCAATGCCCACCATGGCCTCGCGCAACTGGTCTTGCGTGAAGGTCTGCCGAGCCTTCGACCGCGAGTAGAGCCTGCCGGCTCCGTGCGGCGACGACTCGAGCGCCATGGCGTTGCCCTTGCCCTCGACGACGTACGACGCGGTGCCCATCGAGCCCGGAATCAACCCGAGCTCTCCGGCCTTCGCCGAGATCGCGCCCTTTCGAGAGACCCACACCTCCTTGCCGAAGTGGGTCTCTTTCTGGGTGAAGTTGTGGTGGCAGTTGATCCGCTCGAGTTGAGCGACATCGCCGCCCACCCACTCGGTGAACTGCCGCACGACCCGGTCCATCATCTCCTCCCGGTTGAGCAGCGCGTAGTGCTGCGCCCACCGAAGCTCGGCGATGTACCGGCTGAACTCCGGGGTGCCCTCGACGAGGTACGCGAGGTCAGCATCCGGCAATGAAATGAACCACTGCGCGGCGAGCTTCTTCGCGATGTCGATGTAGGTCTGGGCGATCTTGTTGCCCACGCCCCGGCTGCCCGAGTGCAAGAACAGCCACACCCGGTCGAGCTCGTCGGCCGACACCTCAATGAAGTGGTTGCCGCTGCCGAGCGTGCCGAGCTGCTCGCGCCACCGCCCGGC
Organism: Microcella sp.; assembly: GCF_033763155.1. GTDB lineage: Bacteria > Actinomycetota > Actinomycetes > Actinomycetales > Microbacteriaceae > Microcella. The sequence continues at coordinate 2,018 of NZ_JANRKZ010000033.1, forward strand.
CCGCTGCGCCGGGTCGAACCCGGCCCGCTCGGCCATCGCCTCAAGCTCGGCCACTCGCGGCTCGGCCGTTGCGACGATGCGGTTGTTCGCCGCACCCGCGCTCAGAGGGATGGCCCGCTCGATGGCAAGCCGCAACGGGGTGCGGTCATCCGGCAACTGGTCGACGGTCTTGTCGGTCAGCACCGCGATCATTCCGCATCCGATGTCAACCCCAACGGCCGCCGGCATGACTGCCCGCAGCGTCGGAATGACCGAGCCGACCGTCGCGCCCAACCCCAAGTGGGCGTCGGGCATGAGGGCCAGGTGCGGGTAGATAAACGGCATGGTCGCGGTCGTGCGCGCCTGCTCGAGCGTCTTCTCGTCGAGGATGCTCGCCCAGCTGGCGAGAGTCTTCGAGTACTTCTGCATGATCCTTTCGATTCTCTTTGGTGTTCGTTGATGTCGATGGTCGGCGAACGGATGCTCAACCGACCGGCCCCGAAGAGTCGCGCTCTGCTCCCCCGCGGTGGGAGCCGTGTTGATGGGCAACACAAAAGAACGACGCCCCGGGCCTCATGGCTCGGAGCGCCGCTGGATGCGACGGACCGCGCCTACGTGAGGGTGGGAAGGAAGCGCTCGAGGCGCCAGACGAGCTGTTCGCGCTGTTGTTCGCGAATCGGCGAATAGGCCTTATTCATGCTCGTGCTCCTTCCGTGGGCGGTGTTCGTTGCACCTGCTGAGTGCAGGCGCTCGTGATTCTGCGCCTGCCGAGTGCAGGCGCGAGTCACGACACTAGCTCATGCATCCCGGGCGTGTCGCGCTTGAGGCGATCACGGTTCGGTTACGAGAAGTCGACCAACTCGATGCGAACGCGCGCCACATCACCGGGCGAGATGCTCTCGGCCACGCGCACGAATACCGACCACGACCCCGTGAGTAGGCGAAGACGCTTGCGGTACCGCGCCGTTTCTACGCTCGGGCTGCGCGACGTCGGGTATACCCGATGGCGAGAGTTCCCGCCAGCAGACTCATCAGCGCTGCACCAGCCAATGAATCACGAACAAGTTCGTGTGAGCCCGTTTCGGCGAGAGCCGTACCTTCAAGAACAAGTCCGCCGGCGACACCCCAAAACTCGAGGGTTGCGGACTGCTCGGGCAGCGCGCTCAAGGGGTAAACAGCCGGAGAAAGGCTGACCTCGCCCGACGTGGGGAGCGACGACTCTGACTTTGCCGGCGCGAGAACGGGGATAACTGCGTCTACTTCATCGTAGGTCGTGAGCATCAGTGTGTAGTTGCCTGGCTCCAGGTCAGCGATGAGTTCGGAGTACACGTCGTTGATGAAGTTGTCCGACTGATCACGAGCCTCGGCTTCATTGGCATCGATCACATACTCGATGTCGTCGTTGCACGCGACCTGATTCAGATTTGGGTTGTCGACGTCAAAATCGCTGTACAAGACCAGGTAAGGATCGGAGATGGGAACGTATTCACCCCACGGATTCGGGTCGTATGTCCACCAATAAGCCTCGTCGCCGTCGCTGAGAAATTCACCAGACTGCAACGGCGTCACGCCGACAATGCGAAACGTGAACTCGCCACTTTCCACCACCGTGAAATTGATCAGGCCATAGACGCGTTCACCAGATGGACTGCAATCTAAGTCAGCTCCGTCACCGAAGTCGACCACTTGAGTTCCGCCTTCGGGGATTGAGACCGACTCCGTGTCGATCCTCACCCCTGTGGGGTTATCGATCTGAACTGTGGCGGAGTAGTTGATGACGAATCGCTCGCCAAACGAAGCACCACCAAAGGTAAAGATAAATTGCGTGTTCGGGTTGACAGTAAAGCGCTCGTCAAAATCGCCCAACGACCCCAAGCTTGTGTAGCCAGACGGGAATTCGCTCACATTGAGACCCGCATCGATCGGCGAAGAAAGCACGTCGACAGATTCACACGTGAAGTTCACCTGCATCGAACCACCGGGTACCCACACCACGTCTACGGATTGGTATCCATCCTCGGAGCCGTCGTAAACCCACTCTGAGCAGTCAACATCGAGCACGTAGTCGGGAAACGGCGCGGCGATCGTTAGGCCGGGTTCGAAATCGAGAGGGTACGTTGCGACCTCAGCGGCTGTGGCCATCGAAGCAACGCCCAACGACGAGGACGCGACGATCGCGATCGTGGCAACGGTAAGTGAATGACGGTAACGCGTCAAGGGACATGCCTTTCAATGGCCAAACAGCAAAAGCACTTCATAACCTAGCAGTCCGCTGAATGATTGCCGGGCTGATCGGCGCGGCTCGAACCGCCGAGCAGGGCGAGCAGCGCATCGACCGTGCGCAGGTTGCGCGCCGTGCCGACGACGCCGAGCGCGCGCAGTAGGCGGGCAAGGTCGAGCTCAGCGCGGCCCGCGCCGTGGGCGTAGCGCACGTGCAGGTCGGAGCCAACGAGGGCCCACTCGTCGTCTCCACTCGGCACGTCGGCCGCGGCCGTGGGGTCGGCGGGCGCTGCGGTGAGCGGCACGAGGTACGAGTGGCTGGGGTCGACGATCGAGAACGGATGCGCATCCCGAGCCGCCCGTAACGCCGCGGCATCACGCACGATGACCTCGCGGCGAAACCCGAAGCGGGCCTCGACCTCGGTCTCGAGCTGCGCGGCGAACGCGAGCGGGTCACCCGGCGCCACGGCGATCAGGTTGCCCGAAGCGATGTAGGTGCGCACCTCGGTGGCTCCGAGCTCGGTGGCCAGCGCGCGCAACTCGCCCATCGGCAGCTTCGCGGTGCCTGCCACGTTCACGGCACGGAAAAGAAACGCGTGCTTCACGAGAAGTCGACCAACTCGATGCGCACGCGCACGTCGTCACCGGGCACGATGCTTTCAGCCACGCGCACGGCCTTCTTGATCGGCAGCACGTAGGCCTGCTGTTTCGAGTCGGGAAACAGGCTCGTCGCCCACTCGCTGCCGCCGATGCGCACGCGCACCCGCACGCTGCCGAACCCGTTCGTGAGCCCGTGCGTACGCACGTCGATCTCGTCGCTGATGTCGACCGGCACCGTCACGAAAAACCACGCCGCCTTGGCGGGCCACTCCCAGAGCGCGGCCGTGAACGCGTAGGCCGTGTGGTCTGCTCGGGATGCTGGCACGCGGTCATTCTGCCGCACCGGTCAGACCGGCTCTAGTGCTCGAGCGACACCGCGAACGCCGGGGGCTAGGGTTTCTCCCATGACCCCGGCGTCGGTAGCGGTAGCCCCATGACAGCGGCGGTGCTCCCCTAATGCGCGCCGTCGTGCAAAAGGGATACGGCGGCGCCGAGTCGCTCGAGATTCGCGAGGTTGCGCGCCCCGCCGTCGGCCCCGAGCAGGTCGGGGTGCGCGTTCACGCGACGGGCGTCAACGACTCTGACTGGTCGCTGCTGAGCGGCAAGCCCTACTTTGTGCGGCTATTCAGCAAGCCCCGCGGGCGCATCCTCGGCCACGACGTGGCCGGCGAGGTCGTCGAGGTCGGCGCTGATGTCACCGAGTTTCGCGTGGGCGACCGGGTGTTCGGCGACATTTCTGAGGCGGGCTACGGCGGTTTCGCCGAGTATGTGAGCGTGGCGCACGCGGCGCTCACGAGCATCCCCGACTCGGTGTCGTATGTGGATGCCGCGGCCCTCCCCCACGCGGGCAACCTCGCCATGCAAGCACTGGTCACCGTCGCCGCAATCGAGCCCGGGCAGAGCCTGTTGGTCAATGGCGCCGGCGGTGGCGTCGGGCCGTTGATCGCGCAACTCGCCGCGCACTACGGCGTGCACGACGCGGTCGGCGTTGACGATGCCACGAAGCAGAGCTTCATGCGCGAGGTGGGCTTCGCGCGCACCCTCGACTACCGGCAGGTCGACTTCACCCGCACGGGCGAACAGTTTGATGTGATCGTCGACACGCGACTCACGCGCTCGCCGTTTCGCCTGCCGCGCAGCCTGCGACCGGGCGGTACCTACGTAACGGTCGGCGCCACCACGGCGCGCCTGTTGGGGCTCGCCCTCTGGGGTCGCCTCATCAGCAGGGCCACCGGAAAGCGCATCAGGATGCTCTGGCTCAAGCCCAACGAGAGCACCGAGGCCGTGGCCGCCCTCGCCGGGTCGAGCGTGCTGAAGCCCCGCATTGACCAGGTTTTTCCGCTGGCGGAAACCGGCGCGGCGCTCGCCCGTTTCGGGGCGGCCACGCACCGCGGCAAGATCGTCGTGGCCGTGGTGGATTCGGCGTAGAAGATTGGCGCCGAGCCTATCGACCGACCAACGCTCGAAGCTTTGTGGTTGTGTTCAGTCGCCAGGTGACGGGCCGCCCACACCGAGCACGCCCCGCGCCCGGTCGGCAATCGAGTCGAGCTCTACCTCGCCGGCAAACCGAAGGCGCTGCGACTCGCGGTGTACTTCACTGGCCGTGAACTGAAGCACGGTCTTGCGTGATGCTGAGTCGTCGAGCGGCGCGATCAAGAGCGCAAGCCGCGCTCGCGCCGGCAATCGGTATTCCGGGCGCTCGGTCACGGTGCCCACCGCGACATCGAGCACTCGCGCGGCGGGAAACTCGAAAAGTGTTTGAGGCGAGCGCGCGAATGTCCAGAACGTCATGCCGCCAGGCGCGATGGTGACCAAGAACTCGAGAGGCACGCGCCGGCTTGGTCCTCCATACTCGAGCGCTTGAGCAAGCGAAGCCCGAAAGTCCCCATCACGCACCCCGATGAGTGTGATCGTGGATGGCTCCTGAGCTAACGCAAAGCGGCGCGCACTCGCTTGACGCTTGCGAACGTAGGCGATGGTGATGCCCAGAACGAGCAAGAAAGGCAGAATAATCGCCAAGACAACAAGGGTCACCTCCACGAAGACTCCGTGGCGTCTGTTCGGGATGCTGGCACGCGGTCATTCTGCCGCAGACGGGTGACGCACTGGCTCCCCAATCGCAGGAAGTGCCCCCGCTCAGGGGGTGCCGCTGCAGGCCAGTGCCCACCAGAATGGAGCGAGGCTCGGTTTCTTCGCGAGCCAGCACCGGGGGGATGCGTGAGCGAGGCAGGCAGGTCGGCGGGCGTCGAGGCCGCGCGCCTCATCGCGCTCGCGAACGC
>NZ_JANRKZ010000034.1:0-2398 GCF_033763155.1 Microcella sp.
TCCGCGATCGCGCGGAGCTGGTGAGCGGCCTCTTCCCGGCTCAGGGTCTGCTTCTTCTCAATCTTGACGATGTCCATGCGTCGACTACATCACTCGAGTCGAGCATCCGCGACGAACGACGAGTGAACCGATTGCGAAATGTGGATGCGATCGGGTCGCGATTGCTTGGGGCTTGGGTGCCGGTAGCGTCGGGCGGCTTCGAGCGAGCGGCCACGACAGTTGCAGCGGCCGTGTGGCAATCGCGCGGCCAACTCGCCCCGCTGATCGACCGAGACCCCAAGGCGAAGAGCGAACACGTGTGGAACGCCGAACGCCAGACGCTCGTCGGAATCACAGTTGTCGCAAATATTGCGACAACTGCCCCTGATGGGAAAAGGAACGAGGTCTAGCACTTCAACCCCCAAATGGCTCTGCGGGCCGGGTCAGCAGCTCGGCGAGCACGTGCTCTTTCGCGCGAACAGGCGCGAGCGCATCGGAGACGAAGGCCACACAAGTGAGCAGTCCGCGAGCGTCGTCAAAGTCACGAGTCGTAGATGTCGCCGCGGTGCCCCACAGCCAGCGCGAGGATCACGAGCTCAGCATCGCGAATCTCGCACAGCACGCGGTAGTCGCCAACCCGGTAGCGCCAGATTCCGGCGCGGTCGCCGACGAGCGCTTTCCCGCGCGAGTGCGGGTCGTCGAGCCCTGACGCCTCGTCGAGGAAGTCGACGATTCGACGGGCCACCTGTCGATCGAGCTTGCGGAGCTGCCTCAGCGCGGTTGCGGTGTACTCGACCTCATAGGCCAAGTTCGCGCCTCACCTCGGCGGCCGAGTAGCGGGGCTCATCGCGTTCGAGAGCGGCGATTGCCAGAAGGTAATCGGCGCGATCGGCAAGAAAGTCGTCGAGGGCTCGCTTGACGTAGTAGCTCTTGCTGCGGCCCGTCTCGCGCGCGAGACGCTCGAGCATCGCATCCTGTTCTGCACTCAGTCGCACGGACAGCATTCTGGCCTCCCTGCCACCAGTGTATGACGTGTATGACAAACGTGCGCAGCTTGTTCGACCGAGCCCAACGCTGTGGAGGAGGCCGCGGCTAGTCGCTCGCGGGTCGGATTGCGTAGACGAAGGTCGACACAGTGCTGCCGTCGGTGAGCCGTGCCGACACGAGCACGCGCCCGTAGCCGGGGCCCTCGAAGTCGTCGAGGCGGCTCCAGTGGTCGGGCAGCTCGGCACTCGCGAAGAGCAGCCCGTCGACCCAGGGCGCGGACTCGTCGGGCGTGAGGCCGGGGTGGCCGAGGGCGGCTCCCCACCCTTGCGCGACGAGGTGCCCGCGCACCTGCGCCGGAGTCCACGTGGCCTGGAGGTCGGCGAGCACGTGCTCGTTCGAGCGCCCGGGCGCGAGGGTGCCGTAGACGAAGAGGCGCGGGGGAGCATTCGTCGCCGACGACGGGGTGAGGGCATCAGTCACGGTGCCAGCGTAGAAGATCGGTGCAGTCGTGATGAGTGCTTTCAACCGAGATGCTGGAGTGTCTCGCGCTGGGCTCGATCAGTCGTCGAGCGTCAGGGGCAGTGACTCGATGTCGGCCGCGATGACCTGCCGGTCATCCTCATCGCTGATGGTGTCGAGCAGGGCGAGGCTCTCGTCGCGGGCTTGCCGCGCTGCTTCGAGATTGCCGGCCACGGCGTGTGCGCGGGCGAGGCCTTCGTGCGCGCTTGCGCGAACCCAGTCTTCGACTGTGGGTGTTTGGGCGTAGTCGACGGCCCGCTCCGCGTGAAAGACAGCGCTCGGCCCACGCCCGAGCGCGGCGTTCACGCGGGAAATCTGCCACTCACCGATCGAGCGGTGCTGATCGGTGCCGACGTTGTCCCAGTGAAACCGCGACGCATGGGCCATGTGCAGCGTGCGGTCGTCATCGCGCGCGGTTCGCTCCTCGTTCTGCAGCAAGCTCCAGGTCTCGTTGTAGAGCCGAGCGGCGAGGGCCCGCTCGTCGTCGGCGGGTTCGGCGGGCGTGTGATCGAGAGTCATGAGCACTCCAGGGGTGTCGTCGATGAGGTGAGTGAGGGCGTGGATCGAATGACGGATGCGCTCGCCACGTGACTGCAGGCGCGTGCGGTGGGCCGCGAGCAGCCGTCGAACGTCGAGGTCGTCATCGTGAGTGATGATCGTGCGGATCGTCTCGAGCGGAAGCTCAACCTCGCGAAGCCGCGCGATTCGGCGAGCGAGCGCAACCTGTTCGTCGCTATAGAGCCGATAGCCCGACGGAGAACTGCTCGTCGGTACAAGCAACCCACGCTGGTCGTAGTGCCGCAGCGCCTTCGGGGTGAGACCCGACAGACGCGCAACCTCTCCGACCGTGTAGTGCCGCCGTTGCTCCATGGTTGTCGACTGTAGAAGGTTGCCGCGGGGGAGGGTCAAACCC
>NZ_JANRKZ010000035.1:0-2746 GCF_033763155.1 Microcella sp.
GGGGCTGTCGATCGGCGGCCACGGGTCGAGCGCGCAATACACGCGGGCGTCGTCGCGCGGTCAGCTCGTTCCCTATAGCCAGGTGCAGCCGGGCGACCTGATCTTCTACAGCTCGGGTGGCTCACCGAGCGCGTCGAAGTACCACGTGGCGCTCTACATCGGCGACGGACTCATGATCGAGGCACCGTATCCGGGCAAGCCCGTGCGCATCGTTCCCGTGCGCAGTTATGACCGCGTGGGGTTGGTGGCGCGGCCGAGCGCGTAGCAGTATGCGGTCGCGTCGCGGCGCCGGAGAGCCCGCGAGCGCCTAGCGCGCGGCGAGTCTTCGCGCGTTAGTGACCGGCCGGCGGCACGTACGCCGCGATGCCCGCCTGAATGATGGCCTCAGCCTCGGCGGCGTTGCCCCAGCCCTCGGTCTTGACCCACTTGCCGGGCTCGAGGTCTTTGTAGTGCTCGAAGAAGTGCTCGATCTCTTTGCGCGTGAACTCGGGCACGTCGTCAACATCTTGGATGTGCGCCCAGCGCGGGTCTTTCGCGAGCACGCAGATGACCTTCGCGTCGCTGCCGCCGTCGTCGGTCATGTTGAACACGCCGACGGGGCGCACGGTCACGCCCACGCCCGGAAACAGCGGGTATTCGGTGAGCACGAGCGCGTCAACCGGGTCGCCGTCAAGGCCGAGGGTGTTCTCGAAGAAGCCGTAGTCGGTGGGGTAGACGAACGACGTGAAGAGCACGCGGTCGAGCATGACGCGACCGGTTTCGTGGTCGATCTCGTACTTGTTGCGGCTGCCCTTCGGCACTTCGATGATCACGGGGTAGGCGCCCATCAGGGTGCTCCTTTGTGCGAGAGAAATCGGCGTGGGTGGCGCCCGCGGGCGCGGCTCTAACCTTAGTGGATGCCCCCCGAGCGCCCGGCTGACGCCCGACGCCCGCGGCTCACCCCCGCGGTCGCCGACTCTCGTCGCGCCGTGCGCGAGTCGCTCGTCGGGCTGCCGCAGGGTTCGCTCGCTCTTGTTGCTCTCAGTGGAGGCCCCGACTCGCTGGCGCTCGCCGCGGCCGCCGGGTTTGAGGCTCCGCGGCTCGGGCTGCGCGTGGGGGCCGTGATTGTCGACCACGGGTTGCAGGCCGGCTCGGCCGAGGTGGCCGAGCGCGCGGCAGAGGCGGCGCGAGCGCTCGGGCTCGAGCCCGTGCTGGTCGAGCGCGTGCACGTCGGTGGCGAGGGCGGCCCCGAGGGTGCGGCACGCGAGGCGCGCTACGCCGCGCTCGAATCCGCAGCCGTGCGGCTCGGTGCCGCCGCCGTGCTGCTCGGGCACTCGCTCGACGACCAGGCCGAGACCGTTCTGCTGGGGCTCGCCCGCGGCAGCGGCACGCTGAGCATCGCGGGCATGGCCGCGGTCGCGGGGCTCTACCGCCGACCGTTGCTCGGGCTGCGTCGGGCCGCGCTCGCCCAGGCCTGCGCCGACCAGGGTCTTGAGCCGTGGCACGATCCGCACAATGACGATGAGCGTTTTGCGCGCGTGCGGGTGCGGCGCAGCATCCTGCCGCACCTCGAAAAGCACCTCGATGCCGGAATCGTCGAGGCGCTCGCCCGCACCGCCGCAATCGCGCGCGACGACGCCGAGGCGCTCGATCAGATGGTCGATGAGGTGGCCGAAGAACTCGTTGAGCTCGCCGAGGGTGGGTGCTCGCTGCCCGCGGCGTGGCTCGCTGCCAACCCCGCGGCGCTGCGCAACCGGGTCATTCGGCTCGTGGCGCGCAGCGAGTTTGGGGTGTCGATCAGTCGCACGCAGACCCTCGAGGTGGCGCGACTCGCGACCGACTGGCATGGTCAGGGCCCCGTGCATCTGCCCGGCATTAGGGTGGAACGCATCGGCGGCCACCTCAAGTTTGCGGCCGCCGAACCTGCGTGACCACCCCTTTGCCCGTATCGCCGGAGGAGACCCCGTGGACGTCGACGACATCCGTTCTGACCTGACCGAGGTGCTCATCACCGAGCAAGAGATTCACGCCAAGCTCGCCGACCTGGCCCGCCGGGTCGAGGCCGATTATGGGGATGCTCCGCCGCTGCTCGTCGGCGTGCTCAAGGGCGCGGTCATGGTCATGGCCGACTTCGCGCGCGAGCTGGCCGTGCCCGCCGAGATGGACTGGATGGCTGTGTCGAGCTACGGCGCGAGCACGCAGTCGAGCGGTGTCGTGCGCATTCTCAAAGACCTCGACACCGAGATCGCGGGCCGCGATGTGCTCATCGTCGAAGACATCATCGACTCGGGGCTGACGCTCGCGTGGCTGCGGGCCAACCTCGAGTCGCGGGGCGCGAAGAGCGTCAAGATTCTCGCCCTGCTGCGCAAGCCCGAGGCCGCCAAGGTCGAGGTTGAGGTCGAGTACGTCGGCTTCGACATTCCGCCCGCCTTCGTCGTGGGCTACGGCCTCGACTACGCCGAGAAATACCGCAACTTGCGGGCCGTCGGCGTGCTCGCGCCGCACGTCTACTCCAGCTAACGCACTCCGCCTGCCGCGAACAGTACACGACCTGCCAAGGGCTGCGCGATAGCCTGACAGGCACGTTCCATCAGCAGAAAGGTGCGGGGCCGCCAGCCCGCCAACCATGAATGTCAAGCGCATCGTTCGAGGCCCGTTCCTCTACATCGTCGCCGGAGCCATCGTGCTCTGGGTTGGATTCACCCTGCTCAGCGGCATCGGCGGCTTTCGTCAGGTCAGCACGCAAGAGGGCCTCGAGTTCTTGGCG
>NZ_JANRKZ010000036.1:0-4617 GCF_033763155.1 Microcella sp.
GTGAAGTCGCGGGTGTAGCCACCCTCGACGCCACTGCCGCCGTTGAACTGCGCAAGAAGCTGGTTCTTGAGTCGGATGTTCGCGAAGGTGCCGCGAATCATCACCTCGTGGTTGCCGCGACGCGAGCCGTACGAGTTGAAGTCTTTGCGGTCAACCCCGTGTGCCGTGAGGTACTGACCGGCCGGTGAGTCAGCCTTGATCGACCCGGCGGGGCTGATGTGGTCGGTCGTGACCGAGTCACCGAGCTTCGCCAACACGCGAGCGCCGACGATGTCGCTCACCGGCGTCGTCTCGATCGTCATGCCGTCGAAGTACGGAGGCTTGCGCACGTAGGTCGACTCCGAGTCCCACTCGAAGGTCGCACCGTCGGGGGTAGGAAGCGAACGCCACCGCTCGTCGCCCTCGAAGACCGAGGCATATTGGTGGTCGAACATGCCCGTGTCGATCGACGAGTCGATCGTCGCCTGCACCTCGGCCGCGTCGGGCCAAATGTCGCGCAGGTAGACGTCGTTGCCGTCGCGGTCGGTGCCAAGGGAATCTGTCTCGAAGTCGAAGTTCATCGAGCCAGCCAGCGCATAGGCGATCACGAGCGGGGGGCTCGCGAGGTAGTTCATCTTCACGTCGGGGTTGATGCGGCCCTCGAAGTTGCGGTTGCCCGAGAGAACGGCCGTGACGGCGAGGTCGTGCTCATTGATCGCGGCCGAAATCTCGTCGGCGAGCGGGCCCGAGTTGCCGATACACGTGGTGCAGCCGTAGCCGACGGTGTAAAAGCCGAGCGCCTCAAGGTCGTCGGTGAGTCCGGCCTTCTCGTAGTAGTCGGCCACGACCTTCGAGCCGGGAGCGAGCGTGGTCTTGACCCACGGCTTCGCCTTCAGGCCCTTGTTTGCGGCGTTACGGGCCAGCAAACCGGCCGCGAGCATGACCGAAGGGTTCGAGGTATTGGTGCACGAGGTGATGGCCGCGATCGTCACCGCCCCGTTGTCGAGCACGAACTGCTCTCCCCCGACCGTGACGTCAACAGGAGTGGATGCCGTGGCGCTGTACGCGGGAAGTGCCGCTTCGAACGCCGACTTCGCCACCGACAACTCGATGCGGTCTTGCGGGCGCTTCGGGCCAGCGATCGACGGCACGACGGTCGAGAGGTCGAGCTCGAGATATTCACTAAAGCGCGGCTCGACCGAGGGGTCGTGCCAGAGCGATTGGAGCTTGCTGTAGGCCTCGACGAGAGCCACCTGCGCCTCGCTGCGGCCCGTGAGTCGCAAGTAGTCGAGGGTGACGTCGTCGATCGGGAACATCGCGGCAGTCGACCCAAACTCGGGGCTCATGTTGCCGATCGTGGCGCGGTTCGCGAGCGGAACGGCCGCAACACCGGCACCGTAGAACTCAACAAACTTGCCCACCACGCCGTGCTTGCGCAACATCTCGGTGATCGTGAGCACGACGTCGGTTGCCGTTACTCCGGTGGGAATCGCTCCCATGAGCTTGAAGCCGACGACCTTCGGAATGAGCATCGACACGGGCTGGCCGAGCATCGCGGCCTCGGCTTCAATGCCGCCCACGCCCCAGCCCAGCACGCCGAGGCCGTTGACCATCGTCGTGTGCGAGTCGGTGCCGACGCACGTGTCGGGGTAGGCCCGCAGAACTCCGCCCACCTCACGGGTGTAGGTCACCTTGGCCAGGTGCTCGATGTTGACCTGGTGCACGATGCCGGTTCCCGGAGGAACAACCTTGAAGTCGTCGAACGCGGTCTGCCCCCACCGCAAGAACTGGTAACGCTCGCCATTGCGCTCGTACTCAATCTCGACGTTGCGCTCGAGGGCATCCGCCGTGCCGAACAGGTCAGCGATGACGGAGTGGTCGATCACGAGTTCGGCCGGCGCGAGGGGGTTGATCTTGTTGGGGTCTCCGCCCAATTCGGCCACCGCTTCGCGCATCGTTGCCAGGTCGACGATGCAGGGAACACCCGTGAAGTCCTGCATGACGACACGCGCAGGGCTGAACTGAATCTCGGTGTCGGGCTCAGCGTCGGGCTTCCAGGCGCCCAGGGCACGAATTTGCTCGGCCGTGACGTTCGCACCGTCTTCGGTGCGAAGCAGATTCTCGAGAAGCACCTTGAGGCTGAACGGCAACGTCTCATAGCCGGGGACCGTGTCGATCCGGAAGACCTGATACTCGGTTCCGGCAACCGACAAGGAGTCGATGGAATCGAAACTGTTGACTGAAGACACAGGGGCTCCTCTTGTGCGACGGGTCTGGCGCATCCGTCGTCGAGCGCCGGACTCGACCAGCCTACTGGCCAGAAATTATCTTGATGTCGAGATAAAAAGGGTATCACTCAGGCTGCGCGGCGGGCATACACGGCGCGAATCATGAGCCACGTCACCCAGAGAACCGCGGCATACAGTGGCAGACCCATGAGCAACTTCGTCGCCGCGAGGGCCGCCGTCTGCTCGGTGAAGTACAAGGGCACTTGAACCCCCAGCCGGAGGGCGAAAAGTGCAACCCACAACCATGTCGTCACGGTGAGCACGGTGCGCTTGGCCGCGTCATTGCGCCACCCCGAATCGCCCGTGAGCAAACCGGTGATGACGCCGATCAGCGGACGCCGAATCGCGAGACTCACGAGCAGCGCCACGAGCCAGACCGCATTGATGACGAACCCGAGCACAAAGTTCTCTTCGGCACGTCCTGACCACAGCGCGAGACCGGCCGAGAGCGCAATCCCGACGAGGCCAATCGTCGCGGGAAGGATCGGTGACCGCGTGATCGCACGAACGAGCACGAACAACACAGCAACACCCACCGGAATCAGCACCGAGGGCACGACGTCGCTCGTGACCGTAAAGACGACAAGAAAAAGAAAACCCGGCAGCAACGACTCGATCAGGCCACGCACTCCCCCCACGGCCGACCACAAGTCGTGGGCTGTCGGAGTTTCACCTGGTGCGACGCGACCGAACCCTGACTTCTTCGCGGCCGCAGCAAGTGCTTCTCGAAGCTCTGCCGCGCTGTCGGACGCGGCAATGCCCTGCGAACCACGGTCGCCCGGCTCACTCACGTCGCGATCGCGACCCTCGACCTCGGCGGTCATGCCCCGGGAGCCGATGGAGTGGCGGCCTGAGCGCCTTGCGGCACGTGGAGAGGAATGAGGTCGCGAGGCGGCATGGGGGTCGTGCCGCGAACGACGACGATGCTGCGGAAGACATCATCGATCGCTCGAGCGGCCTCAGCATCGACAGCGCCCTGGCCCGCGACGACGCCGCGCAAGAACCAACGAGGCCCATCAACGCCGACGAATCGAGCGATGCGCGTGGCACCGGGGTCACCTCCCGTGACCGGAATGCGCGCAACTATCTCGGGGCCAAAGACCCCAACGCGTTCTTGGGTCTCAGCGCCCTGAGAGCGCAACTGCTCAACGATTTGAGCGCGAATCTCGTTCCAGAGCCCGCTCGTGCGCGGAGCGGCAAACGGTTGAACCTGCAACGTAGAACCGGCGTAGTCAATGTTGACGGCAACGACGCGCTTGGTGCCTTCTTCGATCTCCAGCCGCAACTGCAAGCCTTCGCGTGGCACGAGCTTGATGGCACCGAGGTCGACGTACGGTCGCACAGCGTTCGCCTCGCTCTCGTCGAGCGGGCCATTTTCGGCGCGGTCATGCGGTGCAGACTTCGCGTCTTCGGGCAGCACTTCGTCCCCAGTGAACGGATCGATCACGCTGGGCCTCCTTCAGTCGGTTCACCACGGTAGCCGGTCGAACCGAAACCGCGCTCTCCACGGTGCGAGCCGGGAAGCGAGTCGACGGCGACGAAGCGAGCGCGCTCAACGGGCCAGACGATCACTTGGGCGATGCGATCGCCAACCTCGATCGCAAACGGCTCTGACTGGTCGGTGTTCAGCACGGTGACCTTGATCTCGCCTCGATAGCCAGCATCCACTGTTCCCGGCGAGTTCACGATCGTGATGCCGTGACGCGCGGCGAGGCCGCTGCGCGGCACCACAAACGCCGCGTAGCCGTCGGGAAGAGCAATAGCCGTTCCCGTCCCCACCGTTGCGCGGCCACCCGGCGGAATCACCAGCGACTCAGCCGAACACAGGTCTGCCCCGGCATCGCCCGGGTGGGCATACGTGGGAACGTTTTCTCCGGTGATCAGGACATCGACGGTTCGCGGCACGGGTCGAGGCTAATGCATGGTCGAATGGCTTCATGGAGTCATACCGAGAGCGCTTGTGGCCCGCCCCCTGGATAGGGCTCATCGCCGCACTGGCTATTCCGGCCAGTCTTTTGACGTTCGCGCCCATCAGCGCGGTTGTCGGGGCCACCGTGGGAATCGTGCTTGCTCTTGGTGTTGTCGGCGTGGCGATCGCCAGTGCGCCGCTCATCACGGTCGGTGACGGGATGCTGCGCGCCGGTAGCGCACGCATTCCCCTGTCGCACGTCGGCGGGACCGAGGTTGCCCGCGGAGATGACGCGCGACTCGCGCGCGGTCAACGGCTCGATGCGCGAGCGTTTCTCGTGCTCCGGCCGGATATTCCTGCAGTACTGCGGGTCGCCGTCACTGACCCCGACGACCCGACGCCGTACTGGCTGCTCTCGACTCGACGTCCCGAAGAATTGGC
>NZ_JANRKZ010000037.1:0-16088 GCF_033763155.1 Microcella sp.
TTCGCCGGGTACAACATGGCCGACTACTTTGCGCACTGGCTCGACTTCGGCCGTCGCTTGCGCCGGTCGGCCCGCGTGCCGCGCGTGTTTCAGGTCAATTGGTTTCGCAAGGGCGCCGACGGCTCGTTCTTGTGGCCCGGATTCGGGGAGAACGCTCGCGTGCTCGAGTGGATGGTCGGGCGGCTCGAAGGCCAACTCGGCGCCGTCGACTCGCCCATCGGTGCACTGCCGAGCGAGGGTGCTCTCAACGTCGACGGACTCGAGCTCGATGAGGCCGCGCTCAGCGAATTGTTCCGCGTCGACCCGGCCGCCTTCGAGGCCGAGACCCACGACATCGAGACCTTCTTCGCCTCGTTCGGCGACCGCATGCCGCCGGAACTCAGCCGGCAGCTTACGTTGCTGCGCGGCCGCCTCGCCGCGGCGGCGCGCTAGCTCACCACTCGCTCGGCGCGCGCTCACCGCTGGCCCCCCACGCGGTGGACGCGCGCCGAGTGCCTAGCGACGGTTGAGCATCAACACGAGACCGGCGAGAGCGAAGTCCAGGGCGAGCAGAGTGACCAGAACGTTTCCGCCCAGCGCGAGCCACCCCGCTGTTGAGAACAGCCACACGATCGAGATAACGACCGGGATGGCGAGAATCCAGCGCGCGGCACCGCGAGCGACCGACTTTTGGTAGGTCACCACGGCGCCGATCACTCCGCCGATCACGATGAGCACGGTGGCCACGGTCGCGGTGCCGGCCGGCAGGGACGTGCCGAACGACGACAGCAACGGAATGAGCCAGAGCAGAAGGAAACCGATGCCGAAGGCGACGAACCCGAGCTTGCCGAGCACTGAGCCGCCGACGAGGCCGTTCGAGCCGGTCTGACCAAAAGCTAAGAAGAATCCGCTGGCGCCGAGCAGCACGAAGCCGAGCGTCGTGAGCCACCCGGTGATGGGGCCGCCCGCACCCGCGGCGGCGACCATGAGGGCGATGAGCCAGAGAAGGCCCCCGGCGAGCATCCCGCCCCCGCCAAAGATGCGCCAGTTGGCCGACCGTTCGGTGACGCGTGATGCCATGGGGTTCTCCGTTCACAAGGTGTCGACGCCCTCAACCATTCGGGGGCGCGTGGGCACAGCGTGGCAGGGTTTAAGCGCGAACGGGCAGTTTGCGCCCCAACGTTATGCGACCGGCATGCGTCTGAGAGGGTGAGAGCAGGAAAGACCGCGCCCCGCGCGGCCCAAGAGAAAGATCAGCACCGTGGCACAGAAGGCGCGTGAGGGCTGGGAGGCCATGCTCGCGACGCTCGTCGCCGAGCGCGGCGACGCCCTGCTGCGTCACGCCTACGTGTTGTGCGGCAACCCCGATGATGCTGCCGACCTCGTGCAAGCCGGACTCGTGGCCACCTTCGGGCGGCTTCGCAACGGATTCGCCATCGAGAAGGCCGAAGCCTATGTGAGGCGCGCCATCACGAGCGCCTATATCGACCGCGGTCGACGGGCTACGCGGTGGCGCGCCACGGCGCACTTGCACCTGACACCCGAGCTGGTCGACGCGCCCGACACAGTCACCGACCGCCGTCTCGACCTCAAGGCCGAACTCGACGGGCTCAGCCCACGCGAGCGAGCGTGCGTCGTGCTGCGGTATTACGGCGACCAGAAGGTTGACGACATTGCGGCCGACCTGGGCATTAGCCCCGGTGCCGTCAAGCGCTACTTGAGCGACGGCCTCGCGAAACTCGCGGCGTCGCTCAGCGACGGGCCTGCTCTCACCGAGCCCAGAAGGGGGCACGCATGAGCAGCTTCGACGACCTGGGGCGCGCGTTGCGCGACGATGCCGCAGCTAACGCGCCGCGAGCATCCGTTATTGATGTGGATGCCGTTGCCCACGCCGCCCGCGCCCGACGTCGCCCGCGCCAGTGGACGGTCGGCACGCTCTCGGTCGTGGCGGCACTCGGCATGGGCGGCCTCGCGCTGCAGGCGGTGACCCCGCCCACGCTCATCGCGGCCAGCGAGTCGGCCGACACGGCCACGGTGGAATCGGCGGGCGGCGCCGACGTGCTCAGCCAGCCTCAGGCGCCCGAAACGCTGGGTGACGGCGAACGCTCGGTCACCCTGCTCGCGTGCGGGGCCACAGCACCCGAGCCGTCGTCATTCCGCGGCGTGACGCTCTCGGTCGACGTGCCGCAGAGCGCCCGCATGGCCGATGGCGACCTGATGGGTGTCGCCACCATCGCCAACAGCAGTTCAGACACGGTCTCCATCAGCGCACCGGCAGGGGCGAGCGGATCGCTTGCCCAGGGTGGCGTCATCGTCGCTGAGTCTCTCGACGCGAGTGGCGTCGAGCAGCCCATCGAGCTCGGCGCGGGCGACCGTCTTGATCTTCCCCTGCGCGTGAGCACCGTGGGGTGCGAGGGTGAAGCGCTGGCCGCCGGGGGCTATTCGGTCGTCGTCGCACTCGACGTCGTGATGGCGTCGACCGGCGAAGCGGGTGTGCTCATCGCCACCGCTCCGGCAGTGCGTCTCGACTAAGTGCGGGGCTCCGTAGTCCGGTGGGATTCTGCTCGCACAGCAGATACCGGGGCTGGCTAGAATCGCGGCACCGCGCACTGTCGTCTTTCGCGATGACGCGAGGCCCACCCCACCGTCGAAGGGCAGTCTCATGGCTCACGCACTCCGCCGATCGCGCCGCCGTCAGACACGAGCTGCGCAGCCGCTCGCTTTCGCCGTTCTCTCGTCGGCTCTGCTGCTGGGCGTGAGCGCTCCCGCTGCTGCGGCGCCGCCCGTCGACCTCGATGGCGCGTACGTGTTCGATGAAACGGGAGTGCTCGAGGCCGATCTGTCGCGCGTCGACGCGGCGCTCGACCGACTGTTTGAGGCGGGCAGCGCGCAACTCTTTGTTGTCGTCGTAGATCGCTTCGAGGGCTCTCTCGACAGCTCGGCGTGGGCCGACGAATCGGCCGCGGTGTCAGGCCTCGGCGACCGCGATGGTCTGCTCGCTATTGCCATCGGCGATCGCGAGTACGCCACGAGCATCGGCCTCGACTTTCCGGCGAGCGATGCTGACCTCGCGGCCGCAGAAACCGACGCGCTCGTGCCGCAATTGCGGGATGACAACTGGGCCGAGGGCATCATCGCCTACGCCGACAGCCTCACCGCTGCCCTGACTGCCGCGAATGGCGGCACCGACGCGGGCGTTGATGCGGGTGGCGAGTTGGGTGGCGAGACCGCCCCGACGACGGATGCTGATGCCGGCGGCGGCATCCCGATTCTGCCCATCGCTCTCGGCGTCGGTGGGGTCGGCGCCGCGTGGTTCTTGATCGCTCGAGCGCGCCGCAAGAAGAACCCGGTGACGGCTGCGGTCGACAAGCAGTCGATCGCGGAACTCGATCAAACCGCATCGCGTCGTCTCGTGCAGGTTGATGACGCGCTGACGACGAGCGAGCAAGAGCTCGGCTTTGCCGAAGCCCAATTCGGCACGGCGCCGACGGAAGGGTTCCGCGCCGCCCTGACGAATGCCAAGGCCCTCGTTGCCGAAGCGTTCCGGTTGCGCCGCGAACTTGACGACGAGAACCCTGAGACCGACGAGCAGAAGCGCGCGTCATTGCTCGCGATCGTGGCGGCGTGCGACGACGCCGATGATCTGCTCGAGGCGCAAGAAGAAGCGTTTGAGGCGCTGCGCGATGTCGAGAGCGATCTGCCCGGCGCGCTCGCGAAGGTCACGAAAGAACGCGAGGCGGCTCCTGCCGCCATCGAGGCGGCCACGGCAACGATCGCCCGGCTGAAAGCTGACTACTCGACCGCCGCCATCTCGAGCGTGGTGGATGCTCCCGCCCAAGCCGCGCGACTGCTCGAGCTGGTCGACACTGAGCTCGCCGAAGCCGCAAAGAATCAGGCCGCCGGCAAATCGAGTGACGCGGCAATCGACGTTCGCTCGGCACAATTGGCTCTGGCTCAACTGACGACCGCGACCGCGAATGTCGAGCGGATTGCCGCCGACCTGAATGACGCGCGCACCGCACTCGCCGCACAAATCGATGACCTGCGGGCGGGAGTCGCTGCCGCCGCCAGCCTGCCTAAGAACGACGGACTGACGAGTGCCCTCGCCGCAGCCGGTTCAACCCTCACCGGGGCCGACGCGAAAGACCCCATTGCGGCGCTCAACCGACTCGTGACGGTCGACCGTGAGCTCGATGCACAACTCGCGGGGGCACGCGACGAGGCCGAACGCCGCAAGAAGGCCGAAGACGCCCTCGATCGCACTCTCGCCTCGGCGCGCAGCCGCATCGCGAGCGCGGGACAATACGTCGCCGCGCACCGCGGCGCCGTTGGCGCCGACGCGCGTGCCCGTCTCGCTGAGGCGCAAGCACAAGAGCAGATTGCGACCGAGGCACGCGCCACTGACCCGGTTGCCGCACTCGCCGCAGCGCAACGCGCTCTCGACCTCGCGGGCATGGCGCTGCAATCAGCCGAGAACGACCTGTCAGCAACGATGGCCCCCACGGGGTCGATCGGTGGCATGCGCGGCGGCGGCATGAGCGATGGCATCGTGGGCGGGATCATTGGCGGTCTGCTCAGCGGAGGCGGAAGTGGCGGCGGCGGGCGTCGCGCGTCGAGCGGTTCGTCGCGCAGCGGCAGCTCTCGCCGACCCAGCTTCGGCTCGAGCGGGGGCGGCTCGAGCCGCCGGTCGTCGCCGAGCCGGTCATCCGGTCGCCGCGGCGGTAGCGGCCGCTTCTAGCGTTCACCAAGAATCATCCAGCACGATCTGACCACCGACAGAAAGGCACCATCCATGTCAAAGCAGTCCATCTTCGGCCGCATTGCCCAGCTGGCGAAGGCGAACATTCACGCGCTTCTCGACGCCGCCGAAGACCCCGAGAAGATGCTCGACCAGATGGTGCGTGACTACACCGCGAGCATTCAAGAGGCCGAAGCCGCGATCGCACAGACGATTGGCAACCTCCGCTTGCTCGAGCAAGACTTCGCCGAAGATGTTGCGTCGGCGCAAGACTGGGGCCGCAAGGCCGTCGCCGCGAGCGCCAAGGCCGACGAGTTGCGTGCCGCGGGCAACACCGCCGACGCCGACAAGTTCGACAAGCTCGCGAAGGTGGCGCTCGGCAAGCAGTTGTCGGCCGAGAACGAAGCCAAGGCTGCCGAGCCGACGATCGCGAGCCAGACCGAGATCGTCGACAAGCTCAAGAGCGGCCTCGAGGCCATGAAGGGCAAGCTCGACGAGCTGCGCTCGCAGCGTGACCAGCTCATCGCTCGTGCCAAGATCGCCGACGCGCAAAGCCAGGTCATCGACGCTGTCAAGAGCATCGACATCATGGACCCGACGAGCGAGCTCGGCCGCTTCGAAGAGAAGATTCGCCGCGAAGAGGCCAAGGTGCTCGGGCAGCAAGAGCTCGCGGCATCCACGCTCGACGCGCAGTTTGAGTCGCTCGAGGATCTCGACAAAGAGACCGAGATCGAGGCGCGTCTCGCGGCTCTCAAGTCGGGTGGCTCGCAGGCCGCGATCGGCCAGTAACCCTCGCCCGAAACGACTCTCATCACCATTTCATCGACGACCCCGGGGTCGGCCGCACGGTCGGCCGCCCCGGGGTCGCGTCGTGTTCGCTGGCACGGCGTCGACGCCGCGCGCGGTCTCGCCGTCATCGGCATGATGGCCGCTCACACGTGGCCGCGCGGCGACGACCACGCCGAGCTACTCGTCGACGGACGCCCCTCGGTGCTCTTCGCCGTCGTCGCGGGAGTGGCGCTCGGCCTCGTCACGGGCGGCAGCACTCCCCCACGCGAGCGCCGAGGCGCTTTCCGGGGCCGAGTGGCGATTCGCGCGGGCATCCTCATCGTCATGGGACTGCTGCTGTGGATGCTCCCGAGCGGCATCGCGATCATCCTCGACGGCTACGGCGGGATGTTTCTGCTCATGCTGCCCCTGCTGTTCGCGCCCCGCTGGCTGCTCGGCACTGTCGCCCTCGGATTGCTCGTGGCCGCACCGTTCGCGCGCGACCAGTATGTCGCCCAGACGGGAGCCTGGCCGACAGGTCCGGGGTCACTCGCGACCGACCCGTTGGCAACTCTCGTCGATTGGCTGCTCACGGGTTACTACCCCGCCCTGCTGTGGCTGCCGTTGCTACTCGTCGGGTTGGTGTGCGCGCGCTCAGGGCTTGAGCGCACGCGCGTGCGCCTGCTCATGCTGGGGCTCGGGGCAGCAGCGAGCGTCGCGGGCTACGGCGCGGCGGCCGTGTTGCCCGACGTGGATGCCTCAGCGCACAGCGGGTCGACGGCCGAGCTGCTGGGGGCGGGCGGTCTCGCGCTCGCGATCATCGCGGTTGCCCTCCTCGCGCTCGATGGCTCGTCACCCCGACGCATCCCCCTCATCATCGCCGCACCCCTGACAGCTCTCGGCCGTGTTGCCCTCACGGTCTACACGGCACACGTTCTGCTCATCGCGGCGCTCGAGCCACTCGGACCAGCCGGGTTCTTCGAGGCGAGTGTGGGCATTCCGCTCCTCGTCGGCATGGTGCTTGGCGGCATGGCGTTCGGGCTCATCATGCAGGCGATCGGCCGCCAGGGCCCGCTCGAGTGGCTGCTCTCGACGCTCGCCTGGTTGCCGTTTCGTGATCGTGCGCACCACGACACGGCGCCCGCTGCACGAGGCTGACAGCAGTGCGAGACTGAGGTCATGAGCGCAACATTTGTGGTCGTTCCGCAGTGGCAAGGATCAGGTTCATCGCGTGCGATGCGACTCGTCGACGGGGCCGCCGCCATTCGCGCCGACCTGCCCAGCTCAGCCACGCGCGAGATCGAGGTTCCCCTCGAGGCCGGCGACAGCGAGGGTACGGGCATTCTTCGCTACAGCTCGATTCGACTGGTGCGCGAGCGCCTCGAGCGCGCCCTCGCCGAACTCGATGACACCCCGGTCATCATTGGCGGCGACTGCGGAGTGGAATACGCCGGCATCGAGCACGCCTCGCGGGCCGGGCGCGTCGTTCTGCTCTGGGCCGACGCGCACGCCGACCTCAACACGGCAGAGAGCTCACCGAGCAAGGCGTTTCACGGCATGGTGTTGCGGTCACTCGTCGATGCGGGCGTTGTTGCCGCCGCCGATGTGCTGTTGCTCGGCGTGCGCGATCTCGACGATGCCGAGGCCCAGTTCATCGAGGCGTCGGGCATGCCGCACGTCACGGCCAGCGAGGTGGGCGATCGCGTCGCCGAGCGCGTCGCGGCCGCACGCGCCGACGGGGTTGAGCCGGTGCTCTATGTGCACGTCGATCTCGACGTGCTTGACCCCTCGGTGTTTGGCGGCGTCGGCTTTCCGGCGCCGTTTGGGCTCGCGCTTGACGAACTCACGGGCGCGGTTGCCGCGGCTCGCGCCCACGCCACCCTCATCGGCGCGGGACTGACCGAGTTTGCACCCGCTCCCACTCGCGAGGCCGTGCCGGGTGACAGCGCCGGTGCGATCGACGAGAGCGACGAGGCGAGCGGAGCAGCCAGCGACGAGCTCACGGTGATCCTGCGCATACTGGCGGCCCTCAGCCGCTGAAACGTGGTGGGCGAACGACAAAGAGCGGGCATCCGTCACCGGCCTCTCGTTACGCTGACCGTCATGAGCGAGACGACGACGTCAGAGACAGCCGCCCCCGACAGCGCCCCGCGCGTCACGGTCGAGCGCGATGGGCACGTGCTGCTCATCGGACTCAACCGCCCCGATAAGCGCAACGCGGCCGACGCGGCCATGCTCGAGCAACTCGCGCTCGCCTACGGCGAACTCGACCGCGACCCCGAGCTGCGCGTCGGCGTGGTGTTCGCGCACGGCGACCACTTCACCGGCGGGCTCGACCTCGCCGACATCGTGCCGCGCATCGGACCCGAGGGGCTCGCGATGGTGCCTGCGGGCGGCGTTCACCCCTGGGGCATGGATGGTTCGCGCGTGAGCAAGCCCGTCGTGCTCGCCGTGCAGGGCACGTGCTTGACGCTCGGCATCGAACTCGCCCTCGCGAGCGACATCGTGGTCGCGGCCGACGACACCGTCTTTGCGCAACTCGAAGTGGCGCGCGCGATTCTTCCGTTTGGCGGCGCGACGACGCGCTTCGCCGCCGCGGCGGGCTGGGGCAACGCCATGCGGTGGATGCTCACGGGCGACCGCTTCGACGCCGCCGAGGCCTACCGCATGGGCCTTGTGCAAGAGGTCGTAGCGCCGGGGGCGCAACGGGCGCGCGCACGCGAGCTCGCGGGTCGGATCGCGGCGCAAGCACCCCTTGCCGTACAAGCGACGCTCGCCAACGCGCGCCTCGCGGTGCGCGAGGGGCATGCGGCGGCCGAGGCCATGCTGCCGCGCGAGCTCGTGCGCTTGGCGCAATCGAAAGACGCCGCGATCGGCATGCAGGCCTTTCTCACTCGCACCGAGCCGGAGTTCGTGGGACGGTAGGCCTATGCGCCCCCTGACGACGACCGCGAGCACCGACGTCGAGCCGCTCGACACCTACGACCTCGTCGTCATTGGTGCGGGAGCCGTGGGCGAGAACGTCGCCGATCGCGCCGTGCAGGGCGGGCTGAGTGTGCTCATTGTCGAAGGCGAACTCGTCGGCGGCGAGTGCTCATACTGGGCCTGCATGCCCTCGAAGGCTCTGTTGCGCGCGGCGAGCGTGCTGCGCGCGGCCCACGCCGTGCCCGGCGCACGCGCCGCGGTCACCGGCAGCATCGACGCCCGCGCCGTACTCTCGAGCCGCGACGCGGTCACGAGCAACTGGAACGATGCGGGCCAGGTCGCGTGGTTGCAGAAGACCGGCATCGCGCTTGCTCGCGGACACGCTCGCCTCGACGGCGAGCGCCGCGTCGTCATCACCGCAGCAGACGGCTCGACCCGCACCATCACGGCGACGCACGCCGTGGCGATCTGCACGGGAAGCACGGCCGCGATGCCGCCCATCGAGGGCCTGACGGATGCCCAGCCTTGGACCTCGCGGGACATCACGAGCACCGACACCGTACCCCCGCGGCTCGCGATCATCGGCGGCGGCGTGGTCGGCTGCGAAATGGCCACGGCTTTCGTGTCGCTCGGCAGCACAGTGACTCTGCTCGCGCGCAGCGGATTGCTCGCGGGCGTCGAGGACTTCGCGGGCGCAGCCGTCGCCGAGCAGCTTCGTGCGGACGGCGCCGAGGTGCTGCTCGACACGAGCCCTGAGCGGGTCGACCGCCGCGCCGACGGTACCGTCGCGATCACCCTCCCCGGCGGGAGCGTCATCGAGGTCGACGAGGTGGTCGTCGCCACGGGCCGCGCGGCGGCTACGGGCGACCTCGGGCTCGAGACCGTCGGGCTCGCACCCGGCAGCTGGCTCGAGGTCGACGACACCCTGCGCGTGCGCGGATTCGACTGGCTCTACGCCGTCGGTGACGTCAACAAGCGTGCGCTCTTGACGCACCAGGGCAAGTACCAAGCGCGCGCCGCGGGCGACGTGATTGCGGCGCGCGCGAGCGGAGCATCCGTCGACGACGGCCCCTGGGGAACGCACGTGGCCACTGCCGACCATGACGCGGTTCCGCAGGTGACGTTCACGAGCCCCGAGGTGGCGAGCGTGGGCCTCACGGCACAGCAGGCGGCCGAGCGGGGCATGACCACACGGGTCGTCGACTATGACCTCGGCTGGCTTGCGGGAGCCACCGTGCACGGCGACGACTACCGGGGCACAGCACGCATGGTCGTCGACGTCGACCGCGAAGTCATCGTGGGATTCACGCTCGTCGGCGACGATGTCGGCGAGTTGCTGCACGCCGCGACCATCGCGATCGTGGGCGAAGTGCCTATCTCGCGCTTGTGGCACGCGGTGCCCTCGTACCCCACCCTGAGCGAAATCTGGCTGCGATTGTTGGAAGGATACGGCCGCCCATGACGACACCACCCCCACCGAAAAAGGGCCGCGCCGCGCGCACGGTCGACCGCCTCGCCCGCAATCGGGCACTGCGAGCCATCGGATTGCACCCTGTGGTTGCGCGCCCGGGCTATTGGTTCGCCACGGCCGCGGGGGTGACGTGGGGCGCTCTGCTCGGCGGCTTTAAGGTCTCACGCCGCGGCGGGGTCATCGTGTGCGCAGGCATGCCCAGCTGGGCCTTCGGCCGCGGCGGCACGACGATCGGAGCCGCTTACCTCACGCGCGACAACACGCGCGACGAAGTACTCGAACACGAGGCCGTGCACCGCGCGCAGTGGAAGAAATACGGGCTTGCCTTCATTCCGCTGTATGTGGCGGCGGGGCAAGATGCTCGCCACAACCGCTTCGAGATCGAAGCCGGGCTCGACAAAGGTGGGTACCGCTAGCTCCCGCGGCTACCACTGCGGCGGGTGGATGCGCTGCGCTCCCCGCGCGCGCTCCCACTGCGCCCCGAGCGCAAGAAGTGTGGCCTCGCCGCCGGGGCGGCCGATGAGCTGCACGCCCATGGGTAGCCCGGGCTGATCCGAGGTCGCCGGCGTGAGCCCGACGGGCAGGGTCAGTGCGGGCAGGCCGCTGACGTTCACGAAACTGGTGAAGGGCGTGTACTGCACCTGCTGGGTGAAGTTGCGCTCCGCATCCGTCGCGTCATACCAACCGAGAGGGCGCGGGGTCATGGCGAGCGCGGGCGTGAGCACGGCGTCGACGGTCGACAGGCGCTCGATGACGCGACGCTCGAACGCCGTGAGCCATTCGAGGGCGTCGACGAGCGTCTCGACCGAGAGCGCACGGCCCCGCTCAACGAGCCACGCTGTGAGGGGCTCGAGCAATGCGAACTCATCGGCCGTGTGGGCGGGAACACGCGCGGCGCTCGCCATCCAGATCGTGCGAAAGTGGCGGCCGTAGTCGGGTTCGGGGTCAAGCGCGATGTCGTCGATGCCGTGGCCGAGTGCCGCGAAACCGGCGATCGCCTCGTCAAGCGCCCAGCGCGCGTCGGGCTCGAGCACGATGTCGGTGTATTCGTCCCACGGTGACGTCGTCATGACGCCGAGTTGGTAGCGGCCTTCGCCGCGCACCGCGGCGCTCAACAGCGGGCCGCTGTGCGGGTGCTCGCGGCCCGATGCCACGGGCGGGTCAATCGGAGCTCGAGTGGCAAACGTCCACGGCACGGCCGCGACGAGCGCATCGAGCATGAGGGCGGCGTCGGCGACGGTGCGCGCAATCGGCCCCGCAACGACGAGCCCCGCGAGCGAATCGAGTCCACTCTCGGCGGGAGTGCGACCCCGCGAGGGCTTGAGCCCGACGAGCCCGCACGCCGCAGCGGGAATCCGGATGCTCCCGCCGCCGTCACTCCCCGGCGCCACCGGCAGCAACCCCGCGGCAACCGCCGCCGCGGCTCCACCACTTGACCCTCCAGCCCCGCGGCCGACGTCATAGGGATTCCGCGCCGGCGGCGACACCCGACCCTCGGTGTACGACGAGAGCCCAAATTCGGGCGCCGCCGTGGCTCCGAGGCTGATCGCGCCCGCGGCATCCAGGTGACGAACAATCTCGTCATCGACGTCCGCCACGTGATCGGCGCGCAGTCGCGAGCCAAATGTCGTGCGCTGGCCAGCGCGCTGAACCAGCTCTTTATCGGCGATCGGGATGCCCCACAGCGGCGCCGACCGCGCGTCGAGTCGGCCGAGCTCGATTGCGCGAGCGAGCGCTCGATCGCTCTCCACGACCGTGAGAGCCCCCAGCACGGCGTTGTGCTGGTCGATGCGCGCGAGGTAGTGCTCCACCAGCTCGCGGGGCGTGATTCGACCTCGACGCAGCCACTCTCCCTGCTCGAGAGCGCTCAGGTGGTGGAGTTCAAACACCCTGCGAGCCTACGGCGCACACGACAGAGGTCTGCTCATATCAATTGCGCAACGAACGCCTAGGAGAGCCCTCTCACGCGTGCAATTCCGCCGTGTGACGGGGTGCCGACTGCTAGATTCGCGCCCGGGAGAGCGTGTGGTGCGCACTCCCAACTCGGCATTCCCGGCCACCTTGCAAGGAGCATCATGATCGCGCAGCGACTGCTTGTCGGTTCCGTCGCACTCGTTCTTATGGGCACTCTCGCAGCGTGCGCGCCCGAACCCGAGCCGGTGGCCGAAGAGCCGACGCCGACCCCGACGGAAACGGTGGAAGAGACGGCGACCCCCGAGCCCGAAGAACTCACCTTCACGATGCCCGTCGACTGCACGACGATCTTGCCGCAGGCGCGCCTCGACGCCTTCGCGACGCAGAGCCTTGAACTGCTCGGAGGCCCCGGCAGTGTGTACGGCAACGACTACTTCTTCGAGCCCACCCCCGAGCAACTTGCCGGCGGCATCAGCTGCGTCTATGCGCAAGACGGTGTTGACCTCTCGAGCATCCTCATTGGCGTGGCTCCGGTCTCGACCGCCAACCGCGCGACGATCATCACCGACCTCACCTCACAGGGCCTGAACGAGGCCACGACCGCCGATGGCGCCCTGACCTACAGCCAGCAGGGCGACGAGGGGCTCGCTCCGGCGATCTACAACGTCGTGACGCAAGAGAGCTGGATCTCGGTCATCAGCGGATTCGGCGGGCCCGCCTTCTACGACGAAGCGGTCGCCCTCGCCGGCGACGTGGCGACGCAGGTCTACCAGTAACGCGCGCAGTTCGGTTCGTCAGCGGCGGCGCGAGAGCGACTTCTGCATCATCACGACGCCGAGCCAGCGGCCGAACTTGAAGCCAACGCGTCCCATCGAGCCAGTTTTCTCAAAACCAAAGCGCTCGTGAAGGGCGATCGATCCTTCGGCCCCACGGTCGGCGATCACCGCGATGATTTCTTTCACCCCGGCGGCCTTCGCCCGATCAAGTAGTTCTTTCATGAGAGCAGTGCCGAGACCCTTGCCGGTGGATGCGGGCCCCAGGTAGATGGAGTTCTCAACGGTGAAGCGGTACGCCGCCTTTTCTTTCCACGGGTACACATAGGCAAAGCCCAAGATCACGCCGTTCGGTGACTCGGCCACAAGAAAGGGATACCCGAGCTCGCGCACACGGGCGTATTTCGTGCGCAGCGCGGCGAGTGTCCATGGCGACTCATCAAACGTGACGGTCGAATTGGCCACGTAGTGGTTGTAGATCTCGCGCACATCCGGAAGGTCACGGTCAACCGCTTCACGCACAACAAACGAGAACGTGGGCTCGGGTTCGGGCTTCTTGCGCAGGTGGGCCGGCAGTGTTCGGCGACGTTCGTACTCTTCTTCGAGCATCCTGACCCCTCTCTCGTGCGCGACCGCGTCAGTCTACGGCCGGGATGCGGGGTGGAATGCGCCAGTCAATGGGCTCCGCGCCCTGCTCGACGAGAAGCGCGTTAACGCGACTGAACGGCCTCGACCCGAAGAATCCGCGCCGGGCCGACAGCGGGCTCGGATGCGCACTGGTCACGGTCGGCACGGCACCCAGCAGCGGGGCCGCCTCGGCCGCCTCGTTACCCCACAGCACAGCCACGAGCGGCCCGCCGCGAACGGCGAGCGCCTCGAGAGCGCGAGCAGTCACCACCTGCCACCCCCGATTCCGATGCGAACCCGCGTGCCCCGCAGCGACGGAGAGCACGCGGTTGAGCAACAGCACGCCCTGCTCGCTCCACGCGCTCAGATCTCCGTGCTCGGCGGGCTCGATGCCCAGATCATCGCGCAGCTCGCGGTAGATGTTGGTGAGTGAGCGCGGCAAGGGCCGCACGCTGTGGTCGACCGCAAAACTCAACCCGATCGCGTGACCGGGAGTCGGATAGGGGTCTTGGCCCACGATGACGACGCGCACGTCAGCGAGCGGTTGCTCGAACGCACGCAAGACGAAAGGCTCGGCGGGCAGTGGCGGCGTTCCCGCAGCGGCTTCGGCGCGCAGACGGTCACACTCACGAGCGATCGTGTCGGCGACGGGGTCGAGTGCCGCAGCCCAATCGGGCGCCACACGGTCGCGCAACACCCGCCGCGCACGCTCCCGCTCGAGTGACTCGTCGCTCATGCGAGCACGCTACCGGGCCGGCCAGGCACTGTGTCGGCGGCCCCGCGCGCGCTAGCATCGCGGAATGACCGAGCCCGCGAGCGTCTCGAGCGCTGCCCCCTCCCCCCTGCGCGGAAAGGCCGGCGCGATCACGCTCGGTCTCGTCGGGTACCTGTTTTTCGTCGAGTTCGTGAGCGGCGTGCTGCAGGGCTACTACGTTCCGCTCATCTCAGACCTCGTGACGTATCTGGGGATTGAGGATGCTGACTTCAACTGGTTCGAGGCCGCCCAGTTGCTCTTGAGCGCCCTGGTCGTTCCCGTGCTCGCGAAGCTCGGCGACATGGTGGGCCACAAGAAGATCTTGCTCATCTCGACGGTGCTCACCGCGGGCGCGAGCTGGTGGCTCGTCTTCGCCGACTCGTTTTGGATCTTCCTCGTCGCGTGGGCTCTGCAGGGGTTCTATGTCGTCTGGCTTCCGCTCGAAGTGGCCTTGATCTTCGACCGTGGCCGCCGCAGCGACACGGGAGCGTCGCAAACGCGGCGCGCAGCGGGGTACCTCGTTGTCGCGCTCGAAGCCGGAGCGATCGCGGGTGCCCTCGGGGGTGCGCGCATCTTTGCTGCGTTCAACGAAAACATCACGCTCACGCTCATGATTCCGGCTATCGCCGTGTCGGTGGCGTTCTTCGTCATCCTGTTCGGCGTGCCCGAGTCGAGCCCGCAACCCGGCCGTCGCCTCGACACCGTTGGCTTCGTGTTGCTCACCATCGCACTGCTCACCATCACATCAGGGCTCACGTTCTTGCGCATCAATGGCCCCGGAGCGCTGTGGGTCTATGGGCTCATGCTCATCGGACTGTTCTTGTTCTTCCCGTTCGGACGGTGGGTGCTCAAGCACCCCGACCCGGCGATCGACCTTCGCGTGCTGCGGCAGCCGAACATGTGGCCGATTCAGTTGACGGCCGGGCTCGTCGGCATCAGCATCCTGGGCGCTCAAGCCCCCTTGAGCACCTTCGCGGGCACCGACCCCGTCAACGGCTTTGGCCTTGGGCTCGATGCCACCGATCGCTCGTACATCATCGGCGCCTACCTCGTGGCGATGATTATTGGAGCCCTGCTGTTCCCGGTGATCTCGCGACGGTTTACGCCCCGCATCGCGCTCATTTCGGCGACGGTGCTCGTGGCCATCGGCTACCTGGCGTTTCTTGTCAACAACACCACGGCGGTGGGCGTGACGCTCAACATGGTGGTGGCGGGCATCGGCTCGGGCGCGCTCGTCGCGGCGTTGCCCGCTGCTGCGGCAGCGGCCGCACCGCTCGGGCAAACGGGAATCGCCACAGGGCTCACCAACACGACCAAGACGATTGGTGGCGCCTTTGCGAGTGCCATCTTCGCGGTCGTGCTCGTGCTCGCGGCGGGCCAGGCGGTCACCGAAACGGCGTCGAGCTTGCTCGGCTACCTCATCGTGTTCGCGATTTGCGGTGGTGCCGCCGTGGTCGCGGCGATCTCGTTGGTCTTCGTGCCGAAGCTCGCTTTTGGTGACGTTGCCGCCGATGACCGGGCGGTCGAGTCGGCGAGTTAGTCTTCGCGCACCGCGAGCGGTCGGCGAATGAGCTTGTGTTGGGCTGCCTGCGCGACCGGGCGAACTGTCAGTTCATCAATGTTGACGTGGCCGGGGGCTTCGATCGCGTGCACGACAAGCTCAGCGATGTCGTGCGCCGTCAACGGGTACTCGACCCCCTCGTAGAGAGCGTCGACCTTTGCCGGGTCACCGTCAAACCGGTTGAGGGCGAACTCATCGGTGCGCACCATGCCGGGGGCCACTTGCACGACGCGCAACGGCTCGCCCGCAAGCTCAAGACGCAGCGCGTGCATCATGCCGCGCAGCGCGAACTTGGCCGCGTTGTAGCCGCCGCCCGTCTCATAGGCCACTTGCCCGGCGGTTGAGGTGATGGCGATGATGTCGCCGACCCCGCGCTCGCGTGCTCCGGCTCGGAGGGCAGGCAACAGCGCGCTGATGACGCGCTGAGCGCTCAGCACGTTGATGTCGAACATGCGCATCCAGTCAGCGGCATCGGCCGCCTCAACGGTGTCGACCCCGATCGCTCCGCCCGCGACGTTGACGATGGCGTGCACGGGGCCGGTGGCCGCGACGTGGGCGCGGAGGGCATCCACCGCCGA
>NZ_JANRKZ010000038.1:0-2409 GCF_033763155.1 Microcella sp.
TTGAGCAAAATCGCGCCATTCGACGCGACGACATAGGCCGGAGTGATGTCAAGACGATCGAGCACCGGCAAGGTCATGGCCACCGAGCGGCCCGTCGCGAGCATGACCTCGTGCCCCGCATCACGCAGGCGGTGCACCTGCTCGAGCGCTGCGGGAGGCAGGGTGCCGTCTTCGTGCAGCACCGTGCCATCGATGTCGAGGGCGATGAGCAAGCGCGGGTCAGCGGTCACGCCACGGGC
This sequence comes from Microcella sp., assembly GCF_033763155.1. Classification (GTDB taxonomy): domain Bacteria; phylum Actinomycetota; class Actinomycetes; order Actinomycetales; family Microbacteriaceae; genus Microcella. The sequence goes on from NZ_JANRKZ010000038.1 coordinate 240, forward strand.
TCCAGAATCTCAAGGCCGCGCAGGTAGGGCCGCAGAGGCTCGGGCACAACGACCGAGCCGTCGGCCTGCTGGTGCGTTTCGAGCAGGGCGACCAGCCAGCGCGTCGTCGCGAGCGTGCCGTTGAGGGTGGCGACGGGAGCCGTCTTTCCGCCCTCGCCGCGGTGCCGAATGTCGAGGCGGCGCGACTGGTAGGTGGTGCAGTTACTCGTGCTCGTCAGCTCGCGATACGCGCCTTGCGTCGGCACCCACGCCTCAACATCGAACTTGCGTGCAGCGCTGGAGCCGAGGTCACCGGCCGCGGTGTCGATGACGCGATAGGCAAGACCGAGTGAGCGCAGCATCCCCTCTTGCATCGCCAAGAGCCGCTCGTGCTCGGCTTCGGCATCATCGGGAGCGATGTAGCTGAACATCTCGAGCTTCTGAAACTGGTGAACGCGAATGATGCCCTTGGTGTCTTTGCCATAGCTACCCGCCTCGCGGCGGTAGCAGGTGGACCAGCCGGCGTAGCGCAAGGGGCCGTTCGAGACATCGATGATCTCGTCGGCGTGATACCCCGCGAGGGCCACCTCACTCGTGCCCGTGAGATAGAGCTCGTCGGCCGGCAAGTAGTAGATCTCGTCGGCGTGCGCGCCGAGAAATCCGGTGCCACTCATGACCTCGGGCTTGACGAGCGTGGGAGTGATGAGCGGCGTGAAGCCTGCGTCAAGCGCGGTGTCGAGCGCGTAGGTCATGAGCGCGAGCTCGAGGCGCGCGCCCACGCCCTTCAAGAAGTAGAAGCGTGAGCCCGAGACTTTGACGCCGCGCGGCATGTCAATGGCATCGAGCAGTTCGCCGATGGCGAGGTGGTCACGCGGCTCGAAGTCGAACGTGGGCTTCACGCCCACTTCGCGAAGCGTGACGAAGTCGTCTTCGCCCCCCTCGGGAACGCCATCGATGATGACGTTCTGGATGCTCCCCGCAACCTGCGCGAATCGCTCTTCGGCCTCGCCCGCTACGAGCTGGGCCGACTTCACGTCGGCGGCAAGCTGCTGAGCCTGCTGCACGAGCGCGGGCTTCTCGTCTTTCGACGCCGCGGCAACCCGCTTGCCAAAGGCATTCTGCTCGGCCCGCAGTGCCTCAAACGCGGTAATCGCGTCACGCCGCTCGCGGTCGGCAGCGATGGCCTCGTCGACAAGCTCGACGCTTGAGCGCCGCGCCTGCTGAGAGCGTCGAACGAGGTCAGGGTTGTCACGCAGCAATTGGGGGTCGATCACGCTTCTAGTCTGGCACGCACGGGTTAACGCAAGCCCCTCGTCGCTCATGGGTCGATGCTCTAGCCTGACCGCATGAGCACCCCGGGGGCGGCCACCGACGATCAGCCCACCGCGGCCGATCGCGGTCGCGTGGCGATCATCGCCAACCCCACGAAAGTCGACATGGCGGCGCTGCGGGTGGCTGTGGCTGACGTGGAATCCGCCGCCGGATGGCAGCCCTCGTTGTGGCTCGAGACAACCGTGGCCGACCCGGGTCAGGGGCGCGCCCGCGAGGCCATCGACGCACGCGTGACCGCGGTGCTCGCGGCCGGCGGCGACGGCACGGTGCGGGCTGTTGCCGAGGGGATGCTCGACTCGGGCATCCCCCTGGTCTTGCTGCCCGCCGGCACCGGAAACCTGCTCGCCCGCAACCTCGGCCTCACTCTCGGCAAGATCGGCGACGCGCTCACGACCGCCGTCTCGGGCATCGACCATGCCATCGACGTCGGCATCGCCGAACTCACGCGCGACGACGGCACGGTCGAACGGCACGCCTTCGTCGTCATGGTGGGAATCGGGCTTGACGCCAAGATGATCGCCGCGACCAACCCCGAGCTCAAGAAGCGCGTGGGATGGCTCGCCTACATCGAGGCGACGGCACGCATCGTGCGCGACGTGGATGCGGTGCGCGTGCACTACTCGCTCGATGGCTCTCCCGAGCGCTCAACAACGGTGCACACGCTATTGATCGGCAACTGCGGCGCATTGCCGGGCGGCGTGCTGCTCTTGCCGAGCGCACAGATCGACGACGGACTTCTCGACGTTGTTGCGATGCGCCCCAAGAACCTGTGGGGGTGGATGCGCGTGAGCTACGCCGTGGTCTGGGAAAACGGCGTGCTGCAAAAGAGCAAGATCGGTCAGCGCATTCTCGCCGCCGA
>NZ_JANRKZ010000039.1:0-37988 GCF_033763155.1 Microcella sp.
GAGACGCCCGCGTCGAAGGACGATGACGTGGTCGACGCCGAGATCGTGGAGGACGACGACAAGCCGGCCGACGGTTCTTCCGACAAGGACGCCAAGTAGTCATGGCCGGCAAGAACCACGGCGAGCCGCGCGACGAGCAGCACGAGCCGCTCGCCGACGATGGGGCATCGACCGACGCCCCGTCGAGCGATGACCTGATCGCGGCAGAAGACGCCGACGTCGAGGTGTCAGAGACCGACAACAGTCTCGATGCCGACATCGACCACATCCTCTCTGAGGCCGGGCAGCGCGAAATCGAGGAATACCGCGATCGCGCCGCCCGCGCCGAGGCCGAGCTGGCGAACTTCCGCACCCGGGTCGAGCGCGACCGCGCCGCAAACCGTGAGGCGGTCATCGCCGATGTGATCCGCTCGCTGCTGCCCGCGATCGATGACCTCGATCGCGCGGCAGCGCACGGCGATCTCGAAGGCAGCCCTCTCGAGCTCGTCGCGCAAAAGCTGCGGCAGGCATTCGAGCGCTACGGTCTCGCATCGGTGGGCGTGGTGGGCGAAGCCTTCGACCCGGCGTTCCACCAGGCCATCGTGCAACTGCCCAGCGCCGAGGCGACGTCACAGACGGTCGCCGACGTCATCGAGGTCGGCTACGTGTTGGGCGACCGCCTCGTGCGGCCGGCCAAGGTGGCCGTGTCGGTGCCCCAGAGCTGAGGTGACCCGTGGCGAGCCAAGACTGGTTCGATAAAGACTTCTATGCCGTTCTCGGGGTGTCAAAAGGCGTCAGCGAGGCCGAGCTCAAGAAGGCTTATCGCAAACTCGCGCGGCAGTATCACCCCGACTCGAACCCGGGCAACGCCGCCGCCGAGGCGCGCTTCAAAGAGATCAGCGAAGCACACTCGGTCTTGAGTGACCCCGCCCAGCGTGCCGAATACGACCAGATTCGTGCCATGGGCTCGGGCGCTCGCTTCAGCGCGGGCGGTGCCCCCGGCGGCTTCGACGACGTCTTTGGCGGGATGTTCGGCGGCGGTGCTCCAGGCGGCCGACGTGCCGCTCCCGGAGGTTTCGAAGACATCTTCGGCGGACTCTTCGGCAACGGGGCGCCCGGCCAGCCGGGTGCCGGACGCCGCTATGGCGCACCGACGAAGGGCCGCGACCATGTGGCGACTGTCGGGCTCGAGTTCGAGACGGCTGTGCACGGAGACACCGTCACGCTCGAGAACCCGGGGGGCGGCAAGCCCATCCAGGTGAAGATTCCGGCGGGTGTTGCCGATGGGCAGAAGATCCGCTTGCGCGGCAAAGGCGAGCAGAGTCGCGACGGCGGTGAGCCGGGTGACCTCGTGCTGACGGTGCAGGTGCGCCCGCATCCCGTGTTCACGCGTGACGGGCTGAACCTTCGAGTGGATGTTCCCGTCACGTTCGTCGAGGCGGCCCTCGGTGCCACGATCGAAGTGCCGACCCTGGGCGGCGACCCCGTCAAGCTGCGCGTCGCGGCGGGCACCCCGAGTGGGCGCGTGTTGCGCGTCAAGGGCCGCGGTGTGACGACCTCGAAAGGCGTGGGCGACTTGCTCGCCACGGTTCAGGTCGCCGTGCCCTCGCACTTGAGTGCCGAGGCAACCAAGCACCTCGAGCAATTCGCGGCGGCGTTGCCCCGTGAGAACCCGCGCGACGAGTTGCTCGCTCGCGCCAAGGGATGACGAGCGAGAGAAATCGCGGAACAATGACGGCCATGGACGAGAACAGCCCGATCTTCGCGATCGCGGTTGCCGCCGAGCTTGCGGGCATGCACCCGCAGACGCTGCGGCAATACGACCGTCTTGGCCTCGTCTCGCCGACCCGCACGGCGGGTCAGAGCCGCCGGTACTCGATGCGCGACGTCGTGCAGTTGCGCGAGATTGCCCGGCTCAGCGCTGAGGGCCTCAACCTCGAGGGCATCCGTCGCATTCTCGAGCTCGAGAACGAGGTGGTTGCGCTGCGGTCACGCGTGCGCGAACTTGAAGCGGCACTCGCCGACGAGTTACTTGCCCGCCCGGGTCGCCGGGTCTTCGCGGCGGGTGTTGAAGGCGATGTGGTGTCGATCAAGGCCGGCACGCGCGCGCAGAAGTCGAACCAGCTCGTCGTGTGGCGCCCGCTGCGGCGCGGCTGACGCCATCGCAACGAGACGTATACGCGATCAGGCCCTAGGGTGACGCTCGTGACCGACGCTGCCGACCCCGCGCTTGACGCGCTGCTCGGCGGGCTGCGTCGTCGCCCCGATGTCGAGGCACCCGAGCTTCGCGCCTGGGACGCCGCCGACCGCTACCTGCTCGACACCGCCGCGCCTCTCGCGCACACGGCCTCGACCGTTGTTGTCGTTGACGACACCCACGGGGCTCTCACTCTGGGCGCCCTGACGCTCGGCGCTCAGTCGGTGCGGGTTCATCAGGATTCCCTCGTTGCGCAGCACGCCCTCGAGGCCAATGCCGGTTCGCTCGCGCCGCGCATCGAGCAGCACCCGCTCGAGTCGGTCATGCCGACGGATGCTCCCCTCGCCCTCCTCCGCCTCCCGCGCTCGCTCGACCGGCTCGACGCGGTCGCCCGGCACTTGGCCGCGCACGCGCACTCCGATGTCGTGCTCATCGCCGGCAACATGCTCAAGCACATGACCCCGACACAAAACGAGGTGCTGCGCGCGAGCTTTGAGCGCGTCGACGTCTCGCTCGCGCGCGGCAAGGCTCGCCTGCTCACCGCGCGGGGGCCGCGCAGGGTCGCGCCGGCGGAGCCGGCGCGCGGGTTCGACCCCGATCACGAGCTGCACATCGTGGCGTTGCCGGGGGTGTTTGCGGGGGCATCCCTCGATATCGGCACACGGGCGTTGCTCGATGCGGCCCAGCAGCTCCCGGCGTTCTCGACGGCGATTGACCTTGCGTGTGGCTCGGGGGTGCTCGCGGCGTTTCTTGCGCGTCACAGCCCCGGCGCGCGCGTCATCGCAAGCGACGTGTCGGCAGTGGCGGTGCAAAGTGCTGCGCTCACCGCGGAGGCGAATGGCGTACGCGTCGAGACCCTGCACGACAACGGCCTCTCGCAGCAACCCGACGCGAGCGCCGACCTCATCATGCTCAACCCGCCGTTTCACGTGGGCGCTGCGGTGCACACGGGCATTGCCCTGCAGCTCTTCGCCGACGCCGCGCGCGTGTTGCGCCCGGGGGGCGAACTCTGGACGGTGTGGAACAGCCACCTCGCGTATGGCCCCGCGCTCGAGCGCGCGGTCGGCCCGACGCGGCAGGTTGCGCGTACGCCGAAGTTCACCGTGACGGCGTCGCGCCGCCGATTGCCCTAGAGGTCGCGGTAGCGGCGCGCCTCGGCGAGCTTGATCGCCAGCTCGGTGGCTGTGAACCGCGGGCCGTAGCCCGGGGTGTCGCGCTGGATGCGCCAGCTGTCGGCGAGCCCTCCGCCTTTGATGGCGTCGAAGCCGATTTGGTCAACGAGCGCGCTGACGCGCTCAACGGCCGCAGCATCGTCGCCATAGACCATGAGGGCGCGCCGGTCGGGCGTTCCCGCGGGCTGCGCGTGGTCCGCGATCGCTAGTGCCGGAATGTGGTTGAACGCCTTGACGACGGTTGCCCCCGCGAAGTGGCGCGCCACGTACTCGGCCGTCGTGAGGCTCTCGTCGTCGAGCTCAGCGATCTGGCCGTCGCGTGTCGGGTAGTAGTTGTTGGTGTCGATCACGATGCGGCCATCGAGCCACTGGCTCGGGATGCTCGCCACGGCTCCCAGCGGAATCGTCACGACGACGAGCTCGCCGGCCTGGGCCGCCTGCTCCACGGTGCCGGCCGTGGCGCGCTCGCCCAGCTCAGTCACGAGCGGAGCCAACGATGCGGGCCCCCGCGAGTTCGCGATCACGACGGAGTGGCCCGCCACGGTGAATGCGCGGGCGAGGGCGCTGCCGATGTTTCCCGAGCCGATGATGCCGATGGTGGAGGTCATGATGGGTGCAAGCGAGCGGCGACCCGTGCCATTCCCCGTTCGCCGACGGCGCACCGGCTCTCGGCGTACGCCCTGGTTTCTCGGGCCCTCGAGGCATAAACTTGAGTCAAACCGACTCAGGTTTATCCGCAGGAGTGCACACGATGGCCAACATGCAAGGCGCCCCCTCGAGCCAAGAGAAGCAGAAGTCTGCCCTCGAGCAGTACGGCGTCAATCTCACCGAGATTGCCCGGTCGGGCAAGCTCGACCCCGTCATTGGGCGCGACGCCGAGATTCGGCGCGTCAGCCAAGTGCTGAGTCGCCGCACGAAGAACAACCCGGTTTTGATCGGCGAGCCCGGCGTGGGCAAGACCGCGGTGGTTGAAGGCCTCGCGCAGCGCATCGTCGCCGGCGACGTTCCCGACTCGCTGAAGAACAAGCAACTCGTGAGCCTCGACCTGTCGGCGCTCGTCGCCGGCGCCAAGTATCGCGGCGAGTTCGAAGAGCGTCTCAAGGCCGTGCTGAAAGAGATCGACGAGTCGAACGGGCGCGTCATCACCTTCATCGATGAGTTGCACTCGCTCATGGGCGCGGGCGGTGGCGAAGGGTCAGTTGCGGCCGCCAACATGCTCAAGCCCATGCTCGCGCGCGGTGAGTTGCGCATGATTGGCGCGACGACCCTCAACGAGTACCGCGAATACATCGAAAAAGACGCGGCTCTCGAACGCCGCTTTCAGCAGGTCTTCGTGGGCGAGCCGAGCGTCGAAGACACCGTCGCGATCTTGCGCGGCCTGAAAGAGCGCTACGAGGCCCACCACAAGGTGTCGATTGCCGACAGCGCTCTCGTGGCCGCGGCATCCCTCAGCAATCGCTACATCACGAGCCGCCAGCTGCCCGACAAAGCCATCGACCTCGTCGACGAAGCCGCGAGCCGGCTCAAGATGGAGATTGAGTCGAGCCCCGTCGAGCTCGACGAGCTCAAGCGCGCCGTCACGCGCCTCGAGATCGAAGAGCTCGCGCTCAAGAAAGAGAAAGACGAGGCCTCGAAGGCGCGACTCGCCAAACTGCGCGACGAGCTCAAAGAAAAGACCGCACAGCGCAACGCTCTGCAGCAGCGCTGGAGTCTCGAAAAGTCGGGGCTCACTGCCGTCGGTGAACTCAAGACGCGCCTCAACGAGTCGCGCATCGCGCTCGACAAAGCCATGCGCGAGGGCGAGTACCAGCAGGCCTCGAAGCTCAACTACGAGATTATTCCGGGCATCGAGCGGCAGCTGGCCGAGGCCGAGAGTGCCGAGAGCGGCCCGCGCATGGTCAACGACCAGGTGACCGACGATGACATTGCGGCGGTCGTGGCGGCGTGGACGGGCATCCCCGTCGACAAGTTGACGCAGGGCGAGACCGAGAAGCTGCTGACGCTCGAGGTCGAGCTCGGCAAGCGCATCATCGGTCAGAAAGACGCCGTCGCGGCCGTGAGCGAGGCTGTGCGTCGCACGCGTGCGGGCATCAGCGACCCCGACCGGCCGACGGGCTCGTTCTTGTTCCTCGGCCCCACGGGCGTCGGCAAGACCGAGCTCGCGAAGGCGCTCGCCGACTACCTCTTCGACGACGAGAAGTCGATGGTGCGCATCGACATGAGCGAGTACGGCGAGAAGTTCAGTGTCTCGCGGCTCATCGGCGCCCCTCCCGGCTACGTCGGCTACGAGCAGGGCGGACAGCTCACCGAGGCCGTGCGCCGTCGGCCCTATTCGGTCATCTTGCTCGACGAGGTCGAGAAGGCTCACCCCGAAGTCTTCGACCTGCTGCTGCAAGTGCTCGATGACGGCCGCTTGACCGATGGCCAGGGCCGCACGGTCGACTTCCGCAACACCATCCTGATCTTGACGTCGAACCTCGGGTCGCAGTTGCTCATCGAGCCCGGCCTCGAGTGGGCAGCGAAGGTTGCGGGTGTCAACGACATCGTGCGGCAGGCGTTCAAGCCCGAGTTCGTCAATCGCCTCGACGACATCGTGGTCTTCGCGCCGCTCACGACCGATGACCTCGGCCAGATCGTCTCACTGCAGGTCGATCGCCTCGAGCGCCGTCTCGCTGAGCGTCGCCTGCAATTGGCGGTCACCCCGGATGCTCGCACCTGGCTCGCCGAACGCGGCTACGACCCCGTGTATGGCGCGCGGCCGTTGCGCCGGCTCATGCAGCACGAGATCGACGACGCCCTCGCCCGCGCGATTCTCTCGGGCACGATCACCGACGGTGACGTTGTGCGTGTGGACGTGGCGCCTGACGGCGACTCGCTCGCGGTTGCGCGCATGGACGGCCTCTAGGCCGAGCCCAGCGCCGCGTTCACGGCGAGCGCGATGACGAGTGCGCCGCCCACGAGAGCCGTGATGCGCGCGCCCGTGGGGCCGGTGAGAGCTCGGCCCACGAGTGATCCGGCCGTCGTGAGCAGCAGTTGCCAGCTGAGCGAGGCGACGAAGGCCGCCACGACAAACACGATGCGCTCGGCGACCCCGGCATTGACGGCAAGCGTTGAGCTGCCGATGAGGGCGGCGAAGTAGATGACCGTGACGGGGTTGACGAGGGTGAGGCCGCCGACCGTCAGGAACAGGCGGCGGAAGGTCGTCGTGGGTCGGCTCGGCGTCGGGGGAGCATCCGTGCCCTCGATCGACGCCGCCGAGACCGGCGTTCGACGCGGCCTCAGGGCGGGCAGCGCGATCATGACGCCCAGCACGACGAGCACGGCCACCGAGATCCAGCGCAACGGCTCGTCGACGAGGGCGATCAGCGGCGCGATCACGGCACCGGCGGTCACGGCAATGGTGGCGTAGAGACCGTCGACGGTCGCGGCACCGAGCGCGCCACCTGCCGCGATGCGGGCGCCGTGTTGCGCACCGAGCGTGATGAGCAGGGCCGCGATCGCCCCCACCGGAATGGCGATGGCGTAGCCCGCGACGATGCCGGCGAGCAGTGCATCCAGCATTCTCGTCCTCTCGATCGGCAGCCCGGGGGCCGGACCGACGAGACTACAACAACGCGGGCATGACCTCGTTCTCGAACAGTTCGATGCCGCTCGTGTCGTAGGCCGCCTCGGCGAAGTAGGTGATGGCGTAGGTCATGCCGAGCTTCTGCATGGCCTGCAGGCGCTCGATGACCTGCTCGGGTGTGCCCGCGAGCCCCGTGCCGTTGCGCAAGTCGGCAACAGCCTTCGTTGCGCGCTCGGCGCCGATGAACCGCGTGAGGCGCGCCTCGATCGCGGCGATGCGGTCGGCAATCTCGGCCTCATCGCGACCGACGACCGTGTTGTAGTTCGACGAGCGCGTGATGGCGTCAAAGCTCGTGCCCAGGCGCTCGCAGTGGCCGCGCAGAATCTCGCTTTTGGCCGCGAACTCCTCCGGGCTGCCGCCGAAGTTCGTGTACTGCCCGTATTGCGCCGCAATGCGCAGCGTCACCTTCTCGCCGCCTCCGGCGATCCACAGCGGGATGCCCTCCTTCTGCACCGGCAGCGGCCGAACGATCGCCCCGTCGACCTGAAAGTAGCGGCCATCGAGCGTTGCCGAGCCCTGCGACCACGCCTGCCGCATGATCTGCACGCCCTCGTCGAGCGCACGCAGTCGGTCGCCGATCTCGGGGAACCTGTAGCCGTAGGCCTTCCACTCGTGCTCGTACCAGCCGCCGCCGATACCCATCTCGACGCGACCGCCCGAGATGTGGTCAACGGTCGCCGCGACCTTCGCGAGGTACGCGGGGTTGCGGTAGCCCATGCACGTGCACATTTGGCCGAGGCGCACGCGCTCGGTCACCGCGCCGAACGCCGCCATGAGGCTCCACGCCTCGTGCGTGGCTTCGTCGCTGGGCACGGGCACCGTGTGAAAGTGGTCGTAGACCCAGATCGACTCCCAGCGCCCCGCGTCGGCGTGCAGCGCGAGTCGCTTCATCACCGCCCATTGGTCGCTCGGCTCGATGTCGACGAGGTCGTGGCGCCAGCCCTGGGGAATGAAGAGTCCGAATCGCATGGGCCCCACGCTACGCCTGTCGTGACGGCGTCAGCGCGTGAGTTCCTGCCGCACAATCTCCAGGAAGCCGTCGATGTCGGCCTCGGTCGTGTCGAAGGCGCACATCCAGCGCACCTCGCCCCGGGCGCGATCCCAGTCGTAGAAGCGCACGCGCTCGCGAATCCGGTCGGCGACGTCGTTGGCCAACAGTGCGAACACGGCATTGGCCTGCGTCTGCTGGCTGAAGCCGAGTGAGCCGGCGGGAACGGAGCCGTCGGCGAGCATCCCCTCGAGGCCTGCTCGAAGGCGCGCCGCCATGGCGTTGGCGTGGCTGGCCGAACGGATGCCTAACCCCTCGTCGAAGAGCGTCAGCAGTTGCGCCGAGATAAAGCGCATCTTGCTCGCGAGCTGCATGTTCATTTTGCGCAGGTAGATGAGTCCGTCGACGCGGGCCGGATTGAGAACCACGATCGCTTCGGCACCCATGAGCCCGTTCTTGGTGCCGCCGAGCGAGAGGATGTCGACCCCGGCGTCGGCCGTGAATGCACGCAGGCTCGTGCCGAGAGCCGCCGCGGCGTTCCAGACGCGGGCGCCGTCAAGGTGCAGGGCCATTCCGTGCTCGTGGGCATAGTCGGCGAGCGCGCGGACCTCGGCAGGCGTATAGACCGTGCCGACCTCGGTCGTGTTCGTGATGCTCACGGCGAGCGGCTGCGCCCGGTGTTCGTCACCCCAGCCCCAGGCCTCGGTCGCGACGAGTTCGGGCGTGAGCTTGCCGTCGGGGGTCGGCACCGTGAAGAGCTTGAGGCCGCTCACGCGCTCGGGCGCGCCGCCCTCGTCGGTGTGAATATGCGCCGTGCCACTCGCGACCACGGCACCCCAGCGCGGCATGAGCGCCGTGAGCGAGAGCACGTTGGCACCCGTGCCGTTGAACACCGGAAAGACTTCGGCCTGATCACCGAACTCGGCTTTGATCACCTCGGCCAGCCGGGCGGTGTACTGGTCTTCGCCGTAGGCGATCTGGTGGCCACCATTCGCGTCGGCAATCGCCGCGAGCACCTCGGGGTGTACGCCGGCGTAGTTGTCGCTCGCGAAGCCTCGGTAGCTGGTGTCGTGGATGCGGGTCACGGGTTCATTCTCCTGTGCGAGGGGCGTCGGGGCGAGCCAGCTCGACGAGCGCGCCGTTGAGTTGCTCGTGGTCGACCGACCACAGCGCTGCACACGCGGCCGCGAGGTCGTCAACAGCGCCGGCCTCATCAAGCGCGCCGACCACGAACGTCACGGCCGCTGTCGGAGTGCCCTTGGCGCGCCACCCGCTCGCGAGCGCTTGCACCCAGGTTTCGGCTGCCGACTTGAGCGTGACGTAGTTGGCCATGCCCCACTTCGGCTGGGCGACGGATGCCGAGCTCACGATCGCCAACCGCCCCGCGCTCGACGCGCTGAGGTCGTCGCGCAGCTCGCGGCTGACGACCCGCAGGGTGGTGAGCACGCGGCGCTCGAGCCACGCGAAGTCGTCCGGGTCTGAGCCGCCGCGCCACCCGCCCACGAGGTGCAGCAAACCGTCGATGCTCGGCCGGCGGTCGCGCAGCGCGGCCGCCCACGCGGTGACCGCCGCCGGGTCGGCGAGGTCGACGACCGCGGTTTCGGCCGCATCCACGTCGGTCAGCGACTCGGCGCGTGAGCCCACGGCGACGACGTGTGCGCCCGCGGCGGTGAGGGCCGCGCACACCGCGCGGCCGCCCACCCCTCCCGCACCGGCCACCACGACGGTGCGGTCAGCCAGTACCTCGGTCACGCAGTGGCGCCCGTGATGCCCGCGGTCGACTCGATGACCTGCGCCATCTTCTTGGTGAGGGCTTCGTAGAACATCGAGAGCGGAAACTCGTCGTCGAGCACGAGATCGGTGTAGCCCTTGAGCGGGCCCGCGAGCACCTCGTCACTCAGGCCACGTGCCCACACCGAGGCGGGGTGCGGCGTGAGGGTGCCCGATACGAGCTCGTAGGCCTTGAGCCAGTGCACGGCTTTCGGCCGGTCGATCGACGCCCAGTAGAGCTCGTTGATCGCATCGGAGAGCGCGACGACGACGTCGGGAACAGCATCCCAGTCGATCGCGAGCTGGGTGTCTGTCCAGTGCAGCACACCCTTCTGGTGCATCCACGCGAAAAGCAGTTGGCCGCCGACACCGTCGTAGTTGCGCACACGAGTGCCCGAGATGGCGAAGCGGAAGATGCGGTCGAAGATGACGGCGTACTGCACGAGTCGCGCGTGCTGGCGCGTGATGTCGTCGGTGTCGTCGGCACGCCAGAGCGCGACGGCCTCGCGGAACGCGGTCAGGTCGCACCGCAGTTCTTCGAGCGTGTAGAGGAAGAACGGCATGCGCTGCTTGATCATGAACGGGTCGAACGGAAGGTCGCCGCGCATGTGCGCACGGTCGTGAATCATGTCCCACATGACGAACGTGCGCTCGGCGAGCTGCTGGTCGCTCAGCAACTCGAGAGCGTCGGCCGGCAGGTCGAGCTTCGTGATCTCGGCGGCGGCGCGAACCACGCGACGGTAGCGGGCAGCTTCGCGGTCGGCGAAGATCGCGCCCCAGGTGAAGGTCGGCAGTTGTGCGGGAGTGCCCTCGGGCGCGCCCGCGGGCACGCGCGGCGTGACGGCGACCGACTCCGGAAAGAGCACGGCCGAGTTGGTGTCGTAGCCGGGCGTGAAGTCGGCGAACCGCAAGCCGAGGTAGAGGGCATTGCCGTAGGCGCCCGCTTCGAGCGCTGCCACGAAGTCGGGCCAGATGACCTCGAACACCACGGCTTCGACGAGGCGGTCGGCCGAACCGTTCTGCGTGTACATCGGAAACACCACGAGGTGCGCCACACCGTCGCGACGCTCGCGGGCCGGGTGGAACGCGTCGAGGGAGTCATAGAAGTCGGGCACGACAAAACCACTGTCGGCCCAGCGCTCGAAGTCGACGGCACACGCCATCAAGTAGTCGGCGTCGTGCGGAATCAGCGGAGCGAAGTGCCGCAGGGCATCGGCGATCTCGGCAACGTAGCTCGCGGCCGCGGCGTGGTCATCGGCGTTCGGGATGCTCCCGTCGTGCACCTGCATCGGGCGCAGCGCCTCGGCGGCGCGTTTGAGGCGCGACCATGCCGGGTCGGCGACGATGTCGGCGCTCGTGAGCGCAGCATCCGTCATGGTGTGGAGGGTGTCTTCGACGACCTCGGGCTCTCCGATGATGGTGGTGCTGCGCGTCGCGGTGGTGTCGGTCATGGTGTCCCTCCTTCGTCGAATCAGGTGAATGCAGACTCACCCATGAGCCTAAGCACGAAACAGCCGCTTGTGGTTGTGAAGAGCGCACGAAAACTGCGGCGCTGGGTGACTTCACGCGTGAAACGTGAAGAGAGGGGCAAACCTGCGCCCGGCGCATGTGCGTTTGTCGCCGGCGTTTCTCGTCCGAAACGCCAACGGCCGCGCAGAGTCGAGCAAGACTCTGCGCGGCCGTTCGGTGTGACGGCGGGGGCCTTAGTTGACGGGGCCGACCGTGTATTGCACCTGAGCGGTGCCGTCGTCGTTCTGGGCGACGAGCAGCGCGACATTCCAGGTGCCGTTCTCGAACACCCGAGCCGACGAGCCCTCGCCGAGCGACAGTTCTGAGATCTGGGTGTAGCCAGCGCCCTCGAGGTCAGCGTAGGCCTGCTCGGCTTCTGCAAGGCTGCCCACCTTGATCGCGGCGGTGAAGACGCCCTCGGCAGCAGCGGAGAACACGATCTCACCCTGCAGCGTCGGCACGTCGGCCGGCCAGCTATCGGGCAAGCTCGCGCCCGATCCGTCGACGTCGACGTCAACACCGGTCTGGTCTTCGATGATCTGCTCAACGCCGCCCTCGATGAGGCCCCCGGTGAGCTGTTCGAGAGGGTTGGCAAAGCAACCAGAAAGCGTGAGCGAAACGCCCAGAGCAAGGGCGGCGACAGCGGGAACAGTGCGGCGCATGATGGTCTCCTGAGGGTGGGATGTGTCGGCGCGCTGTCGAGCGCGCCGATGCTGCCTTTCTAGTGTGGCCCTATTCCGGCCTCGATTCCATGAGTAGTATCCCCGTGCGAGACACTGGGGCCATGGCGGGCGTGCTCATCGGGTTTGCGATCATCGCAACGGTCGTCGCGGCCGGTTACCTCGTGGGTCGCCTCAACGTCTTGGGGCAACATGCCGAGTTCGTGCTCGGCCGCTTCGCCTTCTTCGTGTTGTCACCCGCTTTGTTGTTTACGGTGCTGGCCGAGGCCGACGCCACCCAGTTGTTCTCATCGCTTCTTCCGGTCTCGGCGATCGCGGCCGTCACGTGCATGTTCGTATTCGCGGTGATCGCACGGTGGGTCTGGCGCCGTCCGGCTCCTGACGCCACCATCGGTTCGCTTGCCTCGGCCTATTCGAACGCCAACAACATCGGGCTCCCGATCGCCGCCTATGTGCTCGGCGACCCCGCGTACGTTGCGCCGGTCATCCTGTTGCAACTCATCGTCTTTGCCCCGATCGCGCTCACGATTCTCGACGTCTCCACGAGCGGCACACTCTCGGTGGGTCGCGTGCTGAGCCAACCCATTCGCAACCCGTTGATTATTGGGTCGGCCCTGGGCCTTCTTCTCTCGATCACCGGCATCACCCTGCCCGCGGCGGTCATGGAGCCGTTTCACCTGATCGGCGCCGCAGCAGTGCCGACGGTGCTCCTGCTCTTCGGAATGTCGCTCCACGGTCGGCGCATCTTGCAGTCGGGATCGAGTCGTCGTGACATCGTGCTGGCGGTCGCGCTCAAGACCGTGATCATGCCCGTCATCGCGTGGGTGGTTGGGGCCTTTGTCTTCGGCCTCGAGGGCCTGTCGCTCTTCGCGGTCGTCGTGCTGGCGGCTTTGCCGACCGCTCAGAACGTCTTCACCTACGCACTGCGATTCGAGCGCGCGGTGCCCCTTGCTCGGGATGCTGTGCTCATCACCACGGTGCTCTCGGTTCCTGCGCTCGTGGTGATCGCTGCACTGCTCGCGCCGCGTTAGCCGCCTTACTCGGCGTCGCTCGCGCCGGTGCTGCTCGGGTCGGTGCTGCCCGCGTCAGTGCTCTGCACCGCTGCGGCTCGGCGGCGCCGCACGAGCCGGATGACGCGCCAGACCACGAAGGCCACGACGACGATAATGGCGATGATCAGCACGACACGGCTGTAGCGCGAGGCGATGTCTTCGACCACGACCCAGTTCTCGCCCAGCACGAACCCGAGTACGACAAAGATCGTGTTCCAGATTCCGCTGCCGAGCGCGGTCAACAGCAGAAACAGCCACACCCGCATGCGGTCAACGCCCGCGGGAATGGAGATGAGGCTGCGCACGATCGGAATGAAGCGGCCGATGAGCACGGCAGTGGGCCCGAAGCGGTGGAACCACGCCATGGCCTTCTCGACGTCGGCGGCACTCGTCAACGGAATACGATCGGCGGCACGCTTGAGGCGATCGACCCCGACCCAGCGGCCGAGCGCATAGAGCACGATCGCACCGACGAGCGATCCGATCGTCGTGGCGACAATCACCGAAACCAGATCGAACGAGCCGCGGCTGGCCGTAAAGCCCGCGAGAGGCAGAATCAGTTCGCTCGGAATCGGCGGAAACAGGCTCTCGATCGCGACGAGAAGCGCGGCGCCGAACACGCCGAGGGTTTCCATGACGCTGATGGCCCATTGGTCGATGCTCACGATCAACGACCCTACTGGGCGCCGAGCGGGCGGGGAGTTAGAAGATCATCGGCCGATCATCGTCATCGTCGTCGCCGGCGAGATCGACGACCACGGGAACGTGGTCACTCGGGGCGTCGCCCTTGCGTTGCTCGCGCTCGATGCGGGCATCCACAACCCGATCGGCGAAACCGGGCGAGCCGAGGATGAAGTCGATGCGCATGCCTTCGTTGCGCGGGAACCGCAGCTGCTTGTAGTCCCAGAAGGTGTAGCCCTCGGGCACGAGGGGACGCACGACGTCGGTGAGACCGGCGTCTTCGAGCGCGGCGAATGCCGCGCGTTCGGCGGCTGAGATGTGCGTCGACTCGCCGGGCACGAAGCTCGGGTCGCCCATGTCGGCGTCGGTCGGCGCCACGTTGAAGTCGCCCGTGAGGGCCAGGGCGGCGCCAGGGTTCTCGCGCATCCAGCGCGCACTGTCATCGGCGAGAGCGCGCAAGAACCGCAGCTTGTAGTCCATGTGCGGGTCGTCGAGAGCGCGACCGTTGGGAACGTAGAGACTCCATACCCGCACGTCGTCGATCGTCGCGCCGATCGCGCGGGCCTCGAGCGGAGCATCCGTACCCTCATGGCCCTTCGCAAAGCCGGGTTGTCCGGTGAAGCCGACCTCGACATCCGTCAGTGGCAAGCGGCTCGCGATGGCCACGCCGTTCCACTGGTTGAGGCCGTGCAGAACGACCTCGTAGCCTGCCGCCTCGAACGCCTCGAGGGGAAACTGTTCGGGCTTGCACTTGATCTCTTGCATCGCGAGCACGTCAACGTCGGCGTTCACGAGCCAATCGACGACCCGGCCGTAGCGGGTGCGGATGGAGTTGACGTTCCAGGTGGCGATGCGCATGAGCCCAGCCTACGAACTACAGTGAACGGGTGACCGAAGCCCGCGCGCAGCTCATTCAGTTCATCCGCGATGAGGCCGTTTTCCACGGCGATTTCACCCTCACGAGCGGAGCGAAAGCCTCGTATTACATCGACTTGCGCAAAGTGAGCCTCGACCACCGCGTTGCCCCGCTGATCGGGCAGGTCATGGTTGATCTGATCGCCGACATTCCTGACATTGCTGCCGTCGGCGGACTCACGATGGGCGCCGACCCCATTGCGTCGGCCGTGCTGCACCAGAGCGCCGCCCGCGGGCTTGCCTACGACGCGTTCGTCGTGCGCAAGGCGCCGAAAGATCACGGGCGCGGCAAGCAGGTTGAGGGCCCCGATGTCGCGGGCAAGCGCGTGATCGTGCTCGAGGACACCTCGACGACCGGTGGCTCGCCGCTGACCGCAGCCCGTGCGCTCGAAGCCGCCGGCGCAACAGTCGTGGCCGTGGCCGTCGTCGTCGACCGGGCGACGGATGCTCGCCGCGTGATCGAAGAGGCCGGCTACGAATACCGCGCGGCGATCGGGTTGACCGACTTGGGGCTCGCCTGATGAGCGAGCTCGGCGACGAGCGCGATCCCGAGACCGGAGCGTTCGACGCCGACGAGTGGTTCCGCGCGCAGTTCGGGGGCGAGCAAGCGCCGCCCGTGCCGCCGGCCCAGCCCGCGCCGTACACCCCGCCGCCGCTCGTGAGCCCACCCGCGGCCACGCCACCCCTGCTTCCGCCGGCAGCCCCGTCAGAGCTGCCGCCGTGGGCACAGCCCCCCACCATGCCGCCGGGCTATGAGCCGGCGCCGACCCAGCTCTCCCCGATCATCGAGCCCGAGCCCACCCAGCCGGCCGAGGTCATTGCGTCGCCGGCCGTGGCCGGTGCCCCAACTGAGGTCTTTGCGCAGCCAGACGACGGCGGGGCGCTAGATGCCTTGTTCGGCAGCGAGAGCTTTCAGGAATACGACGACGCGCTCATTCCCGTCGTGCCGCGCTCGAGCCGACGCGGCGGTGACGGCGAGGGCCCTGAAGGTGAGAAGGCTCCGCTCGGCCGAACCCAGAAAGTGTTGCTGTGGGTCGCGGGGTCTCTCGTGGCGGTGCTCGCTCTCGTGGCGATCTTCTTCGTGGGCACGCGCATCCCATTGCTTCTCGGTCCGGCCCCGGGGGCTGAGCCGCTGCCCACCGCGAGCCCCTCGCCCAGTGCCACAGAGATTGCTCGGCCGGTAGGGCCGGTGCCACCCGGTGAGTATCGCTGGGACGAGATCTGGGGCGGCGAGTGCATAGAACCCTTTGTTGATGCCTGGCAAGAAGACGTGACCGTCGTCGACTGCGCGACTGCGCACGGGGGGCAACTGGTCTTGCGTGCGCCGTTCCCCGAACCGGCGCCGACGGGCGAGGCCGCGACCGACAGCGCAACGGAGGGCACGACCGCGGGGCTCACCGACGACGTGCCGTATCCGGGCGAAGAGGCCCTCGCTGCCCAAATGTCGCTGTTGTGTTCGGCGGCCGGCGTGATCAATCTCACGGCCGCGGCGAGCGTGACCGACCTTCAGGTGCAGGGCGCGTATCCCGTGTCAGAAGAACAGTGGGATGCCGGCGAGCGCGACTATTTCTGCTTCGTCTCGCGGTCGTCGGGCGAGCCCATCACGGGCTCGCTCGCGAATCCCGCGCCCGCGGTGTAGCCGGGCTCGAGCGACGGGGTCTACAGCTCGGATTCGGACGGCGTGGCTGTGACGAGTTCGTGCACGCCCGCAAGCACCTCGTCGGGGCGGAACGGGTAGCGCGCAATTTCGGCGTCGTCACTGATGCCCGTGAGCACGAGCACTGTGTGCAGGCCGGCCTCGATGCCCGCAACGATGTCGGTATCCATGCGGTCGCCGATCATGGCGGTGTTCTCGCTGTGGGCGCCGATGCGGTTCATCGCCGAGCGGAACATCATGGGGTTCGGCTTGCCCACGACATACGGGTCTTTGCCGGTGGCTTTCGTGATGAGCGCCGAGATGGCACCGGTGGCGGGCATGGGCCCATCGGCGCTCGGGCCGGTGGCGTCGGGGTTGGTGGCGATGAAGCGTGCGCCGTCGCCGATGAGCCGAATCGCCTTGGTGATGGCCTCGAACGAGTAATTGCGGGTTTCGCCGACGACGACGTAGTCGGGGTCGGTTTCGGTCATGATGAAGCCGGCCTCGTGCAGAGCGGTCGTGAGCCCGGCTTCGCCAATGACGAAGGCCCGCCCGCCCGGAATCTGGCTCGCACAAAAGTCAGCGGTGGCAAGGGCGCTCGTCCAGATCGACTCTTCGGGCACATCGAGTCCGCTGGCGCTCAACCGCGCGGCGAGGTCGCGCGGCGTGAAGATCGAGTTGTTCGTCAGCACGAGAAACGGCGTGCCCGTACTTCTCCACTGGGCAATGAGCTCAATGGCTCCGGGCAGGGGAGTGTTCTCGTGCACGAGAACGCCGTCCATGTCAGTCAGCCAGCACTCAATTTCACGGCGGTCGCTCATGCTCGTCAGCCTAGTGCGGGCCAAAACGTATGATGAAAGACATGGATGCTGTGCTCACGACGCGAACGCAGCGCCCGATCGATCTCGTCGCGATGGCCCACGATGCGAGTCACTACCTGCTTCGACCGCACACCATCGTGACGCCGAATACCGTCGAGCAGGTTGCCGCACTCCTCGCCGACGCTTCGGCGTCGGGGAGCGCCGTGACCTTCCGCTCGGGCGGCACGAGCCTCTCGGGTCAAGGCGTCACCGACCAAGTGCTCGTCGACACGCGATCGGCGTTTCGCGGCATCGAGGTGCTCGACGGTGGCGAGCGCGTGCGCGTGCAGCCCGGCGCCACGGTGCGCCAGGTCAACGCCCGGCTCGCGCGCTTTGGCCGTCGCCTCGGCCCCGACCCGGCGAGCGAGATCGCGTGCACGATCGGCGGTGTCATCGCCAACAACTCGAGCGGCATGGCGTGCGGAACCGAGCAGAACACCTACCAAACCCTCGAGTCGATGACCCTCGTGCTCGCGAGCGGAACAACGATTGATTCCGCATCCGCTGACGCTGACGAGCAGTTGCGCCTCGCTGAGCCCGAGCTCTGGTCCGGGCTGTCGGCCCTGCGCGAGCGGGTGGTGGGTGACGCCGAGTCGGTGGAGAGCATCCGTCGCCTGTTCGCCATGAAGAACACGATGGGCTACGGCCTCAATAGTTTTCTCGATCACGAGCGGCCCATCGACCTGCTCGTGCGGCTCATGATCGGCAGCGAGGGCACGTTGGGCTGGGTGGGCGAAGCGGTCTTTCGCACGGTTGCCGTGGCGCCCCTCGTCGCGACGGGGCTGCTCGTGTTTCCGACCCTGGCGGCCGCGACGGCGGCGTTGCCCGCGCTCGTGGCCTCGGGTCTCGCGACGATCGAGCTCATGGATGCCACGTCGCTGCGCGTGGCCCAAACCCTGAGCGACGCGCCCCCGGCCATCACCGGGCTCACGGTCGACGGTCACGCGGCGTTGCTCATCGAGGTGCACGCGGCGACGGATGCGGCGCTCGCCGCTGGCCTCGCCCGAGCCGAGGGCGCCCTGGTCGGGCTGCCGCTCGCCGCCGAGTTCGCGTTCTCGCGCGAGCCCGCCGAGCGGGCTGCGCTGTGGCACGTGCGCAAGGGCCTCTACCCGGCGGTGGCCGGAGCGCGCCCGAGCGGCACCACGGCTCTGCTCGAAGACATTGCGGTTCCGGTGGCGAAGCTGCTGCCCACGTGCGAGGCGCTCGAGACGATGTTCGCGCGCTATGGCTACGAGAGTGCCGTGATCTTCGGGCACGCGAAAGACGGCAACATTCACTTCTTGCTCACCGAGCGCTTCGACTCGCCCGAGGGGGTGGCGCGCTATGAGGCCGTCACCGAAGAGATCGTGCGGCTCGTGCTCTCGCAGGGCGGCACACTCAAGGCCGAGCACGGCACGGGCCGCATCATGGCGCCGTTCGTCGAGCGTCAGTATGGCGCTGAGCTCATGGCGGTGATGCGCGAACTCAAGCGCTTGTGTGACCCGGCGGGCGTGCTCAACCCCGGTGTCATCATCACCGACGATGCTCGCGCTCACCTCAGAAACCTCAAGATCACTCCCACGGTCGAGGCCGAGGTCGACCGCTGCGTTGAGTGTGGGTATTGCGAACCGACGTGCCCGAGTCGCACGCTCACCCTCACGCCGCGTCAGCGCATCGTTGTGCGGCGCGAACTCGCGGCGGCCGAGGCGCGCGGTGATCACGCGCTCGTCGAGGCCCTGCTCGTCGATGAGCCCTACGAGAGCGTGCAGACGTGCGCCGTCGATGGCATGTGCGGAATCGCGTGCCCCGTCGACATCAACACGGGCGACCTCGTGCGCCGCTTGCGGGCCGAGGGCCGGGCGCCCGGCCGGGGTGTGTGGAATGCGGCATCCGGCACCTGGGATGCAACGACGCGCGTCGCCTCGGTGGCGCTGACGGTGGCGGATGCCCTGCCGACCGCCCTCGTGCGTGGAGCCAGCTCGGCGGCGCGCGCCGTGCTCGGCACCGACGTCGTGCCGCGCTACGAGGCGGGGCTGCCGCGCGGCGGAACTCGCCGCTCGCGCCTGCTCAGCGGCTCGGCCGCGGTCGGGGGATCTGCACCGGTCGCCGTCTACCTGCCCGCGTGCGTCGGCACGATGTTCGGGCCCGAGGGCATCGACGCCGATTCGGCCGGAGCGACCGCCGCGTTGCTCGCGCTGTGCGAGCGCGCGGGCGTGACGCTCATCGTGCCCGAGGGCATCGACGGCCTGTGTTGCGGCACCCCGTGGAAGTCGAAGGGTCACACGGCGGGCTACGCGAGCATGCGCGAGCGCGTGCGTGCCGCGGTTGCCGCGCTCGGCCCCGACGTCGAGGCGCTGCCGGTCATCAGCGACGCGGCCTCGTGCTCTGAGGGATTCGTCGGGCTACTCGCGGCTGAGGGCGTGCCGCACCTCGTGCTCGATTCGGTGACGTTTGCCGCCGAGACCCTGCTGCCCCGGCTCGAGATTGTCGAGCGGCAGGGGCGCGTGGCCGTGCATCCGACGTGCTCGACCGAGGCATTAGGCGCAACGGGTGCGCTCGTGGCGATCGCGCGCGCGGCGGCCGACGAGGCCGTGGTACCCGAGGCCTGGGGATGCTGTGCCTTCGCGGGCGACCGCGGCATGCTGCATCCCGAGCTCACGGCGGCGGCGACGGCCAGCGAGGTCGCCGACCTCGAGCGGCTGCAGCGCGAGGGCGGAGCGTTGGACCACGCCGTGAGTGCCAACCGCACGTGCGAACTCGGCATGAGCCGCGCGACGGGCATGCCCTATGTGCACGTTCTCGAACTGCTCGAGCGTGCGACGCGACCCTAGCGTTCGCTACTGCCGTGGCTTGCGCGCCGCAGTCGGTCGCGGATGGCGACGGCGATGCCTGGCCCCGGCGGTGACGTGACGACGACGCGTGCGAGCCCCGCCTCGTCGGCAGCACGCAAGGCAGCGTAGAGCTCGCGGGCAAACCCCTCGGCCGAGCCGGGTGCGGCGAGACGCACGACCCCCTCGGGGGTGTCGTGGTCGGCGAGGGCGATGAACCCGTCGCCGGGCTGCGGAGTGACGTCGAGTACGACGGTCGCGGTGGGCGCGTAGTGCGCGGGCAACGACCCACTGACGCGGATGCTCGCGTCACGCTCGCCCAGCGCGAGTCCCGTCGCCGCCACGATCATGTCGTCCGTGATCGACCCCGGCCGCAGCACAACGGGAGCGGCTCCCGTGCAATCGACGATCGTCGACTCGATGCCCACGTCAGACGGGGCTCCCTCGAGGATGAGGTCGTCAGGATTCATGAGCGCGCCGAGTTCATCGCGCACGGCCGCCGCCGTGGTCGGCGAGACGCGCCCGAACCGGTTGGCACTCGGAGCGGCCACGCCGCGCCCGCCGAGGCTCTCGAATTCGCGCAGCAGCTGCACCGCAATGGGGTGACTCGGCACGCGCACCCCCACGGTTGGTTGCCCTCCCGTCACGGCGTCGGGCACCATTGCCGAGCGCTCGAGAATGAGCGTAAGGGGCCCCGGCCAGAACGCGGTGGCGAGCGCGTGCGCGTAGGCCGGAACCGCGGCCGCGAGCTCGGGGAGCAGCTCGGCCGTGCTGACGTGCACGATGAGCGGGTGGTCGGCGGGGCGGCCCTTGGTGGCAAAGATGCGGGCGACGGCCTCGGGGTTCATGGCGTCGGCACCGAGACCGAAGACAGTTTCGGTGGGGAAGGCCACGAGGTGCCCGGCGCGGAGGGCGTGGGCCGCGCGGGCCAGGGGTTCGGTCGACATTGCGTCGATTATCTCGCGCGCGGGGTGCGACGAGCGGCGGTGGCCGGGCGACTCTCGAGCTCGGTAATGGGCAGACCCAGGCGGGCGCTCGCGATGCGCACGGCATCCGCACTCTCATCGATGCTGATGCTGCGCCGTCCGAGCGCGCGGGCAGCGGCGGCCGTCGTGCCGCTGCCGGCAAAAGCGTCGAGCACCCAGTCGCCCTCGCGGCTCGAGGCCTGAACGATGCGGCGCAGCACTCCGAGGGGCTTTTGCGTGGGGTAGCCGGTTTTCTCGGGCCCCGAGGTGGGCACGATCGTGTGCCACCAGACGTCGGTCGGCAGTTTGCCGCGCTCGGCTTTCTCGGGGGTCACGAGCCCGGGAGCCATGTAGGGCTCGCGATCGACGGCCTCGCTGTCGAACCAGTAGGTCTCGGGGTTCTTCACATAGACGAGGATCGTGTCGTGCTTCGTCGGCCAGCGGCGCCGCGATTTGGCGCCATAGTCGTAGGCCCAGATGAGCTCGTTGAGAAAGCACTCGCGGCCGAAGAGCGCATCGAGCGCCACCTTGGCATAGTGCGCTTCGCGCCAGTCAAGGTGCAGGTAGAGGGTTCCGTCGTCGCGCAACAACCGGTGCGCCTCGATGAGCCGGGGAGCGAGAAAGCCCCAGTAGTCGGTGAAGGCGTCGTCGTAGCTGCTGAGCGCCTCGATCGTGCGCGTGTAGGTCGTGCCCGCGAAGCCAAGGTGAGCACCCTCGGGGTCGCGCGTGCTGCGCATCGTCGTGCGGCGCTGCGTGCGACCCGTGTTGAAAGGAGGGTCGAGGTAGATGAGCTGCATGCTCGCGTCGGGCAGCGAGCGAAGCGCGGCGAGGTTGTCGCCGTGAATCAGCAGGTCGGGGCTATCGCGATTCCAGCGAGCTGCGGCGTTCGGCGCTGCTGTCGCCGCCGCGCTCGACGCTGGCTTCGCCGCTGGGCTCATGGCCCGAGGTTAACAGGCTGCGCCGCCGCGGCGACCGCAACAGCACCGCGAGCAAGAGCAGCGTCACGCCGATGGCCGCGCCATACGCGGGCGTAAAGCCCGCGATGAGCAGGGTCACGACGCCGACGATGCCGAGAATGACCTTGAGCGCGGCCATCCAGGGGCCGACGGGCCCGGGGGCCGGGCCGCCGCGAGCCTCGCTGCGTCGCTCAAGCCAGCTGACCCCGATAACGATGGGGATGAGCAGCAGGGCAACCGCCACGAGGAACGGCGGCCGACTCTGCCACCAGCCTTCGCTGAGCGGTTCGGGGAAGGGTGCGCCCGAGACGACGAGCACCACGGCGATGAGCACGATAACGGGCACGTGCCACAGGTAGATCTGCATCGCATTGCGGTTGATCGCTCCGCTGAGACCCGCGAGGGTTTCGTGCTGGGCGAGCCGGGTAATCCACGGGCGCACGAACGCGAACAGCAGAGTCTGGCCCACCCCGAGCACGAGAATCGCGGCGGTCGGCGGGTTCAAGTTGTCGTACATGTCGGTCGAGTAGCCGACGACCGTCGTGAGAAAGAGCAGCACGCCGAAGGCGGCGAGGCCGGCGAGGCCGAGCATCCACCGCCGCCGCCAGTCGAACCAGCCGTCGGCGAGGCAGAAGCCCAACTGCTGCACGAAGACCCACACGAACAGCAGGTTGAATGCCCCGATGAGAGGCAGCGCGGTGAGCAGGGCGACGGTGTCGACGATCATGACAGCGGCGAGCAGGCTCAGCAGGGTTACCCAGGGGGCGCGCTCGTGCAGGCGGGCCATTAGGGGAACGAGGCCCGAAACGCCGAGATAGACGGCCAAGAACCAGAGAGGCTGACCGATGCGGAAGCCGACGTCACTCAACACGGCGTCGGGCAGGCCGACCAGGCCGAGCACCGCGAGCGTCAAGCCCACGAGACCGAGCGGCAGCAAGGCCGGGCGCGCAAGGCGAGCGACGCGATCGCGAACGTAGTCGGCGTTGCTGACCCCGCGGTCGCGCTGGCGCCGCCAGGCGAGCAGGCTCGAGAAGCCGCCCATGACGAAGAACAGGGGCATGACCTGCACGAGCCATGTGCTCCAGGCGAAAATCGGATGCCCGTCAAGCGAGTTCGTAATGGCGAGACCCTCGGTCTCAACCGTGATGCCCGCCATCATGACGTGCAGGCCCACCACCACGACAAGGCACGCCGCCCGAACGAGGTCGACGGCGTGGTCGCGGGATGCGCGTACCGGGCTTGCCGAGGCTTCGGGTGCGGTCGGCTCGGGCACGGAGTCACTCTTCTGCGACTCGAAGGTCGTCATTGACCCCCCTCGTCCTCTAGCCGGATGCTCGGCGCGTAGCGACCTCGTGGGTGCGGGCCGCGTGGTCTCAGCGTACGTCAGCGAAGGCGAAGTGAGCGAGGAGTTGTTGCACGATGCCCTCGGTCACATCTTTCAGCCTGTCAGTCACCGGCCGGCAGGCCAAAACGAGGTCTGCCGGCCGGTGTGCACGGCGGGAGCCTAAACGCGTAACGTGCCCGGCTCGAAGGAAATCACTGTTCCTTCAAGGAGGTGTTGTGCATATTCAGTCAACTCAGGCTCCGATACATCTGCACCTTCACTTCGAAATGCACGAGCTACCTCAGACTTCACCGAGTCCAGGTCGCGACCTTCGGCGGTTCTCGCAATCTCGCTGAACCTCCGATTGAGTTTTCGTGCGGTGTCTCGCATTGCGGAGTTGACTTCGCGATTCATCTCCCTTTCGAGGGCGCGTTTATCGAACTGCATGTTGATGTCGAATTTCATAGATATCTGCCTTTCACCCGAGCGGGCGAACAAGCAGCAAAGAGCCCAAACGCTGACGAGGTCACGCCGGCTGGTGCCACTGATCAGGTCGCACACCCGGGCGGCATGAGAGTCACCTGCCGCCCGGGCATTCCGATCTAGCCCTTGCCGAGGGTCGACGCAGCCTTCGACTGGGCCGACTTGCTCGACGAGTTCGACGCGAGAGTCTTACCCGCCTTCGAGAGCTGGGCCTTCGAGGGTGTCGCCGACTTGGATGACTTGGTCATCGATCGACTCCTTCCTGCTGAGCGTTGGCAGGTCGCCTCCACCGTCAAAAATCGCCCGGTGGCGCAGAGGCCATGGGGCCTCTAGAGTCAGAGAGTCCCGTAAAGACATCTCGGCCCTGATCTGCGGCATCCAGACCTCGTTCTGCTGGTGCAGATCAGGGCCTTTCTGTTGCTTGAGACTTTACCGGCGCATGCCGACACGTCTTTAGGCGACCTCGCCTGTTGCATGTGGAAAACCTGCGTGGCCAGAACCTCACAGCAACGCCAATTCCCCGATAATCCCGGGCTTTTCGCGCAATCGACGCAATACGTGTGGAAAGAGCGATAGTTGTCCCCAAGGGCCAGCGCACTTATCCCCATGTTGTCCACAGCGCAGAGCTGGAGAGATCCGTTTTCGATACGGCGTGTCGCGGGTGCTTAAGGCCCGAATCAGCTCGTGAACGGGTTGTAGGGGCGCCCGCCTTCAACGATCTCGCGGTTGAGACCCGTGAGGCGCGTGACGAGTTCGATGGGGTCCTGGGCGACCGATGCCGGCCAGCCGTACGCGGCGGCCACGGCGACGTCGAGCTTCTTGTGCAGGACGGCGAGGTCAGTGAAGCCGCCGGCGTCCATCAGGTTGTAGAGCGCCGTCAGGCCCATGTTGTGCTCGAGACATAGCTCGCTTCGACGCGCATAGAGGTCGGATGCTGCGGTCGCCACCGCGTGCCGCTGGTCGTCGCTGACGGGGTCCGGCCAGGGGAAGGTTTCGAACACCGTGGTCGGCGTATAGCGCAGACGAGTCTCGAGTGTCGACGACTGCGTCCAAGCCCATGCGTCGTGCGCCTTCGAGAGCAGGATGCCCATGCTGTAGTCGTCGTCGAACGCGAAGACGTTGGTTGCGTTGCTCGCAAGAGTCCACGGCGCCTGCCAAGTCACGGTTAGTCGCTTGGCATGTCCGGCAACCGCCACGTAGCGATATTTTCCGTCGAGCGCTGCGCGCATGGCGCGCCGCGGCTCTGCGAATAGCCACCAAAGGTCCCGATAGATTTTTCGGTTGTTCTTCTCGCGAATCGGCTTGACGAAGCGACGTACGTGAGCCATTGGAGATTGGAACCTGACGGCCTCTTCGAGCGTGCGAAGGCCGAAGTCAATTGTCCAACGACTGGGCGACTGATCAACACGATCAGTGATGTCCTTTGCCGTCAGGTAGGGCCTCACGACCGTGCGATTGACTTCTTCTTCCGAGAGAAAGGACTGAGCCTGAGTTGAGGAGATCAGAAGGTCCTTGGCCTTCGGGCTCGGCCCCTCGAAGCACTTTCCCTTGTTCGGGCCGAGGGTCTTCGGCCTCCAGCTCGTCGAGCCCACCTCCCGAAGCGAGCTGGAGATGCCGGACACCTCCTCGCCATCCAGCACGAATCGCCCGACAGGTGTTGTTGGCTGCTTGATCCAATTCACGATGCTGACGTGAACTTTTGCGTCGCCGGGCCACTTCTGTGACGAAACCGCGTCGGTGATGACACCGCCGCGAAGCAGAACATAGTCAAGTGAGGCATCGCGACCGGTGTTCTGGCTAACGGAGTTTGTGCCTACCAGTCCAGCACGCTGGCCGGGCTTCAGTTGGTCATGTGCTTTACGGAACCAGTAAGTGCAGAGGTCCCGAATCCCAGTCCCGAAACGCTTCTTGAGCCATTCCGCATATTCATCGCCGAGCTTCGAGCGAATTTGCCCCCCACCAACGAACGGCGGGTTGCCGATGATGGTGTCGACCTCAGGCCAGTCGGCCTGCAGTGCGTCGATCGCGCGAACGCCCGACAGGTCGGTGAGCGGCAGTACGGGTTCGGCCGGCCCGAACCGGTCGACCATCTGTCGGTGGCCCATCCAGAGCGTGATGCGCGCGACCATGACGGCGACCTGCTCGATGTCGATTCCCTTGATGTTGCTGAGCGGGTAGAAGGGCAGGTCGGCTGCGGCGGGTTCGCCCTGCTCGGCACACAGGCGCGCATACCGCTGCTTGAGTTCGTGCTCGAGGCCGCGCAACTCGCGGTAGGCGATGTACAAGAAGTTGCCGCATCCGCAGGCGGGGTCGAGCACTCGAAACGTCACCAGTTCGTCGAGTAGCGCGCGCACCTCGGCGGGTGTCGACGTGGCATCGACTCGATCTCGCCACGGCCGCACGATCGTGGGCGCGACGATCTTCATGATGTCGGCCTCGTGCGTGTAGTGGGCTCCGAGACGTTCGCGGCGCTCGTCGCCGAGAATGCCCTCCATGAGCGAGCCGAAGATCGTGGGGTCAACGGCGCGCCAGTCGAACTCTGAGGCCTTCTTGAGGTGCTCAAGTTCGGGCTTGGTCATGAGCACCTTGGCGGGCCGCGCAAAGAGTTCACCGTTGACGTAGCGCGTGCCCGCGTAGCGGCCCTGACGGTTGTGGTCGCCCTTCTGATTCAGCAGCTCGAATAGGTAACCGATGTCACGCGCGCTGTCGGGCTGGGCTGAGGCGAGTAGCTCGAGAATGGTCGACTGCAGTGGGTAGCCGTCGAGCATGCCGAGGTCTTCGGCGAAGAGGCACCATACCAACTGCATCGTAAAGCGCTGAATCTCGTCGATGGGGGCAGCAGCGCGGTCAGCGAGCGAGGTGTAAAGGTCAGCGATGTGGCGGGCCGCGTCGGTCGTCAGCTCTCGGCGGTGCTCGGCGAAGACGGGCTCGATGGTCTCGCTCTGCAAGAACAGCAGCGAGTCATAGCGGTCAGGCAGTTCGGCGAGGGTGAACCGAGCGCGGGCTTCACCCGGAAACCGCCCTGGCTCCCAGATTTCGAACTCGCGAAAGTTGCACGCGATCACCCACCGCGCGGCCGGGATGCCCGCCGCGGGGTTCGACGATTCGAGCCAGTACCGCTGCCGCTGGTCGCGGGCCTTCTCGAGCTCGACCGTCGGCGCCTTCATCTCGACGATGAGCACGCCGGGCCAGTGCAGATCCATAAAACCGGCCGAGGTCGCGAAGTCTTCGAACAGCGCCCCGACCTCGCCGCGGTCGCTGCCGTAACAGGCGAACAACTCGTTGAGGAAGGTCTGCGCTTCAGCCTTCTCGGTGCCCGCGAAGCCCGACCACTTGGTGACGAAGGCGGCGAGGGCCGCCTGAATCTCGAGACCGCTGCGCACGGCTAGATGAGTCGCAGGGTGTCGCCGGCGTAGTAGGTGTCGTGCATGAAGCGTTTGTGGTTGCGCTCGAGGTCGGCGATGAGCTCGGTGAGCGCGAGTTCGACGTTGTGGTCGCCGCCTGACTTGCGTACGCGCTGTAGTGCCTTTTTGGCCCGCGCGAGGGTGTGCTCGAGATTGAGCAACACGTCGCTGATCTCGCCGAGGGCTTGCTCGCGCGCGACCTCGGCAGGGCTGCGGTCGCCTGCTGCTGCGGTGCTCATGAAACCCCCTGAATGCGCGTGCCGACGAGGTGCCGAACGAGGGCCAGTCTACGGCGCGGCACCGACGTGCGGGTTGGTTCGAGCATCCGCGTCGCGAAGAATCGGCCTAGGGTCGAGTCGTGGACGAGACGCAGGATGCAACGGAAGGGAGTGGCCCGGCCGAAGAGCCCGAGCCGACCCTGGAGTGGACGACCCACGGCCTGGGCCCCTGGAAGGGCGAGTGGCCGGACGACCCGCGACTCGACCCCGAGCTGCTGGCCAACGGCGACACCCGCAACGTCATCGATCGCTACCGATACTGGAGCATGAGCGCGATCGTCGCCGATCTCGACGCGCGCCGGCACCCGTTTCACGTGGCGATCGAGAATTGGCAGCACGACATGAACATCGGGTCGATCGTGCGCAGCGCCAATGCCTTTCTCGCCGCCGAAGTGCACATCGTCGGCCGACGCCGCTGGAACAAGCGCGGCGCCATGGTCACCGACCGCTACCAGCACGTTTCGCACCACGAGACCATCGATGACCTCGTCGCGTTCGCTCGCGCGCACGACCTGCCGATCGTCGCGATCGACAATGTCGAGGGGTCGCGGCCCGTGGATGCTGCGCCGCTGCCGCGCGCGTGCATCCTGCTCTTCGGCCAAGAGGGCCCGGGCCTGTCGCCCGAAGCGCTCGCCGCCGCCGACGAGGTCGTCGAGATCACGCAGTATGGCTCGACGCGCTCGATCAACGCGAGCGCGGCGGCCGCGATCATCATGCACGAGTGGGTGCGGGCGCACGCTCGCTCGTGATCAGCATCCCGTGGCGGTCGGCTCTTGACGGCGCCCGCCGCAGCCGATGGACTGTGCCCATGACCGTGATCACCGATGATCTGCCCGCTCAACTCATCCGCCACGAGCACGAGCTGTGGGAGGCGATGCGGCACGGCGACGGCGGCAGCCACCTGCAAAAAGCGATGACGACGGATGCCGTGCTCATCGACGACGGATCACTCGTCGAGCGTTCCGCGGCGATCGTGGCCCTCGACGGCACGACGTGGGGCGAGGCGACCATGAGCGACCAACGTGTCGTGCGCCTCGGCGATCGGGCCGCGATGCTGGCCTACCGGTTGCGCAGCACGCGCGACGGATCACCCGTCGACATGTGGGCCACCACGACCTACGTCTACAGCGAGGGCCGCTGGCGCGTGGGTGCGCACCAGCAGTCGCCCGCGGCCGACTAGGAACGCCGCCGGCTAGCGCGTCACGCGGCGCAGGCGGATCGGGCCTTTCGCCGTCGAAGGGTCGACAATCCGGCCGCCCTGCGTAATCTCGACCTCGCCCGCGGCGACGAGGCGCCGGGCAGCGCGCCGCGCGGGCTCCATGAGGTCGCGCCAGGCGTCATCGTCACTACCCGCGACCGCCCGCGCCGCTTCGCTCGGGCAGATGGTTGCTCCCGCGGCGCGACCGCTCAGCATGCTCCGGATGCTCTCTTCGAGCGCCCGATCCACGGGCCGCACCCCGCGAGCGCGGCACGCGTCGCTGCACCAACGCACGGAATCCCAGTCGCGCGCCCACTTCGCCCGCCACTCGATGCGGCGGCCGCACGAGCCGCAGACTTTCTCGGCGCGCTCGGCGGCGGATTCTTCGCCACGCTCACGCTGCCGCCCCATGTCGAGAGTCTTGTCGATGGAGCCGAGTAGTCGCCGTGACGATTGCCGGGGGCGAGGGTGACGGGTTACTCAGCCGACGATGGTGCGTTCGGCCCAGAAGACGGGGTTAACGGCTCGAATCTCATCCCCCTCGCGGAGAACCTCGATAGCCGAGCTAGTGCCGTCAGCGCGCGTGAACGTCACGATCATCGAACCGCTGTGTGACGGCTCGACAGACAGGTCGGCACGAGACCATGCAGAAACGACCTCGGGCTGTGAACCGTATTCCGCGAGACTTCTCTCGCACATGGTGTGATCTGCGGCGAATTCATCGCAGAAGGTCTCGACATCGACGTCATCTGTCAGCTCGATCAGGCGATTCGTGAAGTCTCGCGCATCCGCTTCCGTGAGGGCGTGCGCATCTGAGGGAAGCGCGAAGGTCGTGGCCGCCCACCACGCCACCACCGCTATGGCCAGTATCGCCAGCAACTTCATGAGCAGCTCACCATTTACCGAAAGAGTTTGTGACGTCGACGCACCTCAATCTATGGCCACGACCCAGCCGGTCACAGTCCTCACAAAGGAGGACGAGCCCGACGCTCGCGCGCGAGCAACAGCCCGACCGCGGCAAGCACGGCCACGGCGATCGCGGTGCCACCAAACAGCAGCAATGCTCCGCCGGCCTCGTAGGCGAGCCCCGAGAAGGCTGCGGCGACGGTCGCGGCCGCGAGTCCAATGCCGCGCAGCAGCCCCTGCGCCGAGCCCGCACGGGCCGGGTCGACCGCGTGTGCCATCGCGGCCGCAGCGCCGATGAAGGCGAGCGCCTGGCCCGTCGACTCGACGAAACCCATGCCCGTGGCGATGAAGGGGTTGCCCACCACGCCATAGAGCGTCACGATCGGCAGCAAGATGAGCAGGCCGCGTGCATAGGCGGCGACGCCCCCGCGGCGGTCGGCGAGACGACCCGCCCACCCGGCAACGAGCACGTAGGGCACCGCGAAGAGTGCATAGCTCGCGGCGGTCAGCACGGGGTCAGCGCCGATGTCGGCCATGAAGCGCGGCCAGACGCCGTCGTACGCTCCGGTCGGCACCATGACGGCGGCATAGAGCAACACGATGCCGATGATGCGGGGTGAGCGCAGCAAGTCGAGGCTCGAGCGGGGCGGCCCGGCTCCAAAGCGCAGAGTGCGGTCAGCATCCGTGCCATCGAAGCCGATGACGCCAGCGGCGATACCCCCGGTGGGCGGATGCGCCTCATCGAACACCGCCGGGGCCGTCTCGCGAAAGCCCACGAGCACGGGCACGAGGGCCACGAGCACGATGGCGGCTGAGACAGCGAGAATCGCGCTCGGGCCGGCAAACGAGAGGGCAAGGCCCGAGGCGAGCGGGCCCACGGCGATGCCCGCGAGTTCGGCGGCGCCGAGGCGGCCGAGCAGCTCGCCGCTGCGGGCGTGGTCGTGACGCACGATGAGCGCGCTCGCGGCGATGACGAAGATGCCGAAGCCAAAGCCGCCGACCGCACGGCCGATGATGAGTTGCCAGCCCTCGACCGAGATGGCGCTGATCGCGAGCGAACCGGCAACCATGACAACACCAATGACGGCCATGAGCCGTGCGTGACCGCGGTCGGCCGCAGGAGCGACGAGAAGTTCGGCGATGAGCGCGGAGGCAAAACCGGCGGCCGCGAGATAGCCGATCTCGGCGGTGCTGACGCCGAGCGAGCCCTGCAGGGCCGGGATCAACGGGAAGATGACGAACGAGGCCGATGAGAGCACGACCATGGCTGCCACGACGCTCGGCACGAGAAGTCGTGCTTGCCTGTGGTGCGCGTTCATGATGACGAGTCTCCTGGATTCGAATTGTCCAACTGGACAATAACGCTAGCACCGCTTATCCGTTTGGACAATATCGTGCGGTCGCGCCGTATGCTCGACGGGTGCATGAACTCCGCAAGGTTCCCGAGCGCAAGAGCTCTGATGAGCGCCGCGACGAGATCGTGCGTGCGACTCTGCGCGTGGTCGCCGTCAAGGGTTTCGCGGGCGTCACGCTGCGCGAAGTCGCCACCGAGGTGGGCGTCGTGCATGGGCTCATTCGCCACTACTTCTCGACCCGTGACGACCTCGTCGCCGCCGCGTTTGACTTCGCCGTGACGAGCGAGCTCGCGAGTGACCGCGCAATGCTCGACGGACTCGAGCCCGTCGCGGCGCTCGCCGGGTGGCTCGCCTCCACCCCCGAAGACCACTACCGCGTGTGGATCGACGCGTGGAGCGAAGCGGGCCGCACGCCGGCGCTTGCCGCTGCGCTCGACCGACACCATCGTGACTGCGAGCGCATCCTCACGACCGTGATTGAACGGGTCGTGGATGCGGGGCTCGGGTCGAGCGCCAACCCCGCGGCCGACTCACGCTTGTTGACCGCCGTCGCCGACGGCGTTGCCGTGCAGCACCACGGAATCGCGGCCATTGGTGTGGCCGAGGCCAACGACATCGTGTTCGGCGTGGCCGAGCGCCAGTTGGGGCTCGCGCCCGGCAGCTTGGCTCGCGCCAACCCCGTGCCCGCCCGCGGCCAGTGGGCCGAGGGCGCTGCCCTGCTCGCTCGATAGACTCAAGGGCAAGCCCTCACCATCTCTCGAAGGGACCACCCATGCCTGCCGTCGTCATCATCGGCGCCCAGTGGGGCGATGAAGGAAAAGGCAAGGCCACCGACCTGCTCGCGGGCCGCATCGACTACGTCGTCAAGTTCAACGGCGGCAACAACGCGGGTCACACGGTCGTCGTCGGCGACGAGAAGTATGCGCTGCACTTGCTGCCGAGCGGCATTCTGACCGAGGGCGTCACGCCCATCATCTCCAACGGCGTGGTCGTCGACATCGAGGTGCTGTTCGGTGAGCTCGATGCGCTGAGCGCGCGCGGCGTCGACGTTTCGCGACTGCTTATCAGTGCCAATGCGCACGTCATCACGCACTATCACCGCACGATCGACAAGGTCACCGAGCGCTTTCTCGGCAAGCGGCAGATTGGCACGACGGGCCGCGGCATCGGCCCCGCGTACGCCGACAAGATCAACCGCGTGGGCATCCGCATTCAAGATCTCTTCGACGAGAACATCTTGCGCCAGAAGGTCGAAGGCGCCCTCAACATCAAGAACCACTTGCTCGTGAAGGTCTACAACCGCCGCGCGATCGGCGCTGACGAGGTCGTCGACGAGTTGCTGAGCTACGCCGAGCGGTTGCGGCCCATGGTTGTTGACACCGCGCTCGTGCTGCACCAAGCGCTCGAGCGCGGTGAGACCGTGCTTTTCGAGGGTGGCCAGGCCACGATGCTCGACGTCGACCACGGCACCTACCCCTTCGTCACATCGTCGAGCTCGACGGCGGGCGGCGCGGCCACGGGCTCGGGCATCGGCCCCAATCGCATCGATCGCGTCATCGGCATCGTCAAGGCCTACACGACACGCGTCGGCGCTGGTCCCTTCCCCACCGAGCTGTTCGACGAGTCGGGCGAGTTCTTGCGCAAGACGGGCTTCGAGTTCGGTACGACGACGGGTCGCCCGCGGCGCTGCGGGTGGTACGACGCCCCCATCGCGCGCTACACGGCGCGCATCAACGGAGTGACCGACTTCGTCATGACCAAGCTCGACGTGCTCACGGGGCTCGAGAGCATCCCGGTCTGCGTTGCCTACGACGTCGACGGTGTGCGCGTTGACGAGGTGCCCGTCTCGCAGAGCGATTTTCACCACGCCGTGCCGATCTACGAGAACTTTCCGGGCTGGTCAGAAGACATCTCGGGCGCCCGCACCTTCGACGAGCTGCCGAAGAACGCGCAAGACTACGTGCTCGCAATCGAGGCCATGAGTGGCGCCCGCATCTCGGCCATCGGTGTCGGCCCCGCGCGTGACGCGATCGTCGTGCGGCACGACCTTCTCGGCTGAGCGTGACTGCCCGCGACCTTCCCTACGTCGCGCTCGAGGGGCACGGTGTGCGGCTCGAGCCTTTTGAGCCCGCGCACCTGGCGGGC
Source organism: Microcella sp. (assembly GCF_033763155.1). Classification (GTDB taxonomy): domain Bacteria; phylum Actinomycetota; class Actinomycetes; order Actinomycetales; family Microbacteriaceae; genus Microcella. The sequence continues at coordinate 32,886 of NZ_JANRKZ010000039.1, forward strand.
CTCACCGCCGCGCTCGGCCGGCCCGAGGTCTTCGCGGGCGGCTGGGGCGGCGGCCCCGCGGCTGCGCGCACGGGCGACGCGTTTGCCGAGTGGCTTCCGACCTACCTGCGAATCGGGCGCGCCCACGTCTATGTCGTGACGGATGCTGCGCACACCGTCATCGGCACCTCCACGATTCTCGACCTCAACCCCGGCGCCGAGTCGGCCCACATCGGCTACACCGCCTACGCACCCGAGCACTGGGGATCATCCGTCAACCCCGCGTGCAAACTCTTGCTGCTCGGCCACCTTGTCGAGCACGGGTACGGCCGCATCAAACTGCAGGCCGACGTGCTCAACGAGCGGTCGCGTGCGGGCATCGTCAAGCTCGGCGGCCAGTTTGAAGGCATCGCGCGCCGCGACCAGCCGCGCGCTGATGGGTCATGGCGTGACACGGCCATCTATTCGATCGTGATCGACGAGTGGCCCGCCGTTCGGGAAGGCCTGCTGCGCCGCCTGCGCTCACCGAGCGCTTAAGCGACCGAGGCGAACCAGAGCACGCCGAGCCACACGCCGAGCGCGATTCCGCCTCCGGCGACGCTCGCACTCAGCACCCAGTCGCCGATACTCGGATGGTTGTCGCCCGGCTCGCGCGGGGGTCGCCGCGAGAGCACGTGACCGCGCGCGGGTCGTGCCTCCCAGAATGCGCGGCCCGCAGCGTCGACGCGGCCCAACAGCATGCGTTGCGGTGCCGCGGGCAACACGAGCACGAGCGGGGCGAGCCCCATCGCGGCGAAGAGAATGCCGATGAAGAGTCCGGTCAGGTCGCCGTACTCGATGAGCGAGCGAAAGAACACGACGGCGAGGCTGACGAACAGACCCGGCCACGCGAACAGCAAGATGGCAGCCCCGAAGCCCTGCGCAAGCCACGCGCCGAGAAACACCGCGCCGATTCCGACGAACACACTCCACGGAGTGAAGAGGACGATCGCGTCGGTGCACTCGACCGCGATCTCATAGGGGCCTCCGCGGGCGCAGGATCCCCCCAGGTCGGCGAGCGCGCTGACCGATTGAAACAGCAGCGTCAGGGCAAGGGCGAGCGAGAACCAGCTGAAGAGCGACCCGAACACGCGAGTGGCGGCCGTGTCGCGCCACGCGCCGCGCGAGCGAGCATCCGTCGTCATGGCGACACTCTAGAGGTGAGCGCTCGCCGCGATACAGTCAAGCCATGGATGACGCCGCCATGGTCGAGCTCACGTCGCTGCGCCGCAGCATCGACAACATTGACGCCGCGCTGATTCACTTGCTCGCCGAGCGCTTCAAGAGCACGCAAGCGGTGGGCCGGTTGAAGGCGGCGACCAATATGCCGCCGAGTGATCCCGAGCGCGAGCGCGTGCAGATCGAGCGGCTGCGGGCGCTCGCGACCGAGGCGCAGCTCGACCCCGCGTTCGCCGAGAAGTGGTTCAACTTCATCGTCGCCGAGGTCATTCACCACCACGAGCAGATCGCTACCACGGGCACGATCACGACTGAGCATTAGCGGGTTTCTGCCGTCGCGACAGCGGGCCACCGAGGGTGCCGGTGCACGGCAGTAGTCTCGCGAGGTGACCAACGACGCTCCTGCCGCCCCGCCCCGCACGTCTGACGCGTGGATCGCGGTGCAGTTCACCCTCGCGGGTGTCGTGTGGGGCGCGAGTTTCTTGTTCATCGCGCTCGCGCTCGAGGGCCTGTCACCGGTGCAGGTCGCCACGGGTCGCACGCTCTTCGGGGCCATCACTTTGGGGCTCATCGCGCTCGTCACGCGCGACCGTTTGCCGCGATCGCGGCGCGTGTGGGCGCACTTGGCGCTGCTCTCGGTGACGTTCGCGGTCATCCCGTATCAGCTCTTCGCGTGGGCACAGCAATACGTATCGTCGGGCGTCGCGAGCATCTTCAACGCCACAACACCCATCATGACGGCGCTCATCGCGGGGCTCGCGTTTCGCATCGAGAAGCTCACGCGTGAGCAAGTGCTCGGCATCGTCGTGGGCATCATCGGTGTGGTCGTGATCGTCGGGCCCTGGCAGGGTATTGAGCCCGGAACGGGCGGCCTGGTTCCGTACATCGCCTTGCTCGGCGCGACCGCCTGCTATGGCTTCAGCCTCTCGTACATGCGTCGCTTCTTGAGCAACAGCGGCGTGAGCGCGATTGTCTTTAGCTTCGTCATGATCGGCCTCGCGGCGGTGTGGATGCTCATGCTCACGCCCATCGTGGGGGCCCAGCCCATCACGCTCACGCCCACCGTGCTCATCGCGATCGTGTTGCTCGGAGCCCTCGGCACGGGTCTCGCCTACGCCTGGAACCAAAACGTCGTGCGCGCGTGGGGACCAACTCGCGCCGCGACGGTCACCTACATCTCGCCGCCCGTTGGCGTGCTGTTGGGCGTGCTCATTCTCGGCGAGGTGCTCGTCTGGAACGAGCCTGTTGGTGCCGTGCTCGTTATCCTCGGCGTGCTGCTGGCGCAGCGGCGGCTGCGGCTGTTTCGCCGGCCCCAGCCGACCGCGACACCAGACGGTGCGTGACTTCGAGCACGACAGAACCAACCGCACTTGCTCCCACCGCGACGAGCACGAGCTCAAGCGGCGGAGCGCCGAGCTGCAAGAAGTCGGTGACGATCGGAATCGAGAGCACGACGCCGAGCCCGAGATCAGCGGCGACCACGACAATGCTCGTGATGAGCGTGAACGGCCGCGACAAGATCACGAGCACCCAGAGGGCCGTGAGTGTGAGCGTGATGACGGCGGTCGTCTGCACGACCGGCGCTGCGTACCCGCCCAGGTAGGCGTAGGCAACGACCGAGAGCAGCGTGCCGCCCACGATGAGTCCTGACGGAATGCAGAACCGCGCCGCACGCCGCAAGAAGCCGGGTCGGTAGCGCTGGATGTTGGGCAGCAGCGCGAGCACGAGCGCCGGCAGCCCGATTGTGAGGCCGTCGACGATCGACAGTTGCCGCGGCAAGAACGGGAAGGGCCACAACAACAGCCCGAAGACGACGGCGAACAGAATGGCGTAGGTCGTCTTCGACAGAAACAGTTTGGCGAGGCGCTCGACGTTGGCGATGACCTGGCGCCCTTCGGCCACGACCCGTGGCAGCCGGCTGAACTGACCATCGAGCAGCACGAGCCGCGCAACAGCGCGCGTCGCCGCGGCACCCGAGCCCATAGCAATGCCGAGGTCGGCGTGCTTGAGCGCGAGCGCGTCATTGACACCGTCACCCGTCATCGCGACCGTGTGGCCCAGGCGTTGCAGCGAGAGCACCATGGCCTTCTTCTGCTCGGGCGTCACCCGCCCAAACACGCGGTGCTCAGCCATGATGGCGTCGAGCTCAGCCTCCTCCGCGGGCAACTGACGCGCGTCGAACCCGGGTCCGTCGTGGTGGATGCCCGCCTCGCGCGCGACCGCGGCCACCGTGCGCGGGTCATCACCCGAGATGACGCACAGCTCGACCGCTTGCTCGCGAAAGTAGCTGAGCGTCTCATGCGCGTCGTCGCGCACCTTCTCGCGGAACGACACGAGGGCGACGGCGCGCACGCCGACGGGCAACTCGGGCTCGGGAGCCCGCTCACCGTCGGCAGTCTCGACGGGCGGGTCGAGCACGACCTCGGTGCGCGCGAGTACGACCGTGCGCTGGCCCGCGGTGGCGCGCTCGGCGAACCGGGCGAGAGCATCCGTCGCATCGGGAACGGAAGCGAGCACAATGTCGGGCGCGCCCATGACCCAGGTGCCGCGCGCGGGGCCGTCGGCGAACGAGACGGCGCTCCACTTGCGGCGGCTCGAGAACTCGATGGCGCGAACGGGGTGCTCGGTGGGCGGTGTCGTGAAGCGCTCGGCGAGGGCGCGGGCCGTGGCGTTGGCGTCGCGGTCGGCGCCCATCCACGCGAGCACGGCCGCAGCTGCGGGGTCGAGGTCGGTATCGGTGAGGGGGTCAACCGTGTCCCCCGCTGTCGAGCTCGCAAACGGCTCAACCGAGTCGAACACCATGCGGCCCTCGGTGAGCGTGCCGGTCTTGTCGAGGCACAGCATGTCGACGCGCGCGAGGCCCTCCACGGCCGCGAGCTCTTGTACGAGCACTTCGCGCCGCGCGAGCTTGACGGCACCGACGGCGAGGGCGACGCTCGTCATGAAGACGAGCCCCTGCGGAATCATCGCGATGAGGCTCGCGGCCGAGCCGACCGTGGCTTCGCGCCAGGCGCCCGTGGCAATCGCGACCTCCCAGCCACCGACGGCCTGCATCTGCCCATTGACGACGATCGCGCCCACCGGCAGCAGAGCGATGGTGATCCACTTAATGATGCGCGCGATGCCACTGCGCAGCTCGCTGCGCACGAGCGAAAACTGCTTGGCTTCGGCCGTGATGCGCGCAGCGTAGGAGTCGGCGCCCACGCGGATGACCCGCGCAAGCCCGCTGCCCGCCACGACACTCGAGCCCGACATGAGCTCGCGCCCCGCGGGAGACGCCACCGGATCGGCCTCACCGGTGAGCAGTGACTCGTCAACGTCGAGTCCGTGCGCTTCGAGCACGACGGCATCGGCCGTCACTTGGTCGCCCGCCGCGAGCACGAACACGTCGTCGAGCACGACCTGGCCGACGGCGACCTCGCTGACGACACCGTCGCGCAGCACGCGCGCTTTCGGGGCGTTGAGCACGGCGAGACGACTGAGGGTGAGCTTGGCGCGAAACTCTTGCGCCACCCCGATGACGACGTTGGCGATGACGAAGAACCCGAACAGCGCGTCTTGCCAATAGCCCAGCACGAGCAGCAGAGCAAAGCTGCCGCCCACGATGAGGTTGAAGAGCGTGAACAGATTGGCCTGCATGATGCGCCAGAACGAGCGGCCCGTGTCGCTGGGCATCACATTGGTCTGCCCGAGCTGGATGCGCGAGCGCACCTCGTCGAGCGTCAGGCCGGCGGGGGAGCTTGCGCGCGTGGTGGTCACGAGCGCGAGCCTAGTGGGGAGGGCTATGTTGGCGGCCGAGCCGCCCCAGAGCCCCTAGCCGCCGACCAGCGCGCCGAAGCGCGCGGGCAACGTGTCGCGGTGCGCGTGACGCAGTTCGGCGAGCGAGAGCGTGAAGCGGTCTTGCAC